>CAZXXW010000001.1:0-64408 GCA_964644835.1 uncultured Anaerolineales bacterium
CGCTCGCAGTGACACCCAATAGATCAACATAGGCTTTCTCGGCGGGTTGGGTGGGCAAAGTGTGTTCCAAACCAGGCGCGAAGCCGGTATCGGGCAGCGGCGCGACGCCGAGGGCAAAACGGCTCAATTGCCAAACCTTGGCGCATACCTTGCCATCCTGTTCGTAGGTATTATAGATCGCTTCCCAGGGGCCGCCCGCGTGACTGTGGAACAGGGTCAGGTTGCCGTAGCTCCATCCGGCGGCCTGCAACTCGGCATTGGTCGGGCGCAAGCAAACTTCGATGGGCGGGTCAAAGGTGGGAATCGCCTCCCCATCCGGGCCGATGATGGTGACATCGAACACACGGTCGCCAAGTTTGAAGTTTCCGCCGGATTTTTCTTTGATACGGATGTAGCTACCATCCAAAACTGTGTTCTCGAAAACCGTCGTTTTGACCATATTCTTGAGCCTGCAAATCCCGCCGGGGACGCCCACGGGGCAATTGCGGGAGGATATGCCACTGCCATTATCGTCGCCATCCCCCCCGGCAACGGTCACGGTGACCGTATCAGCACACTCATTGTCGCTTTCATCGTCTTCATCCACGTGATCATCCGGGTCTATCTGGCAAATTCCGTTGAGATCGGGATTGGTAAGATCCCCTTCCACGTTTGGCGTCACTTCAATCGTTACGTCAAAAGAGCCTGTCACTGCCCCAAACGTGACATCGGCACCATTTGCCATACACGTAAGAGCCATTCCAACGATATTGCAATCGACATTGCCGCTATTGGTGATATCGGTGAAGTTCTGCGCTCTCGGCGTACCGTAGCTTGCCGCCGTGCTGGGCAAGTCATCTCTGAACATGGTTTGTCCGTCGGCAAAGGTCGCATCGCTAGCACCCCCGTTAGAGAGCGTGATCGCCCATTCAAAAGCGGTGCCCACAACGCCTGTTCCCTCTGTGTCGTTCGCCTTTGTCACTTGCAGATCGGGTTTATCTAACACGGTGACGGTATCTGTGCAAGCGTTATCACGTTCGTTGCGTTCGGCGATATGGTCATCCGGGTCTACCTGGCAAATTCCGTTGGGGTCAGGATTGGTTAGATCCCCTGTTGCACTGGGGGTGACGTCGAAGCCAACATCAAAGGAGCTCGTTTCCGCGCTCAGGGTGACATCGGCGCCATCCGGGACGCATCTCAGCGTCGTGCCGATAAGCTGGCAGTCGATGTCCCCACTGTTGGTCACATCGGTGACATTCTGGACGGTCGGCGTACCATAGGTCGCCCCGGCGGGCAGGTCATCCTGGAAGATGGTTTCACCCCCGTTGAAGACGGCATCACCCCCGCCCGTATTGCTGATCGTCACTGTCCATTGGAAGGTGGTCCCCAGGGTGACAAAACCGCCGACGTCGTTGGCCTTAACGACTTCCAGATTGGGAAAGCTTTGCTGGATTTCATAAGCGCCGATGTCACAATGCCCGCCAGTAGGATAGGGGCGTGGTTCGCCGCGCTGATCGGTGGTCAGGTCGTTGCCATCATCATCCTGGCAACCGGCGGGATTGCCGGCATCGATGGCCGGACTATTAGATTGCGGGGCGTGGGTTTCAGTCTCTCCGCCGTTGTCGGCCAGCGTCTCCAAGTGGGATTCTTGCCCGGTGATGTCCGTCGCCGTGAGACCACTGCAACCGGCAGTATCCTGGACAAGATTGTATCCACCAGAAGTGAGTGTGCCAGAGCAGTCAGGGTGAACGGTGTTTCCGGCACCACTTTTATCCTGATTTCCGGCGACGATGCTGTTCTCAATATGGACACTACCATGGTTCATATAGATGCCGCCGCCATCGGTGGAACCATTAGACAAGCTATCAGCGATATTCTTACTGATGGTGACATTATTCAAATTTGCGGTTGCATCGCTCCAGAGACCACTACAGATACCGCCCCCGTGACGGGCTGCCTGATTGCCCGAGATGGTGACATTAATCAGAGTCATCGTATTCTCGTTATGGATACCACCACCATCGTAGTTAGTCTTGTTGTTGTTGATGGTACTATCAGTCACCATCATCATATCACTTTGGCTATAGATGCCGCCGCCCCGCTCGCCCCAATTACCGCTGATAGTGCTGTCGTTTAGCGTGAGCTTGCCAGCATTATTGTCAATACCGCCGCCGAGACCTACAGCTATGTTGTCGCTGATGGTGCTACCACTTACCGCCAGATCACCAACGTTGTTGATCCCACCACCCCCACCGTCTTGGCCACTCAAAACCTCGTTATCCTTGATGATACTGTCGTTTATCTCCAGCGTGCCAGAATTGTTAATGCCGGCGCCTCGGCCGAAGACCAGGTTATCGCTGATGGTACTGCCATTCATTGTCAAGGTACCTTTATTGTCTATGCCGCCACCCATGCTACCTATCATCATTCGACCAGCCTTATTGCTACTGACAGTGCTATCTTTCAGGGTCAAGGTATCAAAATTAACAATACCACCGCCATTCGCCAGAGCCCTGTTGTTGGTGACGGTGCTATTATCCAGTATCAAGATACCATCGTTACATATGCCGCCGCCAGCGGTACTAGTACGATTACCAGAGATGACGCTATTTTCTACGGTCAGCGTGCTTTGATTCACAATCCCACCGCCGATTAATGCCCCTTGTCCATTTCCACCCTGAATAGTCAAACCCTTTATTGTGACAGTTCCAGAAAAAATATTGAAAACCCGGCTACTATCATCCCCGCTGATGGTTAGCTGGTCTGCCCCCAGCCCGGTAATAGTCAGGTTGCCAGCAATTCCGAGTTGCGCACCTCCCAGCGTAATGGTTTCACCGGCCATGGTGGCTGCAAAGGTAATCCTATCGTCTCCGGTGCCGGCAGCGCAATCTGTCGAACCAGACTGGTCATCGCTGTTGGCATTGATAATCGCTTCTCGCAGCGAACAAAGCCCGTTGGTATTCGTTTCATCCGCGGCAGTATCCACCTCGATGTTGGCAGCATGAGCTTCTGGCATCGGCTGGATGCCCAGAAGCAGGATTAGGAAAGACAAAATGGATAAAAGCCGGAAGTGTTTTCTCTTGCTTATTCCCCCCAGGTTGAGAGCGCGTGGGCGTTGATTTCGCATCTTCTCCTCCTCGATAGAATCATGACGTTGCCGGCCAGGATAACCTGAATGTTGAGATAAGCGACAAATATAGCGATCATTTGCAATTGTAGGGGAAGGCAAATCAGTCCACAAGGGTTCCGGGCGAAAATATAAGGCCCACTCGCCGAGCATTGAAACGCACGGCTCAAAGCGGCTGACGATGGGGCGTCAGCTTGAGCTGACTCGAAGTCAGCTTCCACTATTCACGGTGTGTGCCTTGCTTCGCATGCTTGCCCGTTGGACATCGGTGGCGGCAAGCCCGCAATGCATTCGCAGGTAAATACGAGACTTCCGAAGTCTTAAGCTGCAGACCTCCGAGGTTTTGAAGACCTCGGAGGTCTCAACGCTGCGTCCTGTCACATCTTGTCACTGGCTTTGCCCGCCTCGGCTGAACGAAAGCAAAAGGTCTCCCCAACAACAAAACGCTTCCCCCCTTAGGGCTTGGGGATTCTTCGCCTGATGGCTCAGAATGACAAGATGTAGCCTTTTTTCGTTCCACGCCCCCGAACCTCTAACGCATGTCACTCTGAGCGACCGAAGGAAGCAAAGAGTCTCATCCTTCTTTGGGCTGAAGGGATTCTTCGGTCGCACCAGCTCGGCGGAGCTGAGCCACCCTCAGAATGACAATGTGTGGCGTTTTTTCTCGTTCTGCTACGCCAGACTGCCCTATTGAGAATTGCTGACCTAAAGCAACACTATTGACGCTACCAACCTGACCTTATAAAATAAAGAAAAGTCGGGCAGGTGCCGAATTTCGACAACCGGAAACGCATCCGCCCGGCGAGAGCCAACGCAGACGGGTTGCGTGGTAGTCTTCATCGTACGATGACAAAGCCGCCCACGATTTGCGTGGGCAGTTTTTTCTTAAACGGGAGAGCATCAAGAGTGCACGACCGTTTTTGGTAGTTACAAAACGATGAGTATGAGAAAGGGAGAAGCATGAAAGCAACAACCATTCAGTCCAAGATCGAGTCTGCGTTTCGGAAACAGGCTCAAAACGATCCAAATGTTAGGAGTGCATACCTGTTGGTTCAATCAGACAAATGCCAAGTTGATTTGAACATTGCTGAAGGCGAGACAGGGAACATCCCGGCCAACCCGAAACAGCCCATTCATTTGGCAAGTGTGGGAAAGGTATTTACGGCAACCCTGATCAGCATCTTATACGAACAAGAGCAGTTAGATTTCGATGATAAGATCGAAAAATATCTCGACGCCGCCCTGATGGACAAGTTACATGTCTACAAAGGCCAAGATTATTCAGATGAGATTAAGATCAAGCACCTGCTCAAGCAAACATCAGGTTTGAATGATGTCTTCTATGATTTGTTGCAAAAGATGCTCGAAGACCCAACGTTCAAAATCACGCCTCGAGAGGCTGTCATCTGGGGCAAGGAGAATATGAAGCCTGTTGCTCCCCCCGGCAAAAAACATTTTTATACCGATACGAACTACTATCTTCTAGGATTGATCATAGAGAAGATTACCGGGAAACCGTTTCACGACGTGATGCATGAACTGATTTTTCAACCGTTAGGGATGAGCCATGCCTATTTGCACGGCTTTTCAACACCTGAACAAGAGTCAGACTATCCAACCGCAGGATTATATTATAAGGGTATTGATCTTCGTTCGATTGGCGAGCTTCACAACATCGATTACGCCGGAGGCAGTGTAGCAGCGCCTCTCGAAGATTATCTCATTTTCATGAAGGCCTTGCTTAACGCTACGATCATCAAGAAAGAGACCCTGGACATTATGCTGCATGACGATGTCAAAATGGGGTTCCCCATGATGGGCTTTGACTATGGGTATGCTATCTGGAAAACGAAAACAATCCCCGTGCTGAGTCCGAAAAAGTATGCTTGCTGGGGAGGTGTGGGGGTTACGGGTGCTTTCATGTTTTACCATCCTGCAACCAAGTCCTATATCATCGGCACGTTCAATGACTTTTCATACCGAGCCAAAGCCTTGCAATTTATGATAAGTAAGGTGGTCAAAACGTTATTGCAATAGCGCCAGCAAGGCATGTCGGGCCGCAAATCGTTTGTTTTAGCCGATTAACAAGTATTCTTGATCAGCAAAAAAGGAGAAGGAACATGGAGCAACTGCGCGATCTGTATCTAAACGCCGAGGTCAGCATAGTAAACTTCATGAAGCGTTACAGCATTCTATTGCTAAGAATCAGCCTGGGGATTGTGTTTTTCTGGTTTGGAATTTTGAAGTTTTTTCCCGGCCTAAGTCCGGCGGACGAAATCGCAACCGTTACGATTGAGCAATTGACGTTTGGGTTGATACCACCCGGTGTTTCAATCATCATCTTGGCTGCTTGGGAAACGCTAATTGGGATTGGATTTATTTCTGGAAAGTACTTGCGGATTACCTTGGTTTTATTATTCGCACAAATGGCGGGAACCATGACACCGCTGTTGCTATTCCCCGCAGAAACATTCACAAGATTTCCCTATGCGCCTACGTTAGAGGGGCAGTACATCATAAAAAATCTAGTTCTGATCAGTGCAGGGCTTGTTATCGGGGCAACCGTTCGCGGCGGCCGTATCGTTGACGATGAAGACAAGGAAAGCAACAACGAGGACATCGGCCAACCGGCCAAAAGCTGAAGGGGCCCTCGCTCGTCGAGAGATTCCTGACCCCGACGAGGGCGAGACCGAAGGTCTCCATAGCGAGTGCGGTCAGGTACCCCTTAAAGTCACTAAGTTAAGGTACGATGCACTTCCGAGGGACCACTGATTTCAGATGCAACGCACGCTTTGGACGTGCATCGCACCTGAAATCAGCCTGCAAAAGAGCGTTGCACCTACATGTGCTGGCTTAAGTTAATGGCATTGAGGTACCCCTTGAAGCACGCACAGCGAGCGACGGCATACTTCGCGAGGACCTGCAGCTATAAGAGACCTCCGAGGTCTCGAAGACAGCGATAAGCGTGATTGACAGAGTGGCACCGCCGTTGAGCCTTTTGGAAGTACATGTTGGCCCAAACGGATTGTTTCAGCGACGCTTTCGCCCACAAGTGGACAATACCGCGAAACTCTCGGTCGCAGGCTTTACGAAAGCGGACATATTTGCGTTTTCCGCTCTTTTTGGTGTAAGGGCTGGTGCCTGCTGTGGCCTGGAGCACTTGGGCGGCTGGAAAGCGTTGGCGATTGACCCCAAACTTAGCTAACAAAGCTGGGGCCAATTTGTCGCCTGCGCCTGGCAAAGATGAGAAAATCGAGAGCGACCTCGTGTTCGGCTAGTCCAAGAAAAGGGTATGATGCGTTTCAATGCCTACAAGACAAGCTTCGGGTTCAAAGCCTAACTGTTCACGTTGTTGATCAAAACGCTCAAAACCTTCGGGGGAGTGTGGGATGGTCATGTGCAGGATCTGACCACCTTTTTCATTCATGAAACCAATGTCGTGTTTGTCTTTGCTCCAGTCGATTCCGATGTATCCTATCATTAGGACCTCCTGGAACCATCGTAGAGATCTATGGGCCGCCAACCCGGGTAGGTGTTTTCTAGTTAGGGTGCTCTTGGCACAACGTGTTTTTGACATTTTGCCGGGAGTAACCTGGGGGAGCGGTCTGAGATGGGCGCTCGCAGCGCTGAATGACATGGGCACTCGATCCCCAGGCAGGTGCCTTTGGGGTAGACAGATTGTGTCGTGTTTCCACTTCTGTTCTTCCCCATTTTGCCACCTTTTTCCAGTTATACGGTAACTAGAATGACATCCCCCCTGAACGCTTGCTAATCTTTTTCCAGAAGCTTAAGGCTCAGGTTCGTAAGAAAGATAATGGTGACAATGGCCAGGCCCGGAAAGAGCATCAGGTAGGGATAAATCTGGAGGTGTTGTCGCGCTGCGTTGATCATCGCCCCCCATTCCGGGTTCGGGAGTTGAACCCCAAAGCCGAGAAAGCTCAAACTGGAGATGCTGAGGATGCTGCTGGCAAAGCTCAATCCAAACAGGGTGATGATCAAGGGCAGCATGTTGGGGATGATATGATACCAAATAAGAAAAAGGGGTTGAGCTCCCAAAGCCCGCGCTGCGGTCAGATACTCTGCGCCCAATAGCTTGATCACATCCCCTCGCAAAATCCGGGCGTACCCCGGCCAGCGGACCAGCGTCAGAGCCAAGATCAAGCTGCGCATCCCGGGTTCCAAGATGGAAACCAGCAACAAAGCGAACAGCAACGATGGGAGAATCATCAAAATATCCACAATCCGGGTCAGCAATTCATCCCAGATTCCGCCCAAGAAAGCGGAGATGGCTGCCCAAAAGACCGCAATGGCAATGGAGCCTGCCGCAATGATGAGGGAGGAGCCGATCGTCACCCGCCCCCCATACAGCAGACGGGCTAACAGATCTCGACCAAACGCATCCGTCCCCAGCGGATGGGCGCGGCTTGGCGGGGAGAACTTTTCCTCGAAGTTGATCGCGTTGGGATGGTAGGGCGTGATCATCTCTGGAAAGATACAGGCCAGCATGATCAGAATCAACACCACCAGACTGAGCACAGCAATGGATTGATGCTTCACAGCGACCGCCTTCGCCCCAAAGTTTGAGCAGTGGAGGGATCGAGCAGCAAGTACAGGCTATCGATCAGGACGTTGATCACAGCAAAGATTCCCCCCACAAACAACAGAATCCCCTGAATGGTGGGGAAATCCCGCGCCATGATCGAATCGATCAACAACCGCCCCATCCCGTTCCAGGCGAAAATCGTCTCGATAATAAAAGATCCGCTGATCAAGTTCCCCAATTGAATGAGCTGCGCGGTGATGATGGGCAAGAGGGCCGGTTTCAGCGTATGGACCAAAGTGATCCGCCGCTGGCCTACGCCTTTGGCATGAGCAGCTTTGATGTAATGTTTTTTGGTAATCTCCCGCACGCTGGAACGGATGACCGGTGTGATCCAGCCGGAGATGGGAATGCTAAGAGAGAGAATGGGAAGCAGATAATGCCAGCTCGTTTCATCGCCAAGGACCGGCAAGACCCCCAACTCCACGGAAAATAACCAGATCAAAAGCACAGACAGCAGAAAGACAGGGATTGAATAGCTGGTCCAGGCCAAGCCCTGGATGAGCAGATCAAGGGATTTCTCATCCGTGACCCCGGCCAGCAGTCCAAGCGGGAAGGAGATCAGCAGGGTTACACCGAAAGTCGTCAGTCCTAAGCGTAATGAAGGCGGAAAACTAGCTTTGATTTCAGCAAGGACAGGACGCTTTGTGCGCGTGGAGTAGCCCAAATCCCCATCCAGCAGAACTCTGCCCAGCCACAAGCGGTATTGCTCGATGATTCCTTTATCGAAGCCGTACTCCTGGCGGACGCGTTCCACTAATTCAGGCGGCGCTTCGGACTCCCGGTCCTGATTGGCGATCAATACCGCCGGGTCGCCGGGCATCTGGCGAACCATCACGAAAGCGACCACAGAAATCACAAAAAGGTAAAAGAAGCCTAAAAGAAGCTTGCGAATGATCATAGGCAACATGAAGGAAAAACTGCTCCCTGACTTCTAGCAGCAAGGAGCAGTTTTTCCAAATCACAGAGACATTATTTCTCCACAACCTTGTACATGGTATCCAGCGAGGGGCGGAAAACCGCATCCAAGGTCAGGTCGAAAACGGTGTCTTTGGTAGCATACAGAGTAACTTCGTGATAAATGGGAGTGAAAGGCGCATCTTCGATGAGCAGGGCCTGAATCTGATCGTAATACTCCTTGCGGGAATTCTGATCAACTTCAGAGACGGCCTCGTCAATCAGCCTTTGAAGCTGGTCATTTTTGTAGCTGATGCTGTACTTCTGATTGAAAACCCCTTCCGGGCGGGCCCAGTAGGTCATGAAGTCGTCCGGGTCTCCCGAGGACATCGTGTAAGGGCGCATGCTGATGTGATACTCGTCATTGGCCAGCATCTCGTTCCAGGTTCCACCCTCGACGGTTTTTATTGCGACATCGATCCCCAGGTCTTCCAATCTAAACTGGATGATTTGGGCGATCTCACCGTAAGGCCAGCGGTTCGCCAAACCACTGTTGACCACAAAATTCACCTGGACGCGTTCTTCTCCCAGCACAGATTGAGCCAGCTCTTTCGCTTTCTCCAAATCATGCGTCGGGGTGGCATCAGGATTGACCCATTTCTCGGCGAGCTGGGTGGTCAAGCTTGTCCCCGGAATGCCGTAACCGTACACCGTTTCTTCCACGATCTGCTCCCGGTCGATGGCCAGCGAAACCGCCTGGCGCAGTTGCTGGTTGTCGAAGGGGGGCTTATCATTGTTGAAGAACAGGTAATGGGTGGTGAGCACATCAACGGTGAGCAGCTTCAGATCCGCGTCTGCTTCGATGATCTCCCCCTGGCTGGGGATGATGGAACCGACATCGGCGCGGCTCAGCATGGCGATCTGTTCACGGGTGAACTTGGGATTGGTGTCGGCGATGGCGTCAATCTCCCCTGACTGGAGGGCCTGCAAGCGCGTGGTGGAATCGGGGATGTAGCGATAGACCACCCGCTTTACCTTTGGCGCTTCTCCCCAATAGTCGTCATTGCGTTCCAGGACAATCCGTTCGCCTTCCACATACTCCACAAATTTGAACGGCCCTGTGCCGTAGGGGACAGGTTGGTCTTCATCTGCCTGATCGTGCGTGGCCGGTGAGAGCATGGCAGACTGGAAGTATCCCAGCAGATCGGGGAGTGCCGGGGTGGATTCGGTCAGCTTGATCACAAAGGACGACTCATCGAGAACTTCCATCGAATCCAACGTGGGCAGAGGGGTGTAGTTCTCATGGATGCCTTGCAAGTTGTCGACCGCCACCCCAGCGGTTAGCGGAGTGCCATCATGGAAGCTGATTCCATCTTGAAGATGAAAGGTCCACTCGGTCATGTCCTGATTATGTTCCCAGGATTCAGCCAGATACGGCTGGGGGCTCATGTTCTGGTCGGGATAGACCAACGGTTCCCAAACATGCAGCGAGCCATGGATCATGTGCCATTGGGTGTTTCCATAATACAGATCCCTACCAATACCGATCACAATTTCATCCGCGTACTCGATTGTGCTTTGCGGGGCTTCGGTGGGTTCTTCTGCCTCTTCCGTCGCCATGGGATTACAGCCCGACATCAGAAGCAAGGCCAGTAAAAGCAAGATAAGCGTGCGAAAACCAAATTTTTTCATGTTTATTCTCCTTCTTGTGCTACGACAGAATATTTTGTTAGGGATGAGAGAAAGAGCGTTTTTTAAACTTTGTCTGCTTGTCTCGATCCAGACAGACCAGGGCCATCAAGCGTTCTTGGAAAATACCAACGTGGCCATTCCGCTTCGTGATCAGGGGCAGAAGCGCCTCACGAAGTTCCTCCCGCTGGTGCCCCTCAACTTGGAGCTTGTTCCGCCACCAGGAGATCAATCCATCCCAATCCGAGAACACATAATTTTGGCTGGTAGGGATGATGTCTACATCGGCGTAAAGCCCCATATCCAGCAGAACCGGATAGAGGAAATCCAACTGGGGCGGGATAACCCTACTCTCCCCGCGAAACCGCTGGTAGAGGGATTGCTTCCATGGAGAGACTGACCCGCTACCCAGCAAGATCGCCAGATAGTTGGTCAGGGGCAGCAGGGTTTCCAGGAGAACGTCAATCTGCTTCACGTTGTAGAGCGAAAACGAAGCAAAAATCAATTGGAAGGGGGCAGCTTCTCTTATGAGGGAAAGACAATCCTCAATTTTTTGCGGAAGGACCTGGCTGTTCTTGTGCCCTCCCCGTTTTCGCTTTTCGTTCAAAATTTCCCGCATGCCCGAGGAAGGTTCGACGGCAATGAGACGGTCTGCTTTCTGCGCCAGCGGGATGGTGAAAGCCCCTGTCCCCGCACCAATTTCCAAGACCTGTGCTCCCCTGCCGAGAAGCGGTTGAAGATAGGGAAGCCCATTTTCTACGTAATCGTTTTCTCGAACCCAGGTTTGATACCAACCCGCAGCTTTTTTCCAGTGCTGCGCGTCGTGTTCAGATCGATCCTGTCGACAAAGCTCGATTTGATCTTTCCAGCGTTCAAGGGCTGTCGTCATCAATTCACTCCTGCATACACGCCACTATTACCAAAGAATGTTATTGCAATTATATGCAACAGATATCAAACGCAAAAATTATATGTGATGATTAAAGTTTCCGCAAGACAAGCTGTTCAGCAATTTCATCTTCATCTTTGGTACAATTACGCCGTTCAAAGTATAGAAAAGCATCGCGGTCGCAGTGACCAAACTCAACCCACAAGCAACCAGCGTAGATTATGATTGACAAAAATAGAAAAACTGTCGTAGTAGCCATGTCCGGGGGTGTCGATTCCTCCGTTTGTGCCGCGCTCTTGAAAGAGCAAGGCTATGACGTCATTGGGATGATGCTGCGGCTGTGGAGCGTGCCGGGCAAAGAGGCCGAAAACCGCTGCTGCACGGTCGATGCGATGAATCAGGCCCGGCGCATCGCCGCCCAACTGGAAATCCCCTTTTACGCCATCGACGCAAAGGAGTCTTTCCGCGAGACCGTGGTGGATTATTTTATCAATGGCTATACGCAAGGAATCACGCCTAATCCCTGCCTGATCTGCAACCGCCACATCCGCTGGGGCCTGCTGCTCGATCGCGCCTTGGCGGCTGGTGCCGACTTGTTCGCAACGGGGCATTACGCCCGGTTGAAAGAAACGCCCAGCGGGCAGATCCAACTGCTGCGCGGCGTGGACAAACAAAAAGACCAATCGTACTTTTTGCATCTCCTCAACCAAGAGCAACTCACGCATACCCTGCTCCCCCTGGGCATTTACACCAAGCCGCAAGTGCGGGAAATGGCTCAACGTTTCAATCTACCGACCGCCAATCGCCCCGACAGCCAGGATCTTTGCTTTCTTGGCGACGACACGCTGGAAGCGTTTCTCATCCAGCAAGCGCCAGAAACGGTCAACCCCGGGCCGATTTTGAACCCCCAGGGAGAGGAGATCGGCCAGCACCGCGGCCTGGCTTTCTATACCATCGGCCAACGGCGCAGGCTCGGCATCGCTGCGCCGCGTCCCCTCTACGTGATCGAAAAAGTTATCAAAAACAACGCCCTGATCGTCGGGTACCGGGAAGAACTCGGCCGCGACGATTTGACCGCCCATGATGTCAACTGGATTCCGGGACAGCCGCCGGAGAAACCGATACGAGCCGAGATCAAAATCCGTTACAAAGCCCGCCCGGTCTGGGGGCTGGTCACGCCGCGTGGCGAGAGCAAGGTCCAGATTCAACTCGAAGAGGCCCTGCGCGACATCACCCCGGGGCAAGCGGCCGTCTTTTACGATGGAGACATCTGTCTCGGTGGCGGCACAATCGCATCAGCTTTCCCCCGATCAGACCGCGAGATGATATACTAGAATCATGACCCTCCCGGCACTTTTGTTTGGCTTCCTGATCGCCAGCCTCTATGGCACTA
This sequence comes from uncultured Anaerolineales bacterium, assembly GCA_964644835.1. Taxonomy (GTDB): domain Bacteria; phylum Chloroflexota; class Anaerolineae; order Anaerolineales; family UBA11858; genus JAYELX01. The sequence goes on from CAZXXW010000001.1 coordinate 12,575, forward strand.
TCTTCCATTTGTGGCGAGGCGGTAGCCTGGGCCGGTTGCTGCTGTATCAATTTCTGTCCCAATTGGGCTTTTGGATTGGGCATCTTCTGGGCAAACGCTGGGGTTGGAACATTTTCAGCCTGGGTCCGCTGTGGCTGGGAACAGCCACACTCGGAGCGGTCGCCTGGTTGATCCTGGGGCATTGGCTCAGTCTTGTTGATCAAAAAGAGTAAGCGAAATAACGAAGGAAAACGTATGCCTAAAAGAAGACATTCCCGACGACGCCCCGGCCCCAGCAATCGAATCCAGGCCGCTAAAGTCCAGGCGATGAGGCAATTGCGCCAAGCTCACCGCCATATGGAAAAAGCCGAATTCGACAGCGCCGCGGCCATCTTTGAGACGCTCGCCCGCAAAGCCCGCGACCGGGGGATGCTTCGGCAGGCGCCGAGGCTCTATCTCCAGGCAGGCAAGGCCCACGTTCTGGCCGGGCACCAAGATCGGGGCCAAGACGCACTCCAACAGGGGTTGGACATCCTCGCTGAAACAGAACGCTGGCCCGCGCTCGATCAGGCCGGGCATCGGGTGATCGACGAATTGGAATCCTGGGGATATGATCAGATCGCTGAAGGATTCAAATCCTGGCTCAAAGATACCCTTCCCGATGACAAAGATGTCTATCAACGCCCGGCAAGAGCCCTGCGACGGCCAGCCTTGCCACTGAAATGTCCCTCCTGTGGCGGACCCTTGCGACCGGAAGAAGTTGAGTGGCTGGATCACGTCACCGCGGCGTGCCCCTATTGCGGTGGGAGCGTGCGGGCAGAAAGAGCTTGATCGCCTCGATGCTGTTAACCGAGCGTGAAATCGTCCACCGGTTGGAGCGAGCCTACGACCCCAACCAGCCCCCCGAATGTCCCCATCCACCAGAAGAATCAAACAAACCGCCCAGATCCGCGGCGGTATTGATCCCTTTTCTCGAAATAGACGATCAATGGCATTTACTGTTGATCAAACGGAGTCTCAACCCCCACGATCCACATGGTGGACAGGTGGCCTTTCCCGGTGGGCGCCGAATACCATCAGATGAGAACATTCTAACCGCGGCCTTGCGCGAGGCGGAAGAGGAAATCGGTCTATCACCCGATGATGTCCATATCTGGGGGCGAATTCGCGACCTGATGACGATCACCAATTATCGCGTCTCGCCCTTTGTCGGCAAGATGCCTTGGCCCTACCCTGTCGTCCCCCAAGAGGCCGAGGTCAGCCGTATTTTTCACGTCCCCCTAGCGTGGCTGGCCAGCAGAAAGAATCGCAAAACTCGCCAGCGATCGCTGCGCTTTCATGGCGAACCGATTCCGGTAATTTATTTTCAAATCTATCAGGGAGAAAAGCTCTGGGGAGCCAGTGCCCGGATGACGATGATGCTGCTCGAAGCCTTGGGGTTATCCCAGTCCGAGGAGCGCTAACCATAAAAAAAGTGACAGCCCGTAGCGGGGAACAAAGGACTGTCACTCGAATCGTTCTAACTTTCGAATTTTTAACGCTGCAAGAATCAACTGCTCTTTGTGGGCATGTAGCGGGCTAACTTGGCCGCCAGGTTGGAGAGCGGCAGGCTCTGCATCCATACTTTGCCCGGACCCTGGAGCGTGGCCAAGAAGAGGCCCTCGCCGGAGAAGAAGATATTCTTGAGGCCCTTGACGCGGGAAATATCATAATTGACGGTCGGCTCGAACATAGCAATATGGCCAGGGTCGACGCGCATGGTCTCTCCAGCAGACAATTCATATTCGCGCAATTCACCGGGGATTTCGATGAAAGCGACGCCCGGCCCGGTGATCTTTTGCAAGATGAAGCCCTCACCACCGAAAAAGCCAGTGCCTAATTTTTTGCGGAAGTGCATTTCCAATTTGACAGAATCTTCAGCACACATGAAGGCATCTTTCTGACAGATCAGCGATTGGCCAGCAGCCAAATGGATGTCCAAAACCTTTCCGGGAACTTCCGGGGTGAAGGTGATCAAACCATCCGGGCTCTGGCAAGTGTAGGTGGTCATGAACAGCGACTCGCCCGAAAGCGCCCGCCCCAATCCGGCCATGACACCGCCCCTGGTGTTGGTATCCATGGCAATTTTGCCCCGCATCCAGGCCATGCCGCCGGACTCGGTGTAAACCGCCTCGCCTTGTTTAAGGTGAATATCGAGTGTTTGCATCACAGTGCCGTAAATTTTGTAGTCCATAGAAGTTCTCCTTTGAAACACGAGATCAGATGAGATTTAGAGAATAGCACAATTCGAGTCGCTGTCAATGGTTTATTCGGCGACGCCAACCAACTCGACAGCGTCGATTTCGTTCCAACCCAACCCAAGGGAAGATTGATCCACCGTAACCCGAACGGTATCGTAGCGTTGTTTGGTTCGTTCAATCTCGATGGAAAGGATGTAGGGACAGGGCTGATCAACCGGAACCGGGGGTTGGTCGTAAATAACGAGCGAATCTCCAAAATCGTCGACCAGTTCAACCTTGACAACCTGGTTGGGGTTGAAGGTCTGGTGAATGTTTACGCCGGTGACATAAACGGCTTCTTCATACCGGAGCAGCAACCATTCGACGGAATCTGGGCCGGCGGAGGCCCAGGCTGTTTGCAAGTCGCCGCAACGGCGGGTGTCGGGTTGGCCCGTCGCTTGCCGGGGGGACCACTCTCGCTCGTCGTCGTCGGAGAAGGAAGAACTGGCTTCGGCTTCCTGAGCCCACTGGGAAATGGTATCGGCATCGGGTTCGGCGGGGGGCAGATCGGCAGCGGGTGGCTGCGTTGCCGTTGGGGTGGGGGTTTCATCGGCGGTTTGGGGCAGGGAAACGGCACAAGCACTCAACAACGGAACCAGGCTGCAAAACAGGCCGAGGCGCCAGATGGCCCACGCAAACTTTCTAGGTTCTGACATCAAAGTACACATCCTATTGACTATTTTCATGCTGTTAATAAGAAAAAATCCCGCCCGAAGTGCTCGGCGGGATTTTTGATTTGATTACTCGGTTTCTTCTGGTTCGAATTCTTCTTCCTCTTCGGTCTTGCCTTTCTCGATGACCTCCGGCTCCTCCAGGCCAAGCTCCAGATCGAGGAGTTCTTCTTCCTCTTCGGTTTCCTCGACCAAAATTTCGGACGGTGGGGTAGCGACTACGAGCATAGTGCTGGGATCGTCGAGGATGTTGATCCCCTCGGGGAGATCAAGATCACGCACCAGAACGGTGTCACCAATTTTCTTCAAAGCAGAGACATCAACAACAATTTGCTCCGGCAGCTCGCGGGGCATGCATTCGATTTCGAGTGCGTCCAGACCGGCGACGAGCAAAGCGCCATGCTCTTCTACAGCAGTTGATTCGTCGTCGCTGAGGACCAATTCGACAAAAGCGCGCACTTTTTCGTCAAGCGCAAGCGCTTGAAAATCGACATGGAGCAACTCACGGAGCAAAATGCTCTTTTGTTGGTCCCGAGCCAAGACGACATATTCTTCGCCGTCAACAAACAAGGTTATCAATGTTGACGAACTGGCATCTCGGAGAACATCAGCGGCTTTCCGCTGATCCAGCGTAATGGGGGTCGGCTCTACACCATAGCCATAAACCACGGCGGGGAGTTTACCATCCTTACGGAGATGTTTTACTTTTTTGCCAACCACTTCGCGGTGGGTGGCTTCCAATACAAATTTTTCAGCCATATAAATCCTTCCTCGGAACGCCTCTCACCCATCATCGCGATGGATTACCCTCGCTCCTCCAAGCTAATATTCTTCTCTGCGGCCAGTGATCAATTTGCCGAGCCAAAGAACCAACCCGATGGCCACTCCGGCGGTCAATCCGGCCAGCATGGCACGGGGCGTATCCAGCGTGGTTTCTACTTCACCTTCGACTTGACCGGCCAGCAGCACGGTTGTTTTTATCTTGTCACCCCTGACCTGGCGTCCAACAAGAACACCGGACAGCGAGTCCTGGGACATGATTGTGTCGGCAAAGGCAACGCCAATGCCACTATCTACAATGGTCAGTGTTTTAGCACGGATCGTGCCAACACCCCCATCGTTTAGGTGGACGGTTTCGCCGTTGACAACCAGGGCGCCGCCCTGCGAGATGTTGACGTCTTGGGCATTGACTTGAACTGCGCCCCCCTGCTGGAGTTCTACCTCATTGGCCTGGATCGTCTCAACACCACTTTGCTGCATCCGGACGATATCAGCATCAATTTTGCCAATCGGTGTTTTCGTCAAGTTGATCACATCTGCGCTGACATCTTGAGACTCCACATCGCCTGAAACAAACTCTTGTGGTGCTTCTTGTTCTGGGCTCATGACTACCTCCGCAAAAAAACGTCGTCACCGCGTTGCTGGCGACGACATCGTAACTGATCGAGATTCTAACGGGGTTGTGCTTATTCGTCAATAGTCGGTTTCTTTCACAAATCAAAGAAAGCGCTTCCGAAACCGGTCGAATGTTTCACCCAAGAACAGCGGAATGCGTGTAAAATACGAAGCGAGTTCAAAGGCTCTCCGATTAGAGAACACAGAAAGGATGCTTCGTGGAAACAAAACTGGCTCATCAAAAACCACCCGCTGGCTTGGTTATCTACCTAATTTTGGCATTCGGCATCACCTGGTTAGGCTGGATTCCTGCGCTAGTGATCGCCGATTCTCAAGGGTATACGCTGCCAACCATCGCGAATTTCAGCCAAGTCCTTCAAGCGGGTTTCGTCAATTTGCAGCATGTGCTCCTTTCGATCATGTTCAGCCTGGCGGTCTATGGTCCGCTGGTTGGCGGGCTCGTGGCTACACGCATCGAATCGGGCAAAAAAGGGCTCACTGGTCTCTTCAAGCGTACTATCAAGTGGCGGGTAGGAATCAAGTGGTACGTCTTTGCCCTTGGTATTGCTATCGTCATGCCCATCTTGCCCCGGCTGATTGCAGAAATGACCGGCCAAATGGACCCCCAAGCAGGGGACGCTCACGTCTGGTCGCTGCCGCTCCTGGCAGGGGTGTTCCTGTGGCAACTCATCACCAGCGGTCTGGGCGAGGAGCCGGGGTGGCGGGGTTACTTGCTGCCTCGCTTTCAATCTCGGCATGGCGAACAGAAAGCGATATGGCTTCTTGGACTTGTCTGGGCTGTTTGGCATTATCCCTTCACGATTTATGATACAGTGACAAACATGGGCGCTGTGCCGTTCATCGGCGTAGTGATTACGCTCCTGATGGCACTCTTGGGCCAAACCCTGTCCCTGATCGGCATGACCCATTTGTATGTCTGGCTCTACGACAACACACAAAGCGTCTTTCTGGCGATCATGTTTCATGCCTTGACGAATGTTCTCCCCAGAATCTTGCTCGCAGGTGTGAGCCCATCGCTGAGCCTGCTCGTCGCGGTGATGCCCTGGGGCGTGGTCTTCGCTCTGGAGCGAGGAAACGTGCTATCAAAAGAGAATTAGGTTCTTAATCCAATTAAGCAGGCATGTTGCTGCTCACAACACGCCTGCTTGACGCGTTAAAGCTTGCTTTTCGCCGCGACTGGTCTCAGGATAGCGATATTAGCCTAATTTGACCGGCTTATCCTGCTCACCCTCATACCAATCCAGCTCGATCTCCAGGTCTCGCTTAACTCGATTCCCTTTTTTGGTTTTCTTTGTCGCTTTGATCTCAAATTCAACAAATTCGGGAATCTCGATTCTGGTTTCCTCGGTACCCTGTAAAAGTACCACCTCGCCCTCGGCGATCTTGTCAGCAAACTGATGTAAAAAGTCTGCCACGCTTTGGCGGTCTTTCTTTTCTTCGCTTCGGAACAAGACTCTTTTCCTTCCAGACATTATCCAGCATCTCCTTCGTGCAAGAAACTCAACTATCCAATAAATTGGCCTTGCGCAACGCTGATTCAAGCGCATCAACGGTAGCAGGCTTGATGATCACATCCACGGCGCCCAATTCTTGGGCCCGGGCTGTGGTTTCAGGTTGATCGTCCGACGTAATTACAATAACGGGCGTCTCCAAAAATTCAGGGACGCGTTTGAAATAAGAAAATACTTCGAAGCCATCAACGCCGGGCATGTTGATGTCCAAAAAAACGACATCGGGCTTCTTATCTTGCAAGGCCATCATCCCGGCTCTGGAGCCATAAGCCGCTCGCGACGAAACATCAAACAGCAACAACAGTTTTCGCAACCCATCGACCAGATGGCGATTATCATCGATAATCAAAGCATCTATCATCGTTCACTCCATTTCGGCTACAACTTGGCCCATCGGTGTCAGATCATACCCCGGCAAGGATGCCACCATTGCTCGAAAATCAGGATCGTCCAACACATCCATCAACGGGGCTAGCAATTTTTGATCGGCATACTCTTTAGGGATAATTAAATCATACCTTTCCTGAAACAAGGGGAGGAAATCCAAATCGAGCGCATCCGCGGCAGCGGCAATCCCCAAAGCACAATCTGCCCGCTCGGAAGAGACAGCGGCGGCGACATTCAAATGGGTATATTCTTCCTGTCCATAGCCCTGAATAGCATCCCTGGAAATGCTTTCTTGTTCAAGATGATAATCCAGCAAGATGCGGGTACCGGCCCCCCGTTGCCGATTCACGAATCTCACATCAGGCTTGGTCAGGTCTTCCAGGCTTTGGATTCCCTTGGGGTTTCCCCGAGGCACCATCAGACCCTGATCGCGCCCCACCAGCGAGATCACTCGAACAGGGGTGTCGGGCAAATACTTGCGAATATAAGGGAGATTGTATTCGCCCGTCTCGGGATCCAAGAGATGGGCCCCAGCCAGGTGAGCTTCACCCCGGCGCAGGGCGACCAGACCACCGATGCTGCCAACGTTAGCGGAAGCGACGCGGCGGTCACGGGTGGCCAAGAACTGCATGATCACATCGAGGGTGATATCGTGCGAGCCAATCATAAAGATCGTCCGCTCAAGCTCTTTGGGCGAGCGATACAAGCGCACCGTGACGCGTTCTCCCGCAGGCATGCCCTGGGAGCCGCGCGGTACGACCAGCAAGCCATCCGCCCGGACCAGCGAGGTGATCACCCCGGAGCCGCGCGATAGCGGAGCTGCCAAGGTCCGCTCACCAACTTTGCCAACCGCCACGCGAATATAGTCATCATCCCCGGCCGGAGAAACCAGCTTGCGGGTGAGCGTGGCCTCGACTTCGACCGGTTCCATCGGTCTGCGGCCCAGCCAGCGGGCGAGAAGCGGCTCGACAAAAATCTCGCCTGTCAAGGCCGTCGAGACCGGATACCCCGGCACGCCGATGATCGGCGTCGGCGAGGAACCCTCGCCGATGATGCCCAAAATGACCGGGTGACCCGGGCGGACGGCAACCCCATGTACCAGCAAGGTACCCAGCGCTTCGACGACGCTGGCCGAGAAATCTTCCGACCCCGCCGAGGAACCGGCATTGAGCAAGACAAGATCATGGTCACCGGCTGCATCGGCAACGCGATCGCGAATCGCTTCGAATTCATCGGGGACGATATCGAAGCGCGTCGCCCGACCGCCCCACTGATCCACCTGAGCAGCAAGCATGATCGAGTTGTACTCGATGATGTCGCCCCGCTCGACATCCTCGCCGACAGAGACCAACTCGGAGCCCGTGGGGATCACCGCCACCTGGGGGCGGCGAGCCACCTTGACGTGATCGTGGCCGCATCCGGCAATCGCGCCCAGATCCGGAGGGCGTAGTGTGTGCCCGCCCGGAAGGACGAGTTGGGTAGCGACCATATCCTCACCCATCGGTCGGATGTGCTGCCAGGGGGCGGCCGCGGCTCGGATGCGAATCGCATCCGGTTGACGGGAATTCGTCGAAATTTCGCCGGCGTCATCCAAGGGTTCCACATTCTCAATCGGGATCACCGCGTTGGCCCAGGATGGCAACGGGTCGCCGGTGTCTACATACACGGTCTCCGTCTCGTAAGAGAGCACGATCGGCGCGGTTGGCAGGGCGCCCTCTGTATCGACAGCGCGAACGGCAAAGCCGTCCATCGCCGAGGCGTGATAATGGGGGGATGAAATCTTCGCCCAAATCGGCTCGGCCAGAACGCGGCCGAGGGCGTGTTCGTCCAAAGGAATCTCTTCGATGCCTAACACGTCGCTCAATCCCGCTTCTTCAAGAGCGGTGTTGAGGCGTTTTTTTGCTTCGGATAAAGGAATATCGTGAAGGTATACGGTCATAAGTGTGAAGTTTTATGTGCGAGGTGCAGTGTGCGAATTATCAACGGGATTGTATCACGAGCTTGGCGAATCAATCTGATGGCCTGCTTGTTCCAACGCGTCGAGAGCGGTAGGCAGATCGGCAGATTTAACCAGCAAATAATCGGTGTCGAAGGTCGAGAGGGCGAAAATACTCACGCCCGCCTGGGCCAACGTTCCGGCCAAATTGGCGAGCACACCGACAAGAGAGAAACCCAAAGGGCCGCGCACTTTCAGGGCTCGCCAATCACCTTCGACGCGGATGTCGTCAGGAAGCTGGTCCGTCTCTTCGCAGACAATCGAAAGTTCGTCGACGGTGCGAATCAAAGCGAGTAAATTCTCCCCGCGGGCCCAAGCGGGAAACGGTGCCTCAGCGGGCAACCGGCAGATCATAAAACTGGCGGGGAGCAACGCGAGCGCAAAAGGCATCGACGTTCAGGTTAAAACGACGTCAACACGCTCGCCGGCCGAGAGGCCGGTCGCATCGGCGGGGATGCGCACCAAACCGTCGGCACGGGCGAGGATGAAAATCAGATTGCTTTTCCCAAATATCGGCTCGGCCTGATAGCCATCTTCCGTCTGCCGCAAGATCACCGGGACCCAATCTTCCCGACCGGCCTGGGAGGCAAGGTTGACGGTCAATTGCGCCGGGATGGTCGCCTGGAGACGAGGCTGCTCGCCGAGCAGGGCGCGGATCACGGGGACGACAAACAAGCGGATGTTGACCAACGCGCTGACCGGGTTGCCCGGCAGTCCAATCATGGCCACCCCATCGCAAACGGCCAAAATCGTCGGTTTGCCGGGACGAGTGTTGACGCCATGGACCAAAACACCCGGCTCTCCCAGTTGATCCAAAATCTCGGCGGTCAAGTCACGGGCGCTGGCCGACGACCCGGCGGTGACGACGACCAGGTCGCATTCCCTTTGAGCCTGGGAGGCAGCTTGGTACATGGCTTCACGCGTGTCGGCAACAATGCCGTAAAGCCGCACTTGACCACCGGCGGCCTCTACCGCGGCGCTGAGGGTGTAGGAGTTAATGTCACGAACCTGTCCGGGTTTGGGGCGCTGCTCCGGGGGAATGACTTCATCGCCGCTGGAGATGATCCCAACGCGCGGCTTGCAGGCGACATCCACCTGCATGACGCCCAACGCCATCAAGCCCCCAATTTCAGCAGGGCGCAATTTTCGTCCCGCGGGGATCACTTCGGCCCCTTGTTGGACATCTTCGCCCACTTCGATCACATTTTCGCCCACGGCCACGGCCCGGAGCACTTCGATCTCGCCGGAGCGGGCTTGCTGAGTGTATTCCAGCATCACGGCGGCATCGGCACCATTGGGCAGCATCCCGCCGGTGTGAATCAGGGCACACTCTCCGCTCGCCAGAGTCAGATCTGGGGCGGCGCCCATGGGCACTTCGCCGACCAGTTCCAAATAGGCAGGCAGGCTTTCGCTGGCGCCATGGGTATCGGCGGCGCGGACGGCATAGCCATCGACGGTCGTGCGGGGGAATTCTGGCAAGGGGTGAGGGGCCAAAACCGGCCCGGCGGTCACCCGTCCCAGGGCAGCTTGGCTGGCGATTTGCTCGGCATTTATTTTTATGGGCAGGTGAGCAAGCAGTTTCGCCAGGGCTTCTTGGGGGGGGAGTAAGTTGAGAAATTCAGGCATAGGTGCAAGTTACAAGTGGCAAGTTAAAAGTGGGCAGGTTAGAAGTGGCTCGGATTAGCGGATCCAGAAGGTCAAGGTGAGCAAATAGGCCGTCAGGCCAAATAAGGAGATCGAGAGCCAGCGGAGCAGTTTCCAGTTCGGTTTAGCACCCGCCGCAATCCGAGATAAATACCAGATTTCGAGCAAGCCTAAAGGCAAAGTCAGAAACGCGGGCATGGCAATGATGGTGGGCAAGCCCATCAGCATGGCGACGGCAAAGAAAAAATACGCCGCCAAAATGGCGATATTGATCCATCTCATCGCTTGTTCCCAGCCGAGATGGACTGCCAGGCTGGGGATTTTCGCTTTTTGATCGCGGGCATAGCTGGGAAAACGCATTGCCAGCAAGATGGCAAAATGAAGCCAGGTCAGAGGAAAGGTGCTCATCGACACGAGGCGGTGCAAGCCACCGGCCTGGAGTGAAAAAGCGAGCGCAGGAATCAAGCTGACATACCCTATGGACAAGATCAGTTCGCGGAAGGAACTGCGGGCGAACTGCAGCGGAGGGACAGCGCTGGTCAACGCACCGATCAGCAACAAGATCATCAGCACCCAGGAGGCAACGTTCAGGCTGCCTGCAGCGATCAACGCAATGGTCATCGAGGCGAGAACAGCTAAAAAGGTGAGGCCAACCCACAAGGGAGTCTGCTCAACCAGATTCTGGCCTAGATTCCTGGGACTAAAGCGATCATCCTGATCTTGAAAATAATCGAAAAGATAACCGGCCCCAATTTGCAAAGAGAAAATCCAGACAAAGCCCAAAAGGGCTGTATCCCAATCAATGATCGTGCCCAAATAATCAGCAATCCCCACCCCAAGGGCATACACCAAAATAATATCTATCAGCAGCAGGGGGTGCAGGGGGTGGAGCAGTCGTTCTCTGATTTCGCTTTGATTCATGAAAGCAGTGATCCTAGCGGATTTTAGTTTAACGAATGTAAGCACGGATAGTATACCCGATTTCGTGTTATAATCGGCTCATTGAATATAAGATCGATATTAACCCTTGAGCAAAGAAAGCCAAGCGGTTTGTTTTTCTGGATAATCAGATCAAGAGGAGCGCCACATGGCCGATCTTCGTTTAACGAAACTTGCTGACCTGCTGGTCAATTATTCCGTTGCCATCCAACCGGGGGATTGGGTTGTCGTGCGTGGTGACGTGATCTCGGAGCCCCTGGTCACCGAGGTGGTTCGCCGCGTTGTCAGGGCAGGAGGCAAACCAACCATCCTGGTCAGCAGCGACGGAATCACCGAGGCATTTATGAGCGAGGCCGGTGACAAACAACTAAAATGGGTCTCTCCAGTCAGCAAGATGCTCTACGACGACGCCGACGTGTTCATCAACATCCGGGCGACGAGCAATACCCGTTCCTTGACGGGGATTGACCCCGAAAAAGAGCGTATTCGGGCCGTTGCCCAACGTGAATTGACCGAAACGTTCATGCAGCGTTCGGCGACTAAAGACCTTCGCTGGGTGCTGACCCAATACCCCTGCCCGGCCTATGCCCAGGAAGCAGACATGAGTTTGCGTGAATTCGAGGATTTCGTCTACGGTGCCGTGTTTGCCGATAAGGACGATCCCATCGCCGAATGGCAAAAAATCCATGATCAGCAAGCAAAAATCATCGAGTGGCTAAAAGGGAAAAAGATCGTTACCGTCAAGAGCCCCAATGCCGACTTGAGCCTTTCGATCGAGGGGCGAACGTTTGTCAACTCGGACGGCAAGAACAACATGCCCAGCGGAGAAATCTTCACCGGACCGGTTGAGGATTCCGCCAATGGATGGGTCGAATTTACCTACCCAGCCATCCGTGGCGGACGCGAGGTCGACGGCGTCCGGCTCGAATTCGAAGACGGCAAAGTGGTCAAGGCCAGCGCCGAGAAAAACGAGGACTATTTGATCAGCCAGTTGGACAGCGACGAAGGCTCCCGCTATCTGGGAGAATTCGCCATTGGCACCAATTACGGCATCCAACAATTCACCAAGAGCATCCTCTTCGATGAGAAAATCGGCGGCTCGTTCCACATGGCCGTCGGAGCAGGCTACCCCGAAACCGGCAGCAAGAACAAATCCAGCATCCACTGGGACTTCATCTGCGACATCAAAGAAGACAGTGAAGTCCGCGCGGATGGTGAATTGCTTTACAAAGACGGCGAATTCCAGATCTAAAAAATTGCTTGTACATCTTCAAATTACCCTGGTATAATTTCGCCCGCGCCACCGTAGCTCAATGGTAGAGCAATCGCTTCGTAAGCGATAGGTTATGGGTTCGATTCCCATCGGTGGCTCTTTTCGCGTCGAAAAGTTCATCAACTTCCAGTATAATTCTTCTATGCCTGCACCGAAAACTCCCCCTCCCATTGTGATTGGTATTGCTGGCGGCACCGGCTCGGGAAAAACGACCGTCGCCGACGTGATCCTCGACAAGGTTGGTAGAGAGAAAATCGCCTACCTGCCTCATGACGCCTATTACCGCGATTTGAGCCACCTTCCGGAAGACAAACGCATCAAGATCAATTTCGACCATCCCGACTCGCTGGAAACATCCTTGCTGATCGAACACATCGATCAGTTGAAGCAATGGCAGCCGATCAATCTGCCCATCTACGATTTCAAAACCCATACGCGCACATCCAAAAGCGAACAGATCGAACCGCGCAGCGTCATCTTCGTTGAAGGAATCCTCATTTTCGCCGAGCCCAAACTTCGCGAAATGTTCGATGTCAAAATCTACGTGGATACCGATGCCGACATTCGCTTCATCAGACGGCTGCAACGGGATATATCCGAGCGCGGTCGCACCACCCAGTCGGTGATCAAGCAATATCTGACCACCGTTCGACCGATGCACCTTGAATTTGTCGAGCCCTCCAAGCGATATGCCGACATCATCATCCCTGAGGGAGGCTTCAACACCGTCGCGATGGACATCATCATCGCCCGGATTGAAGGTTTGCTCCCCACAACCGACAACCAGGAAGGCTGTCCATGAAAATAGAAGGCCGCTGGCTGACCTTAACCCGCCTGCTCGCCCTGATCATCGTCATTGCCATCACGGTCTTCGTTTACACAATTAGAGATCGCGCTGAAGAATTAGCCGTCTACGGATACCCGGGCATTTTTCTGATTGCCCTGCTGACCAACGCGACCGTCTTTCTGCCAGCACCGGGGGTCGCCGTCGTCTTCGCCATGGGCACCGTTTTCAACCCCGTCTTCGTGGGTATCGCCGCCGGTGCGGGCGGCGCGCTGGGAGAGATTTCCGGCTATCTGGCCGGTTTCAGCGGCCAGGCGATCATCGAACGGGCCAAATTGTACAAACGCTTGACCCGCTGGGTCGAAAAGAACGGTTTTCTGACCATCCTCCTTTTGGCGGCGATCCCCAACCCGACCTTCGACGTCGCTGGTGTCGCTGCCGGGGCACTCAAAATGGCCATGCCCAAGTTTATGCTCGCCGTGTGGATTGGCGTGACCATCAAAATGATCATCTTCGCCTATGCGGGCGCTTACTCGATCACTTGGCTAATAAGAGAATGATCGACACAAGCACCCCAGGGGGGAAGTCATCACAGGCAACACATCCAACCAGAAATGAGAATACCAGGAGAATCGATGACCGACTATACATCTTTGGATCATTACGTTGAAAACAATCTGGACGCGAGCATCGCCGAGCTTTCTCGATTTTGCGCCCAACCGAGCGTCGCCGCGCAGGATTGGGGCATGGAAGAAACCGCCCAACTTGTCACCGAGATGCTCACCCGCCGCGGCTTCGACGCTCAAATCCACCCCACGGAAGGTGCTCCCGTTGTTGTCGCCAAACGGGCCGGGAAACAGACCAACAAAACCCTGCTCTTCTACAACCATTATGACGTTCAGCCCCCAGAACCTCTGGAGCTGTGGGAGAGTCCCCCATTTGAGCCCACGCTCCGGGATGGCAAACTCTACGCCCGCGGCGTCAGCGATGACAAAGGCCACATCACCAGCCGCCTGATGGCGGTCGACGCCCTGCTCGACCGGGAGGGTGACCTGCCCTGCAACGTCAAATTCGTCATCGAAGGCGAGGAGGAAGTCGGCAGTGTTCATCTGCCCGACTTCATCGAGAATAACCAAGAACTGCTCGCCGCCGATGCCTGCGTGTGGGAATTCGGCCATCTCGACCACCGCGGCGTGCCGATGCAATACGTCGGCCTGCGGGGGATCTGCTACGTAGAACTCTCGGTCAAGACCGCCGACATCGACGTGCACTCCGGGATTGGCGGCTCGATCTTCCCCAACGCGGCCTGGCGGCTGGTTTGGGCCTTGAACACGCTCAAAGACGAGGACGAGCAGATCCAACTGCCCGGATTCTACGACCCGGTGCAACCACCCAGCGAGCAAGACCGAGCGTTGATGGCAGCCCTACCCGACGTCGCCGATGAATATAAGGAGCGATACGGCATCGAACGCTTCCTCAAAGGGATGACCGGCGTCGATTTGCGCATCGGCGAAGTGTTCAAACCGACCTGCACGATCTGCGGCCTGACCTCGGGATACCAGGGCAAAGGTTCCAAAACCGTGCTCCCGGCCGAAGCATCCGCCAAGGTCGATTTCCGCCTGGTACCGGATCAGACTCCGGAACAGGTGCTGGAGCAATTACGCGCGCACCTGGACGCGGGCGGATTCTCCGATGTGGAGATCACCTACCTGGGTGGAGGCCCCGCCGCCAGAACAGACCCTGACGACCCCTTCATCCAGCTTACTTGCGAGACCGCCGAAGATGTCTACGGCGTCCCGATGCAAATCGTCCCGATGGTCGGCGGATCCGGACCTAACTACCCCTTCGTGCACGTGCTCGGGCAACCTGTGGCCACCGTCGGCATCGGCTATCCGGGCACGAAAAGTCACGCTCCCAACGAAAATGTTCGCCTGGACCTTTATCTCAAAGGTGCCAAGCACATCGTTCGGATTCTCAAGGCGTTTGCCCAGGGATAACAAATGGCGCATGAACAACCGGCCACGAAAATATTTCGCGTGGCTTCTTGACCAATGATAAAAACTGATCAAAGGAGATGAAGACAAACCGTTAATTCATCGGCTAACTCTCATCATTACTGGTATGTTTTATGAAATCAAACCTGCTCAAGAATGACCTCGGCCTGACGTTAATGGCCCTGTATATTCTCTTCATGGGCCCTCTCATCCTTGCCATCGTGGTCATCGCTTACAACACCCAAGCACGCCTGGAAGAAAACATCAAAGCAGCAGATTTTGCTCTGGCCCGATCAATCGCCCAGGCGACCGACCTGTCGATGCGCAATGCGATGAAAACGACTCGCGGGTTAAAATCTTATTCTGCGGTGATGGATGCAGACGTCGATGAAATGGAGATTCTCTTTAGCACGGTGATGCAGTCCCGACCCGAAACCGATCTGGTCTACCGCCTGGACGAGAACGGCTTGATGGAATTTCATTATCCCATCGGGCCGCCAAGGACAATCGGAGCAGATTTCTCCTCGACAGTTTTTTTTCAACGCGCCCAAGTGACCACCAAGCCGCTGATCTCCAAGGGCTACATCTCACCAACGACGGCCCACCCCGTAGCAACAGCGGCGATGCCTCTACGAGATCAATACGGCAATTTCACCGGCGTTGTCGCCTTAGATATCGAACTGAACGCCTTTAGCCAAAACCTAGTCAGAATTTCTCAAGAATACAAAGCGTCGGAGGGATTCGAGGTCGCCATCATTGATTCCGGTAATCAAATTGTCGCCCACCCCAACGGAGATCAATTGCTTGCCGATTTCCCCCAAACGTTGGACGCGATCACGGAACCCGTCCTTCTCGGGATTGCAAATACGGGAATCAGCGTCGATCAAAACGGCACCGAGAGGCTCTACAGTTACGTGCCGATTTCCAGTGCCGGATGGGGCGTCATCGTCAGCCGCCCGACGGCAAAAGCGTTTGCAACGCCGCGCACGTTCTTCCGGGGCGCATTGGTCGCATCGGTTCTTGTTCTGGCCGCAGGGATTTTCTTCTGGCTTCGGCTAACCCAACTCGTCATCCGTCCGCTGGGATTAATGACCAAGTACAGCCAAGCGATCGGCCAAACAGAAGTGGGAATCGCCGAACAAAAGGGAGCGGTAACAACATTAGCTGCACGGAGCGATCAAATGGGCCACCTCGCCCGCAGCCTGTTACGCATGGAAGAGGCGATCCAGGCGAGGCTGAAAGAACAATCGACTTTGCTGCATACCAGCGCCTCGGTCGTCTCCACGCTGGATCGCGAAACGGTGCTCAATCGCATCTTGGAGCAAGTCGAGCACCTACTTGATGTCAAGATGAGCGCCATCGTTGTTTTGAACGAACGAGAGGGCTTCTTTTACGCTCAGGCAAGCCGGGGCTTACCTCAGGATTATGTCGATGAAATCGCTATCGATGCCGGAGAACCCTATTCGGTCACCACGCAGGCGATCCATAGCGGGGGGCCCTTCCAAATCAGCGATGTCCAAAAAAGGCAAGACTTCAAGCGACTGCGCTCGCGAGCTCAAATCGCCGGCTATCGCTCCATCCTCGCCATTCCGCTGAAAACGCTCTACGCCCCTCCTTCAGCGCTGTTGATCTTCCATCCCGAACCACGCTTCTTCAACGAGCATGAGATCACCCTGCTCTCGAATTTTGCCAATCACGCCACGATGGCCATCGAAAACGCAGCCCTCTACAGCCGCAGCGATATGCGCTTACAGGAACAGACCCGCCGTCTCGAGGCGTTGATTCAATCGATCAACGACGGAATCATCCTGGAGGGGCCCGATGGTCATGTCATCTATGCCAACCGGCGGATCAACGAACTGACAGGCTTAAGCCATCGCCAGATCAGCGGTGCGACAATCGAGACGATCTTCGACCACATCATCGCGATGACCAAGGAGCCCGAAAAAGAAGCGGGGAAAATTTACGCCGCCCTAAAAGAAGATGCCGAACGCGAAATAGAGATGTCATTGGAATTTCAAGGTCGTTCTATCCAGCTTCGCCTGCGTACTTTCAAGGTCACAGATGCCAAAGGCGTGATCATGGGTAGGGGTCAGCTTCTTCAGGATATAACCGCTTATCACGAACTCGATCGGATGAAGTCGAATCTGATCGCCACAGTTTCTCACGAGTTGCGCACCCCGCTGGCATCGATCAAAGGCTATGCTACCACGCTTCTGGCCGACGATGTCGAGTGGGACCCCCAATCCCAACAAGAATTTCTCCAAATCATCTCGGATGAATCCACACAGTTGAGCAAGCTGGTCAGCGATTTGCTTGACCTATCACGCATTGAGGCGGGCAGTCTGGAAGTTAAACGACAAACCTGCCAACTGGAAGACCTGATCGATAATGCTATCCGCAGGGTCAATCCGAAACCGGCGGAGCAAAACATCCATGTCGAAATTCCTGCCGATTTCCCCTCCCTGCAAGTCGATCCCAGACGTATGGAGGTCGTCCTGCGCAACTTGATCGAAAACGCGTCCAAATATGCGGGCGACGAATCGTCCATTTACATCAACGCGACATACAACCCGGAAAATGTGATCATCAAGGTGGAAGACACCGGCCCCGGTATTCCAGAAAGCGAACGCAAAAACATCTTCAACAGTTTTTACCAGCTCGACAATACCAGTATCAACCAGTCAGTCTCGGGGTCTGGCTTGGGCCTGACCATCTGCCAGGGCTTCGTCCAGGCTCACGGCGGCGACATATGGGTTGAACCCAAGGAACAAGGCGCCTGCTTCGTCATCGCCTTACCGAATCAACCCGAAGAGGAGATATCCAAATGAGCAACCCAATCGTTCTAGTTGTAGACGACGAAAAAACGATCCGTGATTTCGTGCGCCGGAACTTAGAGGTGCGCAATTTTGGCGTTGTCACTGCCGATAACGGCATCGACGCCCTGATGATCTTCAATTCTCAGAATATCGACCTGGTTATCCTCGACCTGATGATGCCGCGCCTCGACGGTCTCGAAACCACCCGCCGCATCCGCCAGCACTCCACCGTGCCGATCATCATTCTCACCGCCCTGGACGATGAAAGCGACAAGATCCGCGCCTTCGAGCTTGGCGCCGACGATTATCTGACCAAGCCTTTTGGTGTCGGAGAATTATTGGCTCGCGTCAAGGCGGTCCTCCGCCGAACAACGTGGACCCAGACTCCCCTGCGGCAGGGGCACATCGTCCATGGGAATATCCGCGTTGATCTGGCCCGGCATGAGGTCCTCGTTCGGGGTCAAAAGGTAGAGTTGACCCCAACAGAATTTGACCTCCTTGTCTATCTGATGGAACACGCCGGAAAAGTTCTCCCTCACGAAGCGATTCTCAAAAAGGTGTGGGGGCCGGAATACGGCGAGGAGACCGAATACCTGCGCGTCTACATGGGGCATTTGCGCCAAAAAATCGAAAAAGAGCCCACCAAGCCCGAATATTTGCTCACCGAAAGGGGCATAGGCTACCGCTTCGAGCCGCCATCATCCTAAACCGACCGATTGATTTGTGCGTTCAACCTGTTTATACTGATAGATAGGATGAACGCCAAAACGCAATCACCCGCCTTTCTTCTCGGAGATTCCGGCCGTACCGCCAAACCGCTGGAAAGATATTTACCTCCCATCCCGGAGGGGGGTGCTGCTTCCTGGCTGGAGAAAAACATCCCCCGGGGAGGGTTGATTCTGGACCCCTTTGGGGCTGCACCATCCCTGGCCCTGGAGAGCGCCCGCAGCGGCTATCGTTTCCTGGTGGCCGTCAACAACCCGGTGCTCGCCTTCCTGCTCAAAACGACCGCTTCAGCCCCAGGCGAAGAAGACCTCAAAGCCACTCTGGCGGCGCTCAGCTCGACGCGCCTCCGGGATACGCGCATCGAGCCCTATATCCGCTCTCTGTACAGAACCCAATGCCGCCACTGCCAACGCAAGACGATGGCCGAAGCCTTCCTGTGGGAAAAAGAGGCCAGCGTCCCCTACGCGGTGATCTACACCTGCAAGCACTGCCAGGACGCGGGGGAATATCCCGCCAGTGAGGCCGACAAAAAGCTCGCCCAACGCTTCGGTCAAAGCGGCCTGCATCGTTCCCGCGCCCTCGAGCGGGTCGCGCCTCTCAACGACCCCGATCGCGTCCACGTCGAAGAAGCTCTAGAGACCTATCCCAACCGCGCTTTGCACATTCTCAGCACGCTGATCAACAAACTCGAGGGCTTGGATCTCTCCGATCAGAATGAGGATCTCCTCGCCGCGCTTCTCTTGACCGCCTTCGACCGGGCGAACACATTATGGGCCCATCCGATTGAACGCGAACGTCCCAAACAACTAACCATTCCGCCAAAATACCGCGAGAACAACATCTGGTTTGCCCTGGAAGCGGCGGTGGACCAATGGCGTTCGTCTCGTTCACCCGTCCCGGTGCGCCAGCACGATGGCAGCCTGCCCCGGGAAGGTAGCGTCGCCTTGTTCAAAGGCCGGGCCAAAGAGTTGGCGCAGTTGCTGGAGGGTCTTTCCATCGACGCAGTGCTGACCATCTTGCCGCGCCCCAATCAGGCCTTCTGGACTCTCTCGGCGCTGTGGACAGGCTGGCTCTGGGGTGCGGACGCCGTCCAACCGATCAAAGCCGTACTGCGGCGGGCGCGCTACAATTGGCGCTGGCACACGGCCGCACTTCATGGTGTTCTCACCCATGTGGCTGCAACGCTCCCACCTGAAACCCCGATGTTCAGCCTAATCGGCGAAACCGAGCCCGGCTTTCTCTCCGCGGGGATGATCGCGGCCCATCAGGCCGGATTCATCTGCCAGGGAATCGCGCTGCGTCCCGAGCAAGGTCACGCCCAAATCACCTGGACGTTCAACGATGAAAAGCAAGCTCAAGAGAAGATTATCGAGCAAACCATTCAAGAGGGAGCCGAAGACTATTTGCTCCGGCGCGGTGAACCAAGCCCTTATTTGACCCTGTTGGCCGCCGGGTTGAGCGATCACACCCGGTTCAAGCCCCTTGATCAAGAACCAAGCGAGGCCTTTCAGACTTTACAAGCGACCATCGAAACAACGATCTCATACCGGGGCAGATTCCTGCGTCTGGGCGCGACGGGAAAATCGGCCCAAAGCGGATATTGGTGGCGACAAACCGATGATCAAGCAGAACATCCCCTCCCGCTGGCCGATCGGGTCGAGATGGCCTTGGTCCGTCATTTACTTCAACATCCCGGCAGCACAACGGACTCCATCGACCAAGCCGTTTGCGAAGCCTTGCCCGGGCTGATGACGCCGTCGCGAGAGATAGTCCAAGTTTGTCTTCAATCGTATGGCACCAGCGAAGATGGCTGCTGGCAGATCCGAGAGGAAGATCAGCCCGGCGCCCGGCGCGAGGATTTGGAGACGATGGGCAAGCACATCGACGAACTCGGCGCCAAGGTCGGCTTTGCCACCGTCAAGATGTCCGACGACCCGCTCCGCTTCCAATGGTATAACACCGATGGGGAGATCGAATACCTGCTCTATCTGACTGCATCGGCAGTGCTCGGCAAGCTGATCCCCTACGGCCAGCCCCCCTTGAGCAAGGCGATCATCTTCCTGCCGGGAGGGCGGGCCAACCTTGTTGCTTGCAAATTGGAGCATAACCCGGCCTTGAAAGAACAAGCCGAGGGACACTATCGATTTGTCAAGTACCGTCACCTGCGCCATCTGCTCGCCAGTCCGATGCTGACCCGGGAGAATTTAGACGATCAACTGGCCCTTGATCCGCTCACCTATACGGAACCACAATTGCGCTTGTTCTAGCGAAAATTTGAACGTAGTTCTTGACTCGCATCTGTATCATCGGTATAATCTCAATCAACAAGTGAAAACCACGCTCCCGGGAGGAGTAGGCGGAATTGGCGCCGCTAGAGAAGGAATGGCCATAGGCTGAAAGCCACCCTCGGTCGCCCTCCACCGAAAGTCGCCCGGATTGTTCACCGAAGAAATCCATTTTGGAGAGTAGACCGGTACGGGTAAGCCCGTTACAGCGTAACTTTGATCGGCCCAGCGCCCGTCAAAGGTCAAGAGCGCCAGCAGAAAACGTTGGCGAAGCGAGGTGGTACCGCGGAAGATCGATCCTTTCGTCCTCAGGTGGACGGAAGGATTTTTTATTTCCGCAGAGGAGTTGGAACCATGCGCAGAATGATTCTGATCACGAGCATTCTTGTTCTTCTCGCCGTAAGTTGCAGCCTGATCACGGGAGAGGGTCTCAGCGCGCAGCCACAAGGTGAGACATCCACAGCCACAGAGCAGCCCACCCGCCAGCCAGCGACCGCTACCCAACCAACACCGACGATTGTGCCCACATCCACGCGGGAACCAACGCCAAGCCCGAGCCCGGAACCGGAACTAAGTGCCACCCCAACACCCACCATCGAGGGCGCGCCGAGTGTCACCGTCCCACCGCTGAGGGCGGGACAAGATGTGACCATCACCGAGATCAAGATGATCGACTCCGGCACCGGCTGGGGCATCGGGCATCAGGGTGGTCCCATCGATCATATCCTTACCACGAACGATGGCGGCGAGACCTGGGAAGATCGCTCACCCCCTACCGCGCCACTGGGATCAGAAGAACAGAGCAAACGGGCCTGGGGACATTTCGCCGACGCCCAAACTGCCTGGGTCATCTTTAGCGCGGAGGGACCGCCTCCGCTTGAACCGAAGCTGGTCTGGCGCAGTGATGATGGCGGCGAAACCTGGCGGGCCAGCAAGCCGCTGCAGCTTAGCGGCGATGAACCTTTCTTCACCCCCGAGGAACTCACCTTTGTGGATCGGGAACATGGCTGGTTGCTCGTCCACGTCGACGCGGGGATGAGCCATGATTACAGCTATCTCTACGCCACGCAGGACGGCGGCGTGAGCTGGGAACGGATCGTTGACCCTTACAAGGATGGGCTCCAAAGTCTGCTCAATACCGGGATGGCCTTTGCCGACACACAACTCGGCTGGGTGACCAAGGATAATCTCGGCGTGTTGCCGGGTGCCTTTTTCGAAGCGAGCCGCGACGGCGGCGCCACCTGGGAGGACTCTTTTTTACCCGCACCTCAGGAACTGGATTGGTTCAACGAGATCAGCCAATGCGTCACCACCGCGCCGGCATTTTTGACCTCGCGTCGGGCCGCGTTGATCGTCAAGTGCAAAACGCCGGATGAAACCGATCCGGCTGAATGGACGCATACCTATATCTACACAACCGGCGATCGCGGCGAAACCTGGGAACACGATAAGCTCCCCTCTCCGGTGGACGATTTGATTTTCATCGATGCCCAAACAGGGTGGGCCCTGGGCCGCGATATTTACACGACCACCGATGGCGGTTTGAGCTGGGTTAAGATCAAACACGTCAACTGGGACGGGCAGTTCAGCTTCGTCGATGAGCAAACCGGCTGGGCTGTTGCCCGCGATGATGACGAAATCGCTCTGGTCACGACCACGGACGGCGGCGAGACGTGGCAACTCGTCGAGCCGAAGATGGCAAGGCGGGAAGCTGAGAATTAAATAGGAGTTACGAAGTTCATATAGAAATCCACCGCTGAGACTCGGAGTGCGCAGAGATTTGATTAAAAAGGGACAGAAACAGCGTTTTTCTCGGCGTTTACCGAGGGTACGCAAGGCGTCTGTGTCTCGGCGGTAGATTTAGCTTCATCTGCTTAAGTAAATCAAAATCAATCTACCTTCAATCTGACACCAATACAAACGGAGAAACGCAATGGCAAAACACAAACTACCTAAAACGTACGATTTTCAAGCCACCGAAGAACGCATCTACGAGATGTGGGAGGAAGGCGATTATTTCAAACCGATCAACGATCCCAACAAGCCGGGGCACGATCCCAATATCGAGCCCTACGTGATCTCGATTCCGCCCCCCAACGTGACCGGCAAGCTGCACCTCGGACACGCCATGTTCGTCAGCATGGAAGACCTGATGATCCGCTACCACCGGATGAAAGGGCTTCCCACCCTGTGGGTGCCGGGCACCGATCATGCCGGCATCGCCACCCAACTGAAGGTGGAACAGGCCCTTCGCGAAGAGGGCACCACCCGCGAAGAAATCGGGCGGGAGGAATTTCTCAAGCGCACCTGGGCCTGGAAAGAAGAATACGGCGGCCACATCACCAACCAGATCCGCCGATTGGGTGCCTCTTGCGATTGGGACCGAGAGCGATTCACCCTGGACGAAGATTTGCAGCGCGCCGTGCGCGAAGCGTTCGTCACCCTGTGGGAAAAAGGGCTGATCTACCGCGGCCCGAGGCTGATCAACTGGTCCCCCGGCCTGAAGACGGCCGTCTCCGACCTGGAGGTGGAACACGTCGAGGAGCCGGGTAAGCTGTACTATTTCAAATACATGATCGCCGGAACAGATGACTACATTCCCGTGGCGACAACGCGCCCCGAAACGATTTTGGGCGACACTGCCGTGGCCGTGCATCCCGAGGATGAACGTTTCAAGGAATTCGTCGGCCGCAAAGCGGTTGTGCCCATCCTGAGGCGGGAAATCCCCGTCATCGCCGACGAGTATGTCGACCTAGAATTCGGCACCGGGGCCCTGAAGATCACGCCCGGCCACGACCCCAACGACTTCGAGATCGGCAAGAAGCACGACCTCGAATTCATCTCCGTGCTCGACCGGGAAGCGAAGATCAACGAAAACGGCGGCCCCTACGAGGGGCAGGATCGTTTCGAATGCCGCCAAAATCTATGGAAAGATATGCGCGCCGAGGGACTGGTGATCAAAGAGGAAGATTACGTCCACCAGGTGCCCCGCTCCCAGCGCGGCGGCGAGATCGTCGAGCCGATCATTTCGACGCAGTGGTTCGTCGACATTCAGCCGCTGGCCGAAAAGGCGATCGAAGCGGTGCGCGACGGGCGGATCACCATCGTGCCCGAACGCTTCGAAAAAGTGTACTTCAACTGGATGGAAAACATCCGCGACTGGTGCATCAGCCGCCAGCTTTGGTGGGGCCACCGCATCCCCGTATGGTATTGCGATGATTGCAATGAAGTCACCGTGAAACGCGAGGATCCAAGCGAGTGCGCCCACTGCGGCAGCACGAACATCCACCAAGACCCCGACGTGCTTGATACCTGGTTCTCCTCCGGGCTGTGGCCTTTCTCCACCCTGGGCTGGCCCGATCAAACCAAAGATCTGGCGTATTTCTACCCCACGACGACGATGGAGACCGGCTACGATATCCTCTTCTTCTGGGTGGCGCGCATGATCATGATGGGCCTGGAGTTCACCGGCGAAGTCCCCTTCAGCGAAGTCTATCTCCACGGTCTGATCCGAGATGAGCACGGCAAGAAGATGTCCAAGTCCTTCGGCAACGTGATCGACCCCCTGGAGGTGATGGACGACCTCGGCACCGACGCCCTGCGCTTCACCCTGCTGGTCGGCTCGACCCCCGGCAACGATATGAATCTCAGCCTGAAGAAGGTGGAGGCCAACCGCAACTTTGCCAACAAGATTTGGAACGCGACCAGATTTGTGATCGGGATGCTAGAGTCGCTCCCTCACCCTACCCATCTCCCAAAGGGAGAGGGAGCCTGGACATTGGCCGACTCCTGGATTTACGCCCGGCTGCAAAACCTGATCCGCGAGGTGGAACGGCTCTTTGGCAACCACCAATACGGCGAAGCGGGCCGTCAGATTTACGACTTTTTCTGGAGCGAGTTTGCCGATTGGTACATCGAGATTGCTAAATTGCAAATCGACGAAGGCGGCCCCCGCGCCTACCAGACGATTCGAACCTTGGTGATGGTACTGGATATGAGTTTGCGCCTGCTCCATCCCTTCATCCCCTTTGTGACTGAGGAGCTTTGGCAGCACCTCAAAGCGGCTTGCCAGGATTGTGGCGCCGATCTCGGCCCGGAAGAGGGCTGGCCCGAAGCCTTGATCGTGGCCCCATGGCCAGAAACCCGCCCCGAAGAAGACTGGGAAGCCGAGAAAGTGGCCGACTTCGAACTGATTCAAGAGATCGTCCGGGCGATCCGCAACTTGCGCGCCGAGAAACGCGTCGATCATGGACGCCGCATCCCGGTGACCTTCGCGGCCGGAGGCTACACATCCATTCTCGAGGCCCAAGCCGCCACCATTGCCGCGCTTGCCAAACTGGACCCAGCCCAAACCGAAATTCACGCCAGCTTGGACGAAAAGCCCGAAGGCAGCATCGTCCTGGTGGTCGGCCCCGTGGAGAGCTATCTCCCCTTGGCCGGATTGGTCAACATCGAGGAAGAACGCGCCCGCCTGGAGAAAGACCTGGCCGAGGCCGAGAGTCAAATCATCCGGTTGACCAATTTGCTGGACAGCCCCTTCTCCGAGAAGGCGCCCGAAGAGGTCGTTCAAAACGAGCGGGAAAAATTGGAAACCTATCAAGAAACTGCCGAGAAATTGCGGCAGCAACTAAATGAGTTGAAGTAAATCAAATGAGCCCCACTTCTGAAGTGGGGCTCTCCTCATATTTATTGACGTCTCAAACGCGAGTACGTCCGGGCCACGATCTGCTTGCGCAATGCCACCAGTTCGGGAAAATCGTAAAAAAAGAGTACTTTCTGCTCGGCGATGGTATCCCCATCGGGCTTGGGTTGGAGGACGAAGTACGTCCAGGATTCGGCGATATCCTCACCAGGGTTGGTGACAGCATAATCGGTTACAAATTGGTCTTGATAACTCCAGTAGAATTCATCTAAGGCTTGATAATACGCCTCGTCATCTTCGATGTAAGTGATCTCTTCCCACTCGTCGAGAAGATCAGCCCAAAACCGCTGGACGAACAAATTGATATAAGAATTTGGCAAACTGCACCCTTCCCCGGGGAAGTATTGCGGGCAGGCAGCGAGGGCCTGCTCGTAAAGCAGATCATTCTCCGGTTCCTCGAACAATGCCAGATCAATTTCAACTTGCTCGCTATTAAGGGTCAGGAGGTGGCCAAATTCATGGATCAAGGTATAAGTCAGTTCTTCAGGATTCTGAGCGTCGACGATGTCAATCGCCAAAATCCATTTCTCCGGATCTGTGAAGTCTTGTTCGACAGCGGCCATGACCTCATCGACACCATCGGTGAAAACGACAAAGCTCGCCAGGTCGGTGCGGTACGCTAGAGGGATCAGTTGGGTGTAATAAGCCCAAATTTTTTGGTGGGTATCTGTATCATCTTGATAGCTCAAGAGATCATCACTAACGGTAACCTCTTCTGGGTTGACAAGCAGATCGCCGTCGATCTGATAGGTGACCAGCGTGCTTTCTGCTGTCGAGTAAAAATCTTCAGTATCCCCCTCCATTGGAACGAAAATTTCCTCGACCAGATCAAGAAATTGGGGGGCAAGGCTATCGTCGAAATCCTCGTCGAGATAACACAACTTGTCTTCGTCGTCATAGTATTCATCTTCGTAACAGTCTTCGGGAAGTTCGTAGTAACCCAATTCTTCGGTGTAATATTCTTCCCCGTACCACCAATAAGCAATATCTGGCCAATACCAATAGACGGCTATTCCCCCCAGGAGCAACGAAACGATCAAGAAAGCAAGGAATAGTTTTTTCATCTTTCACCTCTTTGTAAAAACGCGTTGAACAATGGATTTTCTTACGACCAGGAAACCCTGAATTTTCTTTCGTCAGGTGGGCTTCACCTTAATTCCTAATCCAACTAATTGAATACTCCGTATGCTCATCGAGCAACGCGATGCCGGGGTCGTCCACGGCCCATTTTCCCTTCAAGCCGAGGTGCTTGGCGGTCAAATCAAAATGGCACATGGCAATACCGATATCGACGCGCTGGAGATCGGCCAAACTCAGCAAAAGATTGAAAATGGGTGAGGGATAGCCCGGCGTGCGGCGGAGGTAGAAATGCCAGGCATCATCAATCTTGACGATACGCCAGGGCTGTTTATTGGATGCCGATGGTCCGATGCGCACCATCTTGAGAGGGAGGGCGAACTCGCCCGCCGCTTGCTGCTCAAGGGACTGGCCAAAGCTTCTTTTAAAGAACAATTCGCTCCAGGCCATACGCCGGTCGGAGTCGGCCGTGTTGCGGATGGTCTGATCGACTCGCCGTGGATCCTCGGCAATGTAGCCCAAAGAGGTCACCGCGGGGATGATCTCATCGTCGCCCAGGTCGATCTCCCGGGCGAAGCGGCTGCGGTTGAAGGTGCCTCCCAGCCAGCAGGTGCCCAGCCCCAGGTCGGTGGCCCGCAGAATGATCGCCTCCATCAGATAGCCGTAATCTTCCAGGCTCATCTTCTCGTCGCGGCACGCTCCGATGATGAATCCGGTCGGGTTTTTGATGAAGCCATAGGTACCCATCCCCCTCAGATTGCCGGCATCTCCATCCTTAGCGGCGACCAGCTTGAAACGGGCATGATTGCCCATCGGTTTCACACGGGTAGCCTCAAAAAAATCGGTCAAACGCTCACGGGTCTCAGAATCGATCGGCTCAGGCCGATAGGTGCGGCAAGAGAAGCGCTGCTCGATCAGGTCGGTGACAGGTTGGTCAAATTGCATCAAGAAATCCTTCTCTGATTGTTTACGTTTCCAGGTTTCAACAGCAGAGCCTATTCGAGGAGCCGGCTCACCGCAAAAGTCTAGCACAAACACAACGATTAAGACAGGGAAAAATAAAAGATGCCCACATTTTGTGAGCATCTTTTGATATCTGGTTGCTTCAACTATTTTTGATCTAGTTCAACTCTTCAAGGGGAACATTAGCAGCGTCTAACAAATCTCGGAAACCATCATAAAAGGTATCATCACAGGGGGACAGATCCTCCCAAGCAAAGATGTAATCAAATAATTCTTTGCCAGCACCGGTATCGGCAATTTCCAACAATGTGTCCATGAGCAAGCTGCGCAGATCTTCATCCAGGCCAGGATGAAGTTGGACACCATCGTTGGGAATATCCGGCGATACAGAAATCACCCTGACAACATCCATCACGTCCGGCAACTCTTGCTGCACAGCTTCACGCGCATCGACATAGGTTGCACCAGCGACACACTCATAACCATACACGGCTGAGACAACCGCATTATGGGAACCGGTATCATCGATGGCATAAAAGTCTATCTCTGCATCAATCCCCGCAGCTCTCAAGCCAAGATTCGGTATGATCCAGCCGGTCGGGCTGGCAGGATCAGGACGACAAAAGAATTCTCCTTTTAACTCGGATAAGGTTTGTATTCCGCTCTCATCGTTCACGAAGATCTGACTGTTAAACGCGATGTCCCCAAAACGCGTAGCCACCAAATCTGCTTGAGCGCAGCCATGTTTCGAAGCTAGAAGATAAGGAATCGCTTGCAAGGAAGTAATCTGCCCCTCACCCGCGCACATCAACTCGATCGCGACATCACTGTTTGGGATGAGATAAGGCTCAACAAACAAGCCGGAGTATTCATAGATCAAGGCGGCAAGTTCTTCAAACCCTGCATAGGTGCTGTCTTGATCGACGATGGGGGTAAAAACCCATTGAAGCGGATTCTCAGTTGTTCCAAGATCCTGTTGAGCATTGGGCTGATCATCTTCCAGCGTAAACATACCGTACTTCAACAAAATATCAATTGCCGATGCCCCACTATCTCCAAAGTCTTGATATTGATCCAGCGTGAAAGGAATCTCAAATTGATCACTAGGTGGTTGAGCGGCTGGAATAACAACATATTTACCGGGCTCAATAGATGTTTGCTCACCGCCAGCATCAACATGAACAGTTCCATCAAAATTCCCCACGGTTGTTAATTCGGTGATTGGGTCATATACCATGAACATCCATGTACCCATTACCGTGACTTTTTTTCTATCTACAGGTGTCGTAAGGATAAGCTCTGACTTTCGAGCTTCATTATTACAAATTAAACCACCAAATCTTAATAATACATGGACTAATGCAGGAGTTTGTGGATCGCCTTCCGTATGGAGAGAGTCGACTTCCGTCTCACTCATAGCAATTATCTTTATGTTACCAAATGTTAATTGAGCTTCTCCACCATCCTTGACCCGGATAATATCATCACCTAAAAGTTCTTCCGTTTCATTAACATGATGAATATCTTCACCTGACAGGGCATGACCAACATAATCATTAAGATTGGTTACATACCCAATAACATCTTCTTTATCCTTAAATAACAGCCATATTACTAGGATCAGAAGAATAATGGTAACGATAATAAAAAACGCTTTATTATTCATCACTCCCTCCTTGGAGATTCAAGCAACAATGCTAAAATCATCAATATGGGCAACAAAGCCCCGGTCAAAAGTAATTTCCAGGTAACAGCACCATTACCTAAGCTTTGTATCCAGGCATCTAATCCCCAGAAAGACACAGCACAGAGGATAAGAGTAATTGGTAGGGTAACTTTAGAGGATACATCTGAATAAGACGCCCAAAAAACTCCCATACCAACTATCAACCCCCACAAAGCACCTTCCAACCCTTGGTATAGATATACTTTCAGGTTGCTAAATGGCGAGATGAATAATCCATACACAACGAACATTAATCCAAATGAGCGAGCAGCCAATATACCACATCGAAGTAATCTTTTATAAAACGCTCTTTCGGGTATCGTTTTCAGAGACATTATGGTGGAAAATACAAACCATGCACCTGCCCCACCACCGGGTAACATGCTGGCAAGTAACATAATATAAAATTCCAAGCTTTTATAATCTTGATTAAGCGATATAGTTAAGAAAAAGAAAAAGGCCAACCACAAACCACCCCCAATTGCTCCGGCCAACACTCGTAAATAGAGAGTTTTCCGGAGTCGCTCGAGATGATCTCGACTCTCTCTAATCAAAACATCAGCAGTTTTACTTATTAATAACTCTTTTCGGTTATTATCAATTAGACGAAGATCATCTTCGCTTAATAGAGCTTTTGCCTTATTGTAAGCTTTTTCCCGGTCATCAAGCAGCTCCTGAACAGGGTCCGGTTTTCCTAAAGCTGCGCACAACTCTGCTAAAGCCGTGAGATACTCTTTCGTGTAGAAATCGTGGTGTTGAATGCCACGGGCCCAAATCGGATACGCTTCTACATCAAAAGATTGAATGATCACAGGATGAACGGCGGTATCTTCCTTCGCTTTGGCCGTCGTTGCCTCGAAATTAACCCATTTTGACTCCGCCGAGGCGGGCGTGAGGATCACGATCACATCCGTTGCCCAATCCAAAGCCTGTTTTAGAGCATCTTCCCATTCATCGCCCCCTTTGATGAGCTGATCAAGCCATACAGCATAATCACGCTCCTTGAGGAGATCAGCTAATTGTTGGGCATCTGCACTGTTTTCTCTGGCATAGCTAATGAATATTTTTCTCCCCATACTTGTTCATCCTTTACTGGAAGTTAGTCCAATCTAACTTAACTATATAGTCAAACACTACAAAACTCAAGACGTTTACTCACAACAGTAAAGATGGCTAGAGATAGCCCAACTGGCGCATTTCTTCCCGCAAGAAACGAGTAAAGACACGCTGCTGACGGACGGGCATCTCATCCTGGTAGCGGCTGGCAGATTTGTCATGAATCGTTTTGGTGTCTTGTAGTTTTGGATCGCCCCCGGCAGGCAACAGGTGAAATTCACTAAAGGGATAGATTCGCTCGTAAGGAAGTTCGAGATAATCGAACAAGGCCCGCAGTGTTGGTTTCGGATTGGCAACCAGGTCTTCATAACGCAACAAGTGCCAGTCCTGCTGATGCTCGAAATAGTGTTTGTAGATCAACTGCCAGCGCCGCAGCAGGCCGACATCGATGCCCCGAATTTTGGGACCCCGCATCCAGAAATTATAAGCATAATTGACCTCGAGAGCGGACAGGTACGAATCGCGCGGGTCGCGGGCCAACCAGAGGAATTTGTCAAAACGGCGGTAGAAAGACCTGCTCTTGAAATTGTAAAAAATATCCAAGGGTTTGACGCAAACATGGCCTTGGGGTTGGTACCCAAACAGAATTGCCGGGAGAACAAACAGAGAGCTAATATCGCTATAGGAGCGGATATGGGAATGCTCGTTGAGGATGTGCTGCAAAAGTGTGCTGCCGCTACGCTGATAATAACCGATCAAAATTTTCACGTTTGCTTGCCTCCTTGTTAATTTTTGGGGGAGAAATGCAACAATGACGAACGATCTTCCATTGGAATTATACTCCCGGCTACAAGCCGTTGATCATCATTCGAGCGCTGGGATTCATGTTAAAATCGGCCTACATGGCAAAAAGCGAAACAATCAAGGAGAAAATATGTCGAAACTGAAATACACTGCTATCGGAATCCTGCTTGCCGGCCTGTTCCTGGCCTGTTCACTCACGTCGCTTCCCACCATCAAGGGGGAGCCAACAACAACGCCGGTCGCTATCAAGGCGACTCCCCTGGCGACAACAACGGAAGCACCTAGCGAGGTAACCACCGAGGCTCCCGAATCAAGGGAAATCCAACCAGATGAACCGGTTCAACTGACCGGCCCGATCGAAGTTTCCAACGCGCTGATCATGGAAGTCTATTTCTTCGAGCGCTTCGCCATGCTCGAAGACCTGACCGGATTTGTACAGCGCGATTACGAGTACGAGCAGCCGCTGGAGCCGCAAATCTTGGGGCCGGTGACGGTCAGCGAAGAGGGTGAATTCAGCTACACGCTGAACCTGCCGGCCCGGCCTGTCAGCCCGTTCAATGATGTCGACTTGGATGGGCAAGAAGACCAGGGCGTCCAGATTTGGCAAGTCGTGATGGGGGCCAACTATTTCGACGATCCCTTCCTAAGCGAGGATGAAACCGGCGGTTGGAGCGCCAACTACACCTCGGCGCGGATCGATTCGGAGAATAAAAACGAGATCATCGGCGGCATTCTCCTGGCCTGGGCGCCGGACGACGAGCAAGAGTTCCCCACCGGCTTTGGCGAAGACGGCCTGCTCTTCACGGAAGATGATCCCGTTGGGGCGCTCCCGGCCGGGTACACGCTGATTGACCTGGACGCCGAGCCGTTCGAATTCTACAAAGAAGCAACGGCCACGGTGCCCCTCTACGAGGGCGAACTGACCGTCAACGATCTCAGCGAAATGAGCTGGACCGAGGCCTTCGAAGCGCTGCATACCAAGGTCTCGATGGAATATCCCTTCACCGAGATGAAGGACATCGATTGGGATACGCTTTACGAAGAATTTGCTCCCCGTGTGGAGGAAGCCCAACAGACCGACGACGAAAAGGCGTATTACCTGGCCTTGCGCGACTATAGCTGGTCGATCCCTGACGGGCATGTCGGCTTAAGCTTTGGCGAGATTGCGAATGCAATGTTCCAAGAGCAAACTGAGGGAGGCTATGGATTCGCGATCATCGGGCTGGACGATGGAAGGGGGATCACCCACATCTTGCTCGAAGAGGGTCCCGCGGCTGAGGCCGGGATGGCGTGGGGCGCGGAAATCCTGGCATGGAACGGCAAACCGATCGAGGATGCTCTGGCCGAGGTCGAACCCTGGTCAAAGCCCTTCTCGCGAGAAGAGGTGCTCCGCTTGCAGCAATACCGCTATTTGTTGCGCGCACCCGTCGGCACGGAGGCCGAGGTGACCTTCCAGAATCCGGACGCGGATGAGCCCACCACGGTGACCTTGACAACCGTGCCAGAAAACGAGACCTTCTCCCAAACCAGCTTCTTCGCCGGGTACGATTACAACAGTCTGCCGGTGACCTATGAGATTCTGCCCAGCGGTTACGGCTACATCAAGATTTCGTCGCTCTCGGAGGACATCAACCTGATCATCCGGTTGTGGGAATACGCCATCGAGCGGATGATCGAAAATCAGGTACCGGGCCTGATCATCGATATGCGCCAAAACAGCGGCGGCAGCCCCCTGGGAACGCTCTTCGCCAGCTACTTCGTCGAGGAGCGCATCGACATCAGCCGCTCGTATTACTACAGCGAAAAGAGCGGCGAGTTCGAGACCTACGGCCCGCCCGATTACACCGAGCCCGACGATGAACTCTACTACGACGGTCCGCTGGGCGTGCTGGTCGGCCCGGCCTGTGCCAGCGCCTGCGAAGATGTCTCCTATGTCTTGGGCCAATTGGAGCAGACGCGGGTCTTTGGCTACTACGCCACCAACGGAATCTACGGCGAGGTGGCCCGCGGCCAGTACCTGCTGCCGGGCGGCTACAGTTTCCAGGCCCCCACGGGGATGACCAAGGACATGGAGGGGGACATCATCATCGAAGGGACGGGCGTCGTTCCCGACGTGGATGTGCCCCTGACCGAAGAGACCGTCCAACGAGAATTTGTCGAGGGGGAGGATGTCATTCTGGAGCAGGCGATCGAAACCCTCAGCCAGCCGTTGGGAGCGGGCGTGACCCCCGAACACTCCCCCACAGTGGGTACCAAGGCCGAGGCGGAATCCGCCTTCCAGGCGCAGACGGAGTGGCTGGAAGACTTTGCTCAAGAAAACTACGAAGAGGAATCCCTCTCCCAAGCGGGAGAGACCTATACCTTCACGGTGCCGTTGAACACGTCTCGTAAGGTAATGTGGGTTTACGCCTGGTGCACGGCAGACCAGGAAAGCTTCGAAGACAACTGGTCAAAAATCGAACTGGACTTCAGCTTGAACGGCGAAAACATCCCCCTGGAAGATTTTGCCAAGTTAGAAGGCGTCTTCAACGACAGTCATTGCCGCGCTTACTACACCGTGCTCAGCGATTGGGCCGTGGGCGAGCATATCGTCAAGACGGAAATCACGTTCACAGAGTCGCTCAATGACGGCATCGAGGAAGAGGACTTCCCTGCCGGCTCCCACGTATTCGAGTATCACGTCTACGTAGGGCGTTAACTGCTTAACACAGAGCCGCAAAGTGGGCGTAGAAGAGCACGCCGGGCGAATAAATCACGTTGAGAGTAAGAATCACACCTGGAGAGACGCAGAGATTTTTAGGTTTTTCTCTGCGTCTCGGCGATTCAGCATTATTTTTCGCCAGCAGAGAACAAGATTTGCGTTCAATACCCCGCTTGCAGATCAACGGCGTTGGGAATCGGCTCACCGCGAGCAGCCGCATTGAGCGATTCGGCCAGATGAATCATGCGCAAGGATCCGGTCTCCTTGGTGTGACCGCCCCGGTGCGGGCTCATCGCCACGTTGTCCAACTGGTGGAAGGGGAAATCCGCCGGGGACGTGTCAGACTTCGATTCATCATCAGGGGGATAGTTGTACCAGACATCCACCCCGGCGCCGTGAAGTTTGCCTGATTCCAAAGCATGGTAGAGAGCACCCTGATCGACGATGGGGCCACGCCCGACGTTGACGAGGATCGCTCCCTGGGGAAGGAGGTCCAGTTCCGCTGCGCCGATCAAGCCGCGAGTCTGTTCGGTGAGTGGCAGGGTCAGAAAGAGAACGTCGGCCTGGGGCAGCAGGTCATGGAGCGCCTCCGGGGGATGAACAGAGTTGCCCGTGGAATCAGAGTCCGGATTTCGACGGATGGCCAACACCTGCATCCCTAACGCGTCCAGTGTCCGCCCAACCCGCTGGCCGATCTGGCCGTAACCAAGGATCAAGGCCGTCTTGCCATCCAGCAGCAGCGACATCTCCATGCGGCTGCGGTAACGCCAGTCTCTCTGGCGGAGGGCCTGG
Organism: uncultured Anaerolineales bacterium; assembly: GCA_964644835.1. Lineage (GTDB taxonomy): Bacteria > Chloroflexota > Anaerolineae > Anaerolineales > UBA11858 > JAYELX01. Next base: position 47,099 of record CAZXXW010000001.1, read on the forward strand.
TCCATCGGCACTAGGCGTTTAGCAGCGGCAAACATCAACGTCAGGGCCATCTCGGCCGTGGAAGCGGCGTTGTGATGCAAATTGTGTACGGCGATCTTGGGGAATTCAGCCATCAGCGCCCGCGTGCTTGCCGGGATTCCTGCCCAGGGGATGATTAAAACGTCCAAGCAACGGCTGGCCTCGATCAATTCGCGGCCCGGTCGTCCCGCCACCAGGACGCGGTAATCTGCCGGGGTGGGCGGCTCGGCCCCAAAGGTTAGTTCCACCTTCGGGTCCAAGCGATCCTCCAAAATTTTGAGTTGTTCGTCATCAAGTTCTCTTTTGATATGTATGCGCATGCCGATGATTGTACCTGATTTTGGATAATCTCTCCGGTATAATAATGATAATCCCCCAACTACCTCTGAGAGGAGACCCAAGATGAATCAAAGCTTTCTCCAGGGTTACGACATTACCCGAAACGATTACGTTGAAGCTAATCAGATGGGCACCGTCCACCCCGATCAGCAGGCGATTCTGACGCATCCCTTGACCAATTTCATCGGGCTGCTTCAGCCAGGCAGGCGTTCTTCACTTAAATTATTTATCCTGATCCCTTTCCTGGTCATCTTTGGCATCTTTGCTCTCTTTGCCCTTGACATCCCCACGAATTACAAGCTGGGAGCAGGTTTGATCTTGCTGGCGGCCTTTGTCGTGGCGATACTCTATGGAATCTGGCGAGTCTTTCGCATCTTTTGGAACAAGCCCAAAAAGAGAGAACTCGAGCGAGGCGAGATTCGCGACGCCACCGGTGAGGTTGTTTACGGGCGCCGCGGCTATGAGATCAAGCTGCCCGATCGGCGCCTGAAGCTACCCTTCGGCGGGTTGGGCGCGCTCTCACCCGGGATCGAATACCGCTTTTACTATCTGCCCGAATCCAACACGGTGCTCTCGGCGGAACCACTCTCTACGATGGGCATGGATCGCGCTGAGGAAAGCTTGACCAAGATTCTGGCCCAAGCGAACCGTTTCAAACTGGACGCTCTGCCCCAAAACAGGCAAGGCCGGCTGGCGATGAGTCAGATCGCCCATCTGATCCCCACCCTGTTGATCGCCCTGCTTTTCGTCGTCATCGCCAGTGTGGCGCTCAACCAAATCCTGTTGCCCTCCATCAGCGAACAAGCCTGGGGAGAGATGCGCCCGATTGTCATCATTTCAAGCGTCATCTTTGCTGGTTTGGGTCTCTTTGCCATCTACCTGCTGATCAAGTCGTTTCTCGATATTCTGACGGGTCGCGTCTTGAGCATCGAAGGGCAAGGGCATGCCTTCACACGTACATCCAGCAGCGATAGCGACGGCAGCAGCTCGACGAATTACTATTACCGCATCGGGGAGCAGCGCTTCAAGGTGACCCGCAAAGCCTACTATGCCCTGATCGAGGGGCTCACCTATCGAGCTTACTACACCCCATACCGGAAAACGCTGGTCAACATCGAGGCGCTGGAATCGCCATCCGAAGGCAGTGTCACCGCCGGCGCAGCCTGGTCACACATCAAGGACGGGTTCAAATTAAGAAGAAAGCAAAAACGCAGCTAACGCCCAAAGGATAGATGAACCCACGCCAACTTCACACCTTCGACTATTTGCACATCGAAAAGGAAATCATCCAACTGCACCAATTCTTTCAGGATTGGTTCAACGGTGATATTTCCGCTGACGACACTGCCTTTGACCGCCTAGAAACCGCCTTGGCCCCCGATTTCAAGATCATTACACCAGATGGTCAGATCGTCCGGCGGGAGGCTCTTCTCCAGCGGCTGCAGCAAATGCATCAGGATCAAAAGGGAATCCGCATCTAGATTGAAGAGGTGCGCGTCTTGCAATGGCTGCCCCAACACGTTCTCGTCGCTTATCAGGAATGGCAAGAAAGCAAAAATCAAGTTACGGTTCGACAGAGCAGCGCCCTGGTTCAAGAAGCGGATAACACCCCTAATGGCTGGCTCTGGCTGTATGTTCACGAAACGTGGCACCCAGAATCAGCGCAGGCAGCCACATAACGTGACTGCCTACGACAAGGAGAAGAGAAATGAATAAACGTGAAAAAAGTTTCGTCATTGCCCATTCGAAAAGGCGACGAGATGTCTCTGTTTCACATCCAACCCTATTATAGGGACGGATGTTAAGAAAAGTTTAAGCACAAATTATGAGATGGTTAGCATTGGGTCAATTCTCTCTTTGAACGATGAAAAACAGACTCCCTCGCGGGTTGTCTGCTGCCCTGAAACTTAATCTTGTCGAGAAAGCAAATCCCTATGCCCACAACTCCCCCCGTTTACACCCTTGACCTTCACTTTCAAGACCTTTCCAACGCCATCGCCGCCTACCTGATTCCCCACCGCCGCGGCGCGGTGCTGGTCGAATGCGGCCCGAGCACCACCCTCCCGGCGCTGAAAGAGGCCTTGGTCAGACACGACCTCACCCCCGGCGACATCACCGACGTGCTGGTCACCCACATCCACCTGGATCACGCCGGATCGTCCGGATGGTGGGCCCGCCAGGGCGCCCGCATCCACGTGCACAATTTCGGTGCCCCCCATATGATTGATCCAACCCGCTTGTTGAACAGCGCCGAGCGCATCTACGGCGACGAGATGGATACCCTCTGGGGAGACGTGCTCCCTGTTCCGGAAGAGCAGATCAACGTACTTTACGATAACGACAAGATCATCATCGAAGAGCTCAGCTTCCGAGCCCTGGACATGCCCGGGCACGCCCGCCATCACATAGTCTACCACTTCGAAGACATTTGCTTCACCGGCGACGTCGGCGGCATCCGCATCCCCAGGCCGGGCAAAGAGCCCCACGTGCGCATCCCCGCCGTGCCGCCAGAATTTTACCTTGAATCCTGGCGCGAGAGCATGGAGCGGCTCTCCAAGGTCGATTTTCAACGCATCGCCCCGACTCACTTCGGCATCTACGACGACGTCGACGCGCACATCGCCGCGGTGATAGAGGGGCTTGATGACCTCGAAACCTGGATGGAGCGCGTCCTGACCCAAGAGCTCAGCCGCGACGAAGTCCGGGAGAAATTTTTCGACTGGATCGAGGCCCAGTCCGAAGAAACCGAACTAGATGATGATCGGGTTGCCTCGTATGAAGCGGCGATTCCTTCGTTCATGTCTGTTGATGCCATGCAGCGATATTGGGATAAGTTCCGGCGTTGAGCCATCGGATAGAATTCGAGGCCAAGTTACAAAATCCACACTTCGACCGGCTCAGCGCAAGCCTTCGTGGATTAGCAATTGATGAAGGACAACTAGCGAAGGCCGGTTTCGCAAGATAGGGTCGAATTTATTCGATTTGGATGAGATCGATTTAATCCTTTGAGTGAGAGAAATTCATTGAACATCGGCCATCGAATGGAATTCGAGGCCAGGTTACCAAATCCACCTTCGTGAATTAGCAAATGAGAAACGACAACCAGCGGAGGCCGGTTTCGCAAACGAGGGTTGAATTTATTCGACTTCGACGGGGTTGATTTGAAACTTGCTGGGAGCAAACCGATGAAGAAATTCACGGCGCACACGGAATTATACGTTCACATCGTCTGGGCTACATGGGATCGCCTGCCGCTCATCTCGGACATCATCGAACCTCAAGTCTACGCCTGCATCGCGGCCAAATGTCACGAATCAAAGTGTACGCCTCTGGCCATCGGCGGGATTGATGATCATGTCCATTTGCTGGTTCGGCTTCATGCGCCGGTCTCGGTTTCAACCCTGGTCAAGGGCGTCAAAGGATCATCATCGCATCTGGTGACACACGAGATCACCCCCGGAGAGTTCTTCAAATGGCAAGGCAGTTACAGCGCCTTTTCCATTGGACCAGAGTCGCTGAATCGCCTGAAGACGTATATCGAAAACCAGAAGGAGCATCACGCCAAAGCCATGCTCGTCTCCCAATGGGAACAGGTTAACAAAGGAGAATGAGTCTTTCAGCGAGCAGAAATCAAAAATTGCCGAAAAAATCCACCTTCGTGAATTGGCAAATGATGAACGACAACCGGCGAAGGCCGGTTTCGTAAGTAAGCCAGAATCGAATTGATTCGATTTAGCCTCAAAGCTTTACATAACACTCCACAGCTATGAAGACCAACATCCCATCCCAACTGATCGATGCCCTGCGCACAGCCAAACACGTCGCCGTGCTGACCGGTGCGGGAGTCTCCGCCGAGAGCGGGGTGCCCACCTTTCGGGAGGCGCAAACCGGCTTGTGGGCGAAATATCGCCCTGAAGAGCTGGCTACCCCGCGAGCTTTTCGCGCCGCCCCGCAAAAGGTGTGGGCCTGGTACCAATGGCGGCGCGAGCTGATCGCCGGGGTCGAACCCAACTCCAGCCACGAGGCCCTGGCAGCGATGGAAACGAAGCTGCGTTCGCAGGGGGCAACCTTCACTCTAATCACCCAAAACGTGGACGGTTTGCACCAGCAGGCTGGGAGCGAGAACATCATCGAGTTGCACGGAGACATCACCCGGACGAAATGCTCGCAATGTGGCGCCGCGGTGGAACGTTGGGAGCAACCGGAGACTCCCCCACCCCATTGCCCCCACTGTGACGGCCTGCTGCGTCCCGACGTGGTCTGGTTCGGCGAGAATCTGCCGCCGGGCGCGTTGGAGGCAGCTCTCGAAGCTACCCGAGAGAGCGACGTCTTCCTCTCGATCGGTACCTCGGCGGTGGTACAACCGGCCGCGTCGTTGCCCCTCCTGGCGCTCGAGGCGGGCGCGCTGGTGGTGGAGATCAACCCCAACCGGACACCGATCAGCGACCGCGTCCAGATTCGCTTTGAAGAGGCTTCCGGCGTGATTCTGCCCAAGTTGGTGGAAGTTGTTTGAAAATGAGCATGTTAGGGGTGAAAAGATTGTTGTAAAGGCAAATTTTTTCATCGCTCCAGAATTCGGAAGTCTTGTAGACTTCCGAATTTTCATTTTTTGAGAGAATTACGATAAGCAGCAACTGGCTCTTGACAAATCAGAACATAGATCGCCCGTCTGTCCACCCCGGAACAAGGTCAGGACGAACCCGCCGAAGTATGGTATCTCTTCAGCGCCTGGATGCTGGCTGCCCTGATGAACGCGATCCAGACCTGGTGGGGCGTCTTGATCGCCATTCTCAACCACCAATCGTTGGGCAACGCCGTGATCGCTCGCGAAACCCTGCTCAAAGTGGTGCCCGTCTTTGTGGCCATCATGGTCTGGTTAATCCGCGTCTTGATCATCGGGAACATCTCCGTGGCCGGGGACCGCATCTTCAGCCAAGATCGCCTCGCTACTGCCAAGCGCAGCAGCCGGAGCAGACGCAGCTCCAGCCGCCGGCGGACATCCACGTCCCGACGGGCGGCGCGGGCCAATTCGTTCACGCCCGCTCCCAAGACGTCGAACAGCCGGGATCAACATCAAAGCCAGCGGCGCGAGCCAACCTATCATCCGATCTCGTTTGGGAGCAGCCAGAACAGCTATAACAAGGATCGTTCACAACGAACCCAATTTTGAAAGCATCGCCCTCACGTTGAATCAAACTAGGCAACCAACACGCAGCCAGGTTGCCTAGTTTGATTCTAATCTGCTCAGGAATCCAGGAAGTTATGAAAACGAAAGATAAACCACCAATCAATAGGATAAACGCAGATTGTTTCCTAAGTATCATCCGCGTTCATCCTATTCATCTGTGGCTGTCGAATCAGATTTGCTTCACCCGGGTAAGCTGCGAGACCCACATGCCCGCCAGCATCAAGACACAGCCGAGAATCCGCCGCGGGGTGAGAGTCTCTCCCAGGAGCAGCCAGCCACCGACGAGGGCGAAAACGGATTCCAGGCTCAAAATGATCGCCGCGTGGGCTGAGGGCGCGTCTTTCTGGGCGACGACCTGCAAGGTATAGCCAATCCCCACGGACAAGCCTCCGGCGTAGAGAATCGGAATCAGGGCGCCTCGCCAGGCCAAGACATTGACATCTTCAAAAAGAAAAGCTATCACCAGGCTGAGTACGGCAGTCGTCGCAAATTGAATCAAGGATAAACGCAGCGCGCCAATCCGCCGGGTATAGGCACCGATGGTACGGACATGAAAGCCCCACACCAGGGCGCTGAGCAAAACGAAGAAATCTCCCCGGGCGATGGCGAACTTGCCCGTGACGCTGAGAAAATAGAGCCCCAGGACGGCGAGAACAGCGCCAAGCCAGGTACCCCACTGAACCCGTTCACTGACGAATAAACCTAAGATTGGCACCAGGATGACGTACAACCCGGTGATGAAACCGGCTTTGCCCGCCTCAGTGGAGACCATCCCAATTTGCTGAAAGGTGGCGCCGAGAAACAACAAAAAGCTCGTCAGTGTGGCGCCGAGGTAGAGTGTCTTGGGAGGGCAGGCGGGAATCGTGTTTTTGCGCCACTGGCGAACCATCAAGGGGAGCAAGACCAGGCTGCCGAGCGCAAAACGAGCGCCGTTGAAGGCAAACGGCCCCATGTGATCCATACCGACTCGCTGGGCCACAAAGGCAAAGCCCCAGATAGCCGAAGCAAGCAAGAGCAAAATATCGGCGCGCAGAGCTTTCGGTTTCATCAGGAAATCAAACTGTCGGGGTGACGAATGCAATCAGGACACAAAAAAGAATCCAAGACCTGATCGCCGCGTAAATCCCCCCTATCGTCTCTCACCTTACGGAGATGCTCCGCTGCAGCAACGGATAAATCTTCACCCGTAGCCTGAGCGGCCAATTGAATCGCCCGAGCAGCATAGGCAATGTTGTTGCGCGGTTCGATCCGCTTGAAGGATTCGAAAAACCAGCCACAGGAGGTAAACATGCGCTGACGCTCACGCTGCGCTTCCAAAAGCAGACGGACTCGCTCGCGTTCATCGGCAGAGAGCGCCACCGGGAGCAGATCTGCCAATGACCGTTTCCCCAGAATCACATCGATGTATGCATCCCGCAGTTGCCAGGGGTCAAGTCCCAGGGCAGCGACCTCATCCGCATAGATTTGATCAAGCGCCTCGGCCAAACGGTTCAGGGCCAGACGCAAATGCCCCTTCCACTTGCTCTCACCAAGGGTACAGGCACAGCCTTCTTCCCAGCGGGCGACGCCGTGATGGCAGCTCCAGGAGGTGTTTTCCCGAATCTGAATCGTCTCCCTGGGCGGATGCTGGTGCAGCCAAAGGGCCGGATAGGTCAGGCGCATTCCGGCGCGAGCCCCGGCCCCATTGACCAGATAGGCCAAAAACCAATCACGGAAGCGCTGATGGTGGCCGTACAACTCCCCATCGGAGGCGAGCAAGAGCAACTGCGCTTCCGGGTTATCGTCATCGAAATGGGTGCTGAGATACTTGGAGGCAAAATCATGGGCATTGGAGGTCATCCCCTGGTCGAAACTGACCCCGCTGCTCAAAGCGCCATGATAGAAGAAAACCGCAATCCGAGCGCCGGATGGCAACGCCACCCAATAAGGCTGGGAGGGGTCCAGGTCATCGACAGCGGCCTGCCATGGTGCCAGGATGGTAAACTCGATGCCCTGCTCGGCCAACACTTCCAGGGTTTCCAGGTCGACGGCAGTTTCGGGCAGCCAGATTCCCTCCGGGCTGCGGCCAAAGCGATGCTCGAAATCGGCGATGCCCCAGGCCACCTGGGTGACCTTGTCGCGGCGCGGCGCCAAGGGCAAAATGGTGTGATGATAGCCTTGCGCCATGGCATTGCCAACGCCAAAACGTTCCACGTTGGCGCGATCCTGGGCGATGATCCGATTGTAGGTTATCGGGTCATAGCGTTCCATCCAACGGAACAACGTCGGGCCAACATTGAAACTGATCCGCTCAAAATTGCCCAGTTTGGCATTGGGACGGTAACAAGTATCGTGAATCCGCTCGTTCCAATTGTTGTAGGGCGCTGCCCCCTTCTCCACCGGAATGCCCCCCGTAAACGGATTCTCGCGAGAAGGTTGATAGAAATGAGCATGAACACACAGAGAACGCACCGGCTGAGAATCGCCAATTTGGCGATCTTCTGATAGTTCGAGTTTGGGATCGATTTTGAGCATATTTGCCTTTGCACGATGACGACGATCGGTTTATACTAAAATCAACGCAACAAGTTTATCAGAAATCTGCGGCTATAACCAATGAGTTCCCTATCCGAAAAATTACAATCCCTGGGCGTAACATTAGGCACTGAACAGATCTCCAAGCCAAAGCCAAAACGGCGGGTAGATTTCCCCATTGGCCGCGTTCTCGATGGAGAATGGCGATCCACGCCCCATGGAGATACCTTTGTGGTCGAACGGCGATACGAATCCGGGTTCGAGGTGGGTACCGTTCCCCTGCGGGGTGCCCGGCCCCCGGCCCTGCTGGCCGCCTGGGCGGGAGACCCCGCGATAGCGGAAACCGACCTGGAGCGGTTTGTCTTTCTCGACACCGAGACAACCGGCCTGGTCGGCGGCACGGGGACGTATACCTTTCTCGTCGGCCTGGGACGCTTTGAGGGCGATCAATTTCGCCTGGCGCAATTCTTCTTGCGCGATCCCGCCGAAGAGACCGCCCAACTGGCCGCCCTGGAGCGCTTTCTGGCCCCCTGCGACGTGATCGTCAGCTACAATGGCAAATCTTTCGACATGCCACTGCTCAACACCCGATTCACTCTGAACGGTTGGCCTCCTCCCCTACAAGAAAGCGGCCACATTGACCTGCTCCATCTGGCCCGGCGCATGTGGGGCAATCGCCTGCCCGGCTGCACCCTCGGCGAGGTGGAGGCCAACATCCTCGGCCTGCGCCGCTCCGACAAAGATGTCTCCGGGCGGATGGTCGCCGATCTCTTTTTCGATTATCTCCATACCCAAGACGCCCGCCCGTTGGAGAGCGTCTTCTACCATAACGAGATGGACGTGATCTCGCTGGCAGCCCTGCTAAACCTCGCCTCCGCGATGGTCGCCGATCCACTGGACGGCGCCGTTCCACACGATGATGATCTCTTCGCAATCGGCAAGTTCTACGCCGACATGGGCTGCCCCAAAATGGCTATGCGCATTCTACAAAGGGGATTGGCGCAAAAACGGCGCGGGGGGAAAGCATATTGGAGCGGGGTCAAGCAGCTCTCTTTTCTCCATAAACGCGGCGAGGACATCCCCGCCGCGATGAGGCTGTGGAAACAGGCCGCCGAGCGCGGGCATGTCTATGCTCATGTCGAGTTAGCCAAAGTCTACGAGCACCGCCGCGGCGATTTCGTCGAGGCTGCCCGCTGGACTCAGGCGGCCATCGAAATCGTCACCGCCGCGACGACGCCGCGCCCCGAGCGGATCCGCTGGCTGCCCGAGCTGCAACATCGCCTCGAGCGGCTGGAGCGGCGAATTGGTTCTTGATTTGCGAAGGTCTCCTGACCGAGCGAGTTTAGCGACATCAACGAGGTCTACGATGAACAAAAATATCCATTTGGTCAAACCACATCTACCGGGCAAATCTTTCTTTTGGGAGGCTGGGCCGACAGGCATCTTGCTGATCCACGGCCTGAAGGCGACCACGGCGGAAGTGCGTCCCCTGGCCCACACCCTGCACGACCGCGGCTATACCGTAGCCGGGCCACTCCTGCCCGGGCACGGTACCAACCCCAAAGACGCCAACCAACATTCGTGGCGAGAATGGCTGGACAGAGTTACAAAGGACTATCAAAGCCTCACGACAAGGTGCGAACGCGTCTTCGTCGGCGGCGAGTCCACCGGCGCTTTGCTGGCGCTCCATCTTGCCAGTGAATACGCCATGATCGCCGGGGTCTTGGTCTACGCGCCAGCGCTGAAATTGATGCTCAGCAGAATCGACCGGATCAAACTGAGTTTGCTGGCTCCCTTCGTCACTGCCGTCCCCAGCGAAAGCGGTGGTCGCGACTTGGCCTGGCAAGGGTACAACGTCAACCCGCTGCGCGCCACCCAGCAATTACTCCGGCTGCAGAGACAGGTCCGAAAGCGGTTGCCGGCGATTGACTGTCCGGTGCTGATCGTCCAGGGGCGCCATGACCATCTCGTCGATCCCCGCGTCCCCGAGATCATCGCGGACGAAGTCAGCTCGGAAGTCACCGAAATCCACTGGATGGACGATTCCGGCCACTGTGTCGCTCTGGATTATGAGAAAGATCAAGTTGCCAGGATCACGCTCGACTTCATCGAGCGGTGTTCACCAGCCTGATCGAATACCGGAAACAACCTCCATTTTGGTACAATTAGAAAACCCCAAACCGTTCAATTCTGAAGTCAAAAAAGGACTGTGAAGATGAAATATATTGCCACCATCGACCAAGGAACCAGCAGCACCCGCTGCATAATCTTCAATCACAGCGGGGGGATCGTCAGTGTCGCCCAGAAAGAGCATGAGCAAATCTATCCCCGGCCGGGCTGGGTGGAGCACGACCCCCTCGAAATTTGGGAACGCACTCAAGAAGTATGCCGGGGTGCGATTCAAAAAGCAAGAATCACCCCGGGTGAAATCGGAGCCGTGGGGATTACCAACCAACGCGAAACCACCCTGGTCTGGGATCGCAACACCGGGAAACCCTATTACAACGCGATTGTCTGGCAAGACACCCGCACCAAAGAACTTTGCGACGCGCTGGCCAAAGATGGCGGGCAAGACCGCTTTCGCCCCCAAACCGGCCTGCCCTTGGCAACTTATTTCTCCGGCCCCAAACTGCAATGGATGCTCGAAAACGTGGACGGCCTCGAAGAAGCAGCGCAGCGCGGCGACGCCGTTTTTGGCAACATCGACACCTGGTTGATCTGGTGGCTGACCGGTGGGCCGGAAGGCGGCTCTCACGTCACCGATGTGACCAACGCCAGCCGCACGCTGATGATGAACCTAGAAACTCTCGACTGGGACGAGGACATCCTGGCTGTCCTGAACATTCCCCGCCAGATGTTGCCAGAAATCGTCCCTTCCAGTGACCCGAACACCTGGGGCAAGACCGAAGCGAGTGGTCCCTTTGGGGCTGCCATTCCCGTGTGCGGCGATCTGGGCGATCAGCAGGCCGCGCTGGTCGGACAGACTTGCTTCGAAGTTGGTGAGGCCAAGAACACCTACGGCACCGGCTGTTTCATGGTTTTGAACACCGGCACCGAAATCGTCGCCTCTGAAAATGGCCTGCTCACCACAATGGGATATAAGTTCGGCGACCGGCCGGCGGTCTACGCCCTGGAGGGCTCCATCGCCATCACCGGCGCGTTGGTGCAATGGCTGCGCGACAATTTGGGCATCATCGACGAATCCCCTCAGGTGGAAGATTTGGCCCGTTCCGTCGAGGACAACGGCGGCATCTATTTTGTGCCCGCCTTTTCAGGGCTTTACGCCCCTTACTGGCGCTCCGATGCCCGCGGCGTCATCGTGGGGATGACTCGCTACATCAACAAAGGACACATCGCCCGAGCCGCCTTGGAGGCGACCGCCTACCAAACCCGCGAGGTGCTTGATGCCATGCAGCAGGATTCAGGCGTCGAACTGCAAACCCTCAACGTGGATGGCGGGATGGTCGTGAACGAATTATTGATGCAATTCCAGGCCGATATCGTCGGCGTCCCGGTGGTGCGCCCGCAAGTATCCGAGACGACGGCGTTGGGCGCGGCCTATGCCGCCGGCCTCGCCGTTGGCTACTGGGATAACACAAACGATCTGCGCGCCAACTGGCAAGTCGACAAAACCTGGGAGCCTCAAATGGATGCAAAACTCTGTGAAGAGCTCTATGCCGGGTGGAAGAAAGCCGTCAGGAGAACGTTTGATTGGGTCGATTGACGATCACCTTCAAAAAAGAAAGCAAAATCGGGTCTGATCTGTTACGGATCAGACCCGATTTGTTTAACCGACCAAACGATTTAGGCTCTTCGGTGGCGAAATACGATTTCCTACCACCCGGCGGTAGCTCTGTAGTTCAATTGCGGCTAATGCAGGGCTCAATTATACTAAGAAAAATGTTTCTCTGTTCGATCGGTCAGCCTACATTTAATGCGGTGAGGGAAAGTCTCGACGGAATCTCGATGGTTATCCAAAGAACTCCGTTCAAATAGGCGAGCAATACCATGCAATTCGGTTTGATTTCTATCTTGTTGTTCTGTTCGGCTGCTTTTGCCGTCGTAATCGCGTCCATCGCCTGGACACGACGATCGATCCCTGAGAGCAAAACGATTGCCGTGCTAATGGTGGCACTGGCCGTTTGGTCGATTGCCAATGCTTTTGAGGCGGCAGCGACCGAACTGAACACAAAAGTATTCTGGTCAAAAGTTTCCTATCTGGGAACCCACAGCACACCCCCGCTTTATCTCGTCCTGGCCTTACAATACAACCGCCGCGATGATTGGTTAAAGCCAAAAAGGCTCTTCTTGCTTTGGATCATCCCGCTGATCACCATTGGCCTGGCGATCACCAATCAATGGCACCATTTGATCTGGCGCAGCTTCCGGTGGGCAGAGAACTTTCCCAACACATTGATCTATCACTATGGAACCGGATTCTGGATAGGAGCCGGTTACGCTTATCTTCTCTCGACCATTGCGACGGGATTTCTGATCTCAGCAGCCAGAAGCCTTCCCAACCCCTACAAAAAACAGGCCATCTCGATCATTATCGCGGCTGTGATCCCCATCATGGGAAGTCTCATCTACATTGCCAAAATCAACCCCGTGACGCCGCAAGATATATCGCCGATCCATTTTCTATTGTCAAGCACAGTCGTCACCTGGGCCATCTACCGGCAGAAATTGCTCAATCTCTCTCCGATTGCACGCAGCAAATTGATCGATACGATCGGCGATGTCGTCATCGTGGCCAATAATCAATTGGTAGTTAGCGACCTCAATCCGACTGCCTGCGCCGCGATTGGAAAAGAGAGCAAAGAACTCATCGGGGAGAGCATTGAAGAAGCCCTCTCACGATGGCCCCTACTGGTAGAACTACTTTCCGATAAAATTGATCCGCCAACAAACCCAAAAATCATTCCCGATCGCGACGAAAATTGGTACGAATTAAAAATATCTCCTTTGAAGGACAGACGCGAGATCATTCAGGGGTGGCTGATTGTGCTCCATGACATCACCGAACGTCGGGAGCTTGAATCCGCTTTGCGCACCAAAGAAGCACTTTATCGGAGCGTGATCGAAAACTCCAACGACGGAATCGCCATCGTCCAGGATGAGATCATCAAATATAGCAATCCCCAGCTTGCCGCCATGTTGGGATACACCGTCGAGGAGATGAAAGGCCAGCACTTTTATCATTTCCTGGCCCCCAGCGAAGCGAAAACCGTTCAAGAGCGCCATCGGCGAAGATTGCGAGGGGTGGGGGTGCCGAGCCATTACGAGACCATGCTCATGCATGTCTCAGGGGAACCAATCCCGGTAGAGTTCAACATCAGCACGATGAAATTGGACCATCACACCGCTGTCCTGGCGATGATCCGTGATATTCGCGATCGGTTGAACGCCCGAGATCAAATCAACCGCCTGGCTGCCGTCGCCCAACAAGCCCAAGAAGCGATCATCATCACAGATCTGCAAGGGCACATCGAGTACACCAATCCTCAATTCGAAAAGATGACCGGTTATAGCGCCGAGGAGGTCAAGGGAAAAAATCCCAGCATCTTGAAGAGCGGACATCACAACGACACTTTCTACAAAAACCTATGGGACACAATCAAGTCTGGCGAGACCTGGATGGGCAAATTCATCAACAAGCGAAAAGATGGCAGTCTCTATCACGAAACGGCGACGATCTTCCCGATCAAGAATCGCTTCGGTGCGATCACCCATTATGCCGGCGTGAAGCGCGACATCACGCAGCAAATCCGGACCGAAAAAGAACTACTCAAATACGCCCACCAACAAGAGTTACTCAACAAAATCACCCGTGCGACCGTCGAAGCAACCGACATCGACGAGGCCCTGCCGCATCTGGCAAATTACCTGGAAGATTTAACCGATGCTGACGGTTGTTCGATTCGCTTGTGGCATGCCAAAGCTGAAGAACTCTCCGATTTCGAAGGCGCCCTGAACAAAGCTGCCATGGAATTAGGTCGCCCTCTCATCATTGAAGACATCTCCAAAAGCAGATATTATCCCTCCGAGGAGGTCGATGATCTTCCTTATCGCTCGATTTGGGTCCTTCCGCTGACAGTCAACGGAGAAAAGCTGGGGGCAGCAAATATCTATTTGAAACAGCCGGAACAGTCCACAGACGCAACCCTGGCCTTGGCCAGGCAGGCCAGCTACCAAATCGCCCTGGCGCTCTTCAAAACACATTTACTCGAAACAGCCCGAAAGCGGGCCACAGAAGCCGAAACCCTGCAACAAGCCGGCATCGCTATCTCGGCAACGCTAGAATTAGATGAAACCATCCGGATCATCCTGGAGCAATTGAATCGCGTTGTCCCCTACGACAGCGCCTCGGTACAATTGATGAGCGAGAACAAACTCGAAATCGTGGGGCAACGCGGCTTCGAAGAGCCCGAAGCGATCCTGGGGATGACCTTTTCGCTCAAATCCAAAAACGCCCCCAATCACATCGTGCTGGACCGCCGCGCCCCGCTGATTCTCAAAGACGCCCAAGCTAACTATGAAGCCTTTCGAGAACCACCCAACAATCACATCCGAGGGTGGCTGGGTGTGCCCCTCATCTTCCAAGACCGAATCATCGGCCTGATCGCCCTGGACAGCACCGAGCCGGATCGATTCACCGAAAATCATGCTCGTTTAGCCTCGGCCTTCGCCTCACAAGTGGCCGCGGCACTGGAAAACGCCCGTCTCTACGAAGAAACGCGCCGACTTTCGATCACCGACCCGCTCACCGGAATCGGGAATCGGCGTCACTTCATCGAACTCGCTCAACGCGAATTCCAACGCTCCCACCGTTATCAACGCCCGCTATCCCTGATCATGCTAGATCTCGATCACTTCAAAGTCGTCAACGACACCTATGGGCACCTGGTCGGCGACAAGGTGCTTCGAGCGATTGCCAAACTTTGTGAAAATAATTTGCGCGAATCAGACATCATTGGACGGTATGGCGGCGAAGAATTTTTGATCTTGCTCCCTGAAACGCCCGGCTTTGAATCTGCCCCCAACAAGAGCGACGAGCACACAGCCAAAGCAGTAGCAGAAAGGCTGCGTAAAATGGTAGAATCAACGCCGACACAAACAGCCCAAGGTGAAATTCCAATCACAATCAGCCTGGGTATCGCCGAACTGACCGGCGATATTGACGATCTAGATACGTTGATCGACCGCGCCGACCAGGCCCTGTACCAAGCCAAGCAAGGTGGGCGCAATCAAAGCGTCGTCTGGCAAGGATAAAATACCACACCAAAAAGAGGCTTTATGCGAAATTTGCAAACCGAAATACTCGTCATCGGCGGAGGTGCCACCGGGACAGGTGTTCTGCGCGATGTAGCCATGCGCGGATTCAAAGCCATCCTGGTGGAAGCCCGCGATCTATCCCACGGGACCACCGGCCGGTTTCATGGCTTGCTTCACAGCGGGGGGCGCTACGCTGTCAAAGACATCGAAGCAGCCCAAGATTGTATCCGCGAAAACAACATTCTCCGCAAGATCATGCCCCATTGTATCGAAGAGACGGGGGGCTTCTTCGTCGTCACCCCCTGGGACGATCCCGGATTCGCGGACTCATTCGTGGCTGGCTGCCAGCAAGCAGGGATTCCTGTCGAGGAGCTATCCATCGCCCAGATGCTGGAAGAAGAGCCTTTGCTCAACCCGGAGATCAGCCGTTGTTTCCGCGTCCCCGACGGTTCCGCCGACTCTTTTGCAGCCTCTCACGCCAATGTCGCTTCGGCCCGGGAACATGATGCCCGCGTGTTGACATACCACAACGTTCAAAGGTTATTGACCACCGAAAAGGACGGGCAAAAGAATGTTATCGGCGCGCTTTGCCATGATTTGGTCAAAGATGAAGACGTGACCATCCACGCCGACCTGGTCATCAACGCGGCCGGGCCGTGGTGCGGCAAAATCGGCGCCACCGCCGGCTTGACGATCAAAATGCGCCCGGGCAAAGGCACGATGATCGCCGTCGGCCAGCGAATCGTCAACACGGTGATCAACCGCTGCCGCGTCCCCTCGGATGGGGACATCCTCGTTCCCGCCCACACCGTCTCGATCATAGGAACCACCGACGAGCAAGTTCCCGATCCCGATGAATTCGGCATCGAGCCCTGGGAAGTCCAGCTGATGCTCGAGGAGGGCGAAAAAATCATCCCCGGCTTCAAGCAGATGCGCATGCTCCGGGCCTGGGCCGGTGTCCGTCCGCTCTACGAAGAACATCTCAGCAGTGAGAGCGACAAGAGCCGCGAGATCACCCGCTCCTTCACCCTGCTCGATCATGACGAACGCGACGGCGTCCCCGGCCTGATCACGATCACAGGCGGCAAATGGACCACCTACCGCCAGATGGCCGAGGAGACCGTTGATCTCGTTTGCGAAAAACTGAACACCGAGCGGGCATGCCGGACGCATCTCGAAGTGCTTCCCGGCGCAGAGAAAATAGACTACAAACACACTTACCTCGGCCACCCGCTCGCACACGTCGAAGACGAGAAAGCCTACGGCGATCTGATCTGCGAATGCGAGATGGTTACCCGCGCCGAGTTGGAAGAATCGATCCGCAGCGGGGATATTTTCACCATCGACGATGTGCGCAGAGATGTACGCATCGGGATGGGACCCTGCCAGGGCTGCTTCTGCACCCTGCGCGCCGCGGGGATGATTCACGCTGCCGAAACGGAAAAGCCCGTCTCACTGGAAGATAGCAACGTCGCTTTACGCGATTTCCTAGAGGAACGCTGGAAGGGCGTTCTGCCGATTTTGTGGGGCAAGCAATTGCAACAAGAACGTCTCAACGAACTGATCTACGTAAATGTGCTCAACCTGAACGCTTTGCCCGGGCCGGATTCTTCCCGGCTGGTGGCGCAACCGTATGCGCCCATGACCACATCCCCTCGGCCTACCGATCTACCCCCTTCCCCTCTGCCAGGAGGAGAAGGGAAAATTGGCAGGGGGGAGGGCATCGTTGTCATCGGAGCGGGATTGGCCGGGTTGACGGCAGGGTGGCAAGCGGCCAGCCGCGGCCTGCGCACCAGGGTGATTGCTCAGGGTTGGGGCAGCACCCATTGGGGGTCGGGCTGCATCGATGTGTTCCACTCCGAAACGGGCAGCAGCGAGAACATCGTCGCCGACCTAGAGGTTCTAATCAAGGAAGAGCCTCAACACCCCTATGCTCTCATCGGCATGGACCGATTGCAAGCTGCCCTGAGATCCTT
>CAZXXW010000002.1:0-63412 GCA_964644835.1 uncultured Anaerolineales bacterium
CACAGTTCGACGCGGGTGATCTTGTTCTCATCTCGGGCGGTAGCATGGATGGTGGCGAACTGACCGATTTCAAGTTGGTCGCCATGCTGGGGCGCGTGGATCAACACCAACGGCCTGGAAGCCGCCTCCGCCGGGCTCAAGAAAACGTATCCGACCAGAGCCAGGACGGCGAGAACGGCGCAGAGAACGCCGATGATCCCTAAGAGCGGTAAGATTCTTTTATGCCAGGGTTTTTTCGCTGCTGATTGGTAGGTGGGTGAAACATTCCTGTTCATGATATGCCTTCCTTGATCTAGAAGTTGAACGCTTCGGCAATCCAGATGAAGCAAGAGGACATGGGAAACGTTCAACTTCTCCTCGAGTTTCTAAGCAGGTCGCTTTACTCCAAGTTGATTCCAAATTGAGAGAACCAGGACCACTCGCTGACATTGCCGGCGCCATCTTCGGCGCGAACCGCCCAGCGATAAGTGATACCGCAATCTACCGAGACATCTACCTGATTCGTGCTGGCGGTGTATCCGCCCGCTGATTGCCAGTTTCCAGCCGTAAGCTGCTTCTCCAGCTTGATGTAGTAGGTGGCGATGCCACTCTCGTCTTCAACCGCCGTCCATGTCAGGGTTGCCGAGCCAGCGCAGGGCAGAACGGATTCATTGGCCGGGCTCTGAGGCGTCGGCGCGGAGGGTGGCGTGGTGTCGGGGGCGGGCGTCGTGGGCGTGACGGTTGGCGTGGGGGTCTCGGTCGGGGGTAGTGGTGGGGCGTCGACGACCGAAACATCACAGGTATCTGTGCTCAATGAGACGATCTCGCCCCAGACCCAACAAGTAGCGGCAGCGCTGGGATATTCCAGCACCCACCAGGAGCTATCGGCGTTGCGGCCCACGACGGTTGCATCTTGCCCTGCGGCCAGCGAGGCGATCACGGGGTAATCCGGGCTGGGGCCGCTGCGGCAATTGGCACCACTCAGGGCGGTAGCGACAGGCGGACAGGTGGGCGCGGCATCTTCTTCCTCGATGGCTGTGGGCGTGAAAGTGGGTGTAATCGTCAGGGGTGTCTCCTCGACACAGAAACTCCTGACGCCAGATTCCGGCCCATGTGTGTCCGGGACGTAGGCCTTGGCGCGCCAGTAATAGCAAGTGCCCGCTGGCAGCGGCCAACTCCGGCTGGTCTCGGTGTGGTCGAGCGTGCCAAAGCCCCAACTGATGTCAGCAAAGGAAGGGTCTTCGGAGATGTCGATCGTGTAGCTATAAGGGTGGCAGCCGTCATCCGGGTAAGACCACTCCAGCACGGGATCGGGTGCCACGGTAGCGCCATCGGCGGGGGCAACGAGCACGGGCGCGACGAGTTCATCCGCAGCGCACTCTCCGGTGACAGGCGTAACCGTCATCGCCGAGGAGACTCGCACGGCAACCGTCGCCGGGCTGCTCACTTCTCCGGTGGAGTCGTAAGCACGCACTTGCAACGTGTAAGTGCCCGGCTCGGTGGGAGTCCACTCCTGGGAGAATTCGGTGAAGGTGACGCCGGCCTCAGCCGGGGCATCGCGCCGATAGGCTTCGCCGTTGATCGAGAGCACGATCTCAGCGATCCCCTCCCGGGCAGCGGCATGAGAGAGGATTGTGACGGATTCCCCCAGGTCAAGCGTCGCTCCCTTGCTGGGAAAATCGATCCACGCCCTTGGGCCTGCTACCATTTCCCGTGTGCAGGATACCGTTCCCGCCGCGACGAGAAGTAGGATCACGATCAAATATAATTTACTCTTCAGGGTTCGCTTTTTCATCGCTTCGCTCCTTTTGGTTCTTCGATTAAGGTCCTCAATCCGAAAATTCATCTCGCCATCCATGTTTTTACAAGGTCCAAATCAAGACGATCTTTAGGGATGAACGCTTCGGCCCCGACTTCTTGTGCCGAGGTCTGAAAGACATTGGCGCTGTCATGGTAGGCGCTGACGAGATAGATGCGCATATTCCCGGCCAATGCTTTCAGCCTTGGGGCGCCTTCCACACCGCTGACATCGGGCAGCATCACGTCGACAACGGCAATATCGGGCTGCAAATCGGCAACCAGCTTCTCGGCGGAAGGGATGTCCTCCGCTTCGCCCACCACAGTCATGCCTGCATGCGTGAGCAGTTTCTGTAGTTGGCGGCGGAAGGAGGGTTGATCGTCTATGATTAGAACACGGGGCATGGTCGTTACCATTCTTTCTAAACGGAATCTTTTCTTGATCCTATGGTAACAAAAAGCGAATTCAAGTCATCGGGCTGAAGTACCGATTTGGTACTATTTTTTGCCGGAAAACTCGGTACAAGGGTACCAGGAGGGTGTCAGGTAATGAGGTTTGAGGTGTCAGGTGTCAAGTATCAGGGACGGGTGCTGTTCCAGATCACTCGAACGGTGGTGCCTTGCCCCGGCGCGGATTCCAGGCTCCATGTCCCCCCGATCAATTCGATCCGCTCGCGCATACCGACAAGGCCGTAATGATCTTGGGTGGGCAAGTTGTGCAGCGTCTCCGGGACTTCGAATCCGCGGCCATCATCGCGGATGATCATGCAGAGTTGGTCACCCTCCCAGGTCAGAGAGATGTCGACGCGCTGCGCTCTGGCATGCCGGGCGACATTGCCCAAGGCTTCTTGGGTCACCCGATAGAGATTGAGAGCGACTTCGTCGGGCAACTGCCGCAAAATCTCATCGGCGGGCAAATCGAGACTTGTCTCCACCCTATGATGTTGCCCCCATTCTTCGGTGTGCGAGCGCAGCGCGGCACCCAAACCGAGCGAATCCAGCATCGGAGGGCGCAACTCGGCACAGACCTGGCGCAACTCGGAGAGAAGTTCACGAACCTCGGCGCGCATCTCCGACAGGGGCTGGCGCAACGGAGAATCTCGATCCCCCTCGGCCAGCAACAAGCCCAACTGAATGTTCAGACCGACCAGGGTCTGTACGGGGCTGTCGTGCAACTCACGGGATAGGCGCGCCCGTTCCTCCTCACGGGAACGGAGCAATTGGCGTTGTGTCTGAGTCAACGTCTCACGGCTGGCCTGTAACGCATCGAGTTGTCGCCGCAGGGTCTCCACAAGGAGGACATTATTCAAAGCGATTTCGGCCTGGCGGGCGAGCGTGTTGAGAATACGAAGATCGACCTCGGACAAATCACTGCCATCTTGGTGAGGGCCAACCGACCACTGCGCGGGGACGTCACTCTGAAATTTGAACCGAAAGCGTTCATGAGGCGGTGGCACGGAGGGGAACGTAGCGTTCGATTCGCCAATCCACAAGTGGCCGGATCGTAATTGCATCATCTCCGGGACTTGTTGGGTGAGCACAGCGCGGACCTCTTCGCGGGCCAGACTTCGGGCAAGAGCATCACTGACGGTTTCGACCACGCCGGGATAGTCGTACCAGCCACCATAGAAAAGTCGATCGACGAAACGCTGCACCCGCGTCCGGGCCCAATCGAACGACCAGCCGACCAACAAGGTCAGGCCGGAAATCACGACCATCTGCAAGAAAATGTTGCCCGGCAAGCGCCAATAGAGCAACAGGAACGGCCCCAGGTAGAGACCAAAAATCCCCAATGACAGAATTGTGTAGACCAAGGTACGGTTGAGCAGGTGATCAATATCGAACAAGTGATGGCGGGCAGTGGCGTAGAGATAGCTAAACACGGCGATAACCAAAAACAAGCTGGTTGCCCATTCTGGCAAGATCGGTGTGAAACCGAAAACAGCAGGTAATATGTACAAGAGGATGGGGGGGATTCCGGCCAACAAGGTGCCAAAGACAACCACGCGCAAGCGACGCCGGCTATCCAACTCGGTGCGGTATCGATACGAATAGAGCATCACCGAGATAGCGACGACCGCGATGATAAAATGGTAGCCGGCCCCAATCTGCCATCCCAAGCGACCGACGAACATCCAGCCGATCAAGGCTAGAGGAATGCCAGCATAAAGAAAGAAAAGGCCCCAGCGATAAGAAGACAAAATTCGGCCCATGGGACGAGGAAAGAGCAGGAGGTAATGGAGCAAGAGTGGGGCGATAGCAAAATAGCTGGTGAATTTGAGAACAAGTAGCCCAAATGGCGGCATAGACGGGGAGGGATGAGCTAATGGAAAAATCATCGCTACTGCGATGGCCTGAGAAAGAGAGAAAAGAACGCGCACTTCCGGCTGTCGATAACGCTGTCGCAATACCAAGACGCTGCTCAACCAGAAAACAAGTACGACGAAATTGGTGCTGTTGACAGCCAGATGGCTGGCCTGTTCCAGGGTGATCTTCGGCGTCAACAGCGTGATTTGTGTTTGGGAGGCTCCCAAGTCGATCGTATAGGGGACAGGTTGAGTTAGGTCATAGTAATACCAGTAGAGCGATTCGCCCCCTGGCTCAACGCCGTCACGCTGCTCCGAAATCACCCGATAGGTGAATAGCCCCTTCCCTCTTTCTAACGAGAGCGCTGCTCTCGGTTTTTGCCATTGACTGAACAGATTATAGCCGAGCAACAAAGGGGCGATGATCCCCAATAGCCAGATGGCCCTGCCCCAAACATTTGGGCGCTTTGATTTGGCGTTCATGACGACGGACTCACCCATCCCCGGTTGATGGCGTACAGCATCGCTTCGGTGCGGCTGGAAACCATCAACTTGCCGTAGATGTTGCTGACATGATTCTGGACGGTGCGTTTGGTGATCGAAAGCTGGTCGGCGATGGCGGTGTTATCCAAGCCTTGGGCGAGCAGACAGAGCACCTCCATTTCGCGGGGCGTCAGGCTCTCGCCTTCCGCAGTTGGGGCTTCAGGCTGAGGCGATTTTTTTGCCACGGCCCGGCGCACCACCTGGCTGGCCACAGAGGGACTGAGCCAACTCTCCCCCCCCGCGGTGGCAGACACCGCGTTGGCCAATGTCTCCAGGGCTTCATCTTTGAGCACATAGCCGGTCGCCCCACTTTCGAGCAGACCAAAGATCATCTCAGGATCATCGTGCGCCGTCAGAGCAAGAATGGCCGTGCTCGTCACCTGGACTTGTAATTGCCGGACGACCTCCAATCCGCTTTGATCGGGCAGATTGATGTCTAACACAAGCACATCGGGCTGGTGCTCCGCGACAAGCGCTAGGGCTTCAACGGCGCTGCCCCCTTCGGCCAAAACGTGGATGCCCTCATCCAAATCAAGAACAGAGCGCATACCTGCGCGGACGATAGGATGATCGTCGATCATGATGACAGTGATGAGCGAATTCATGGCTGTACCTGTGACGGAAAGGGATTGATCAGCTATGAGCACATTATACCGTCTCTTTGCCTCAAAATCACTTTTACCAGTATAATTAGGGCGATGAAAAAAGAAACCCCACTGCTCTTCTGGCTGCTGTGCTGCCTGCTGATCTTGACCGCTTGCCAGGGAGAGCCAGAACAACAACCAACCGATCTCGCCACCCAGGCGATCACCGAGGAGCAACAAGCGACGGCCACCCGGCCAACGCCCTCGGAGACGCCGGTTCCGCTTGCTGCCCAGGCGAATGATTCCAGCATCACCATGAGCGAGTTCGAAGCGGAGCTAGAACGCTATCGCAGCGCCACAGGTACGGAACCAACCGACGAGGACGTAGAGAAGGTCATCCAAGAGATGATCGATCAACTGCTCCTCGCTCAGGCAGCCGCAGAGGCAGGTTTTCAAGTCGATCAGGCCATCTTGGAAGCGAGAATCGAGCAACTTGGCCTCAGTCCCGAGGCCTTGCAAGCCTGGCAAGATACGTATGGTTACACGCAAGAGCAATTCGAAGCATCTCTCTCGCGTGCCATCGCCGCAGCCTGGATGCGCGATGAAATCATTGCAAAAACGTCAGAAACAGCCGAACAGGTGCACGCCCGTCAGATTTTGCTATATAATTCAGATGAAGCTGAGACCGCTCTAAACCAACTTAACGCCGGCGCCGATTTCGAGACCCTGGCGGAACAATACGATCCCATCACCCGGGGTGATTTAGGCTGGTTTCCGCGCGGTTATCTCACCGTCCCAGAACTCGACGAGGTCGTCTTCGCGCTTGAACCGGGCGAACACAGTGACGTGATCGAAACGGCGTTAGGCTTTCATATTGTCCAGGTGGTTGAACAAGAAGACGACCGCCCGCTCGGCCCAGATGCCTACCGGATGATGCAGGCGGAGACATTGGCAAAATGGCTTCAGGAACGGCGCCAACAAAGCGAGAGCACGCTTTACGTACCCTAACCATCCCTCGGAAAGGGAGCATAGTATGGAAAAAGACATCTTTGATTACGTGGAAGAAGAAGAGGAGCAGCAGGAGCCTGCCAACACCGACATGGTCTGGAACATTTTGACCATCGTTGTCCTGGTGATGACGCTGTGTGTGGGCGTCGGCTTTCTAACCGTCTTTATCAACCCGAACGTTGGCTTGAACCCCTTCCCCCCGCCCACGATGCCGCAAGCCCTGGCATTCGATACGCCCACACCGACGCCCAAGCAGGTTCTGCCGCCTACCTGGACGGCTATCGCTACCGAGATTCCTCCTACCGAAACGCCCAGCCCTACCCCAGCACCAACCGACACAACCATTGCCGAGGTGACCGCCACGACCGCTCCGGAGGGAGGCGGCGACCAACCGGAGCAGGGTGGTGGCCAACCGGCGGGAGATATGTCCTATGTTTTGATGGACGGGAATCCCCAATACCTGCCCAATCTCTTCCATGCCGAGCTGGGATGCAACTGGTTTGGTGTCGGCGGACAAACGATCAGCTTGAATAGTGCTCCCGTTACCGGTGTGGTCATTAACCTTGGCGGGGAACTCGCCGGTGAAACCCTCGATCTTGTCACCATCACCGGGATTGCGACTCAGTACGGCCCGGCAGGCTACGAGTTTGACCTGACCGAATACGTCGACGGACCCGTGGCAACGAGCCAATCCCTGTGGATACGAGTTCTCGATCAGGCAGGCAATCCCCTCTCCGACAAAATCTATTTCGACACGTTCGAGGATTGCGAAAAAAGCACCATCGTGATCTACATGAAACAGACGAAATAGCAACCCCCATTTGATCTCAAAAGCCCAGGCCAAACGCCTGGGCTTTTTTAGTTCCCCAATGCAGGGAAACGCCGTTGGGCATGCTCGCCGAGGAGCCCAACAGCCCGATCGATCAACGCCCGATTGGACTCCTTCTGATGCCAGCGGCTGGCCCCGGAGGAATGCGGCAAGGGCACAATCCAGCGGCCATCGACTTGTTTCTGCCTGCCGATGATCTCGGTGAGATTCAAGCTGCGGGGAAAGTATAGATTCACGGCCAGACGCCCGATCGGAATAATTACCTCGGGGTTGACCAACTCGATCTCCCGATCGAGGTAAGGGCGGCACAACGTTTGCTCACTGCGGGTGGGCACCCGGTCGCCGCTGCCCGATTTGGCCCGCCCCGGATAGCACTTGGTCACCGAGGTCATGTACTGGGTGGCCCGGAACCAATCTTCCTCGATACCGGCGCCGGAGAGCCACTCGAATAAGCGCGTCCCACTCCCTGCGTTGAACGGCCTCCCCGCTTCCACCTCGGTGATCCCCGGAGCCTGGCCGATGGTCATCAAGCGAGCACCTTCTCCACCGGAAAAAATCGCCGGGGGCGTGATCTCATAGCCCTGCTCCAGGCACAGGCGGCACTCGCGCATTTGTCGATGCAATTTCTCTAAACTTTGCGAAGGCACGTCAGTTCTCCTCGCTCAACGTTTGCCAAGTTTCTTTGACCAGCAGAGCATCTTTTTCCAGAATAGGACTTTCGCAAAGGATGCGCCCGCCGCAATTCAGATCGATCAGCGCTTGCAAGATCGCTTCCAGCTTTAAATCGGATTCCTGGATGGGGAGATGCTCCTGCTCACCCCTGTCGGTGTACTCGATGCCGGAGAGGTGGATATGTAACCGCTGCAGGGATTCGTTTCCCAGCGCGTTGGCATAGACTTGTAACACCGCGACCCATTCGTCATACGTGTTCATGCTGCCGTCGCCGGGGCGGGCGTGCAGATGGGGGAAATCGAGACATGGCTCCACGCCGTCGATGGCCGCGCTCATCTTCAAGGTGTCATCCAGCGAGCCGATCACCGCGCCCTTACCCATCGTTTCAGGTCGTAGGGTAACCGGGTTGCTCTCGGCGCGCAATTCCCGGACACAACCGTCCAGGCGTTCAATCACGCCGGGAAGCACCTCCTCCGCGGGCCGCTCGAAGTACGAGCCGGGATGAAAAACGATATCCGTCGCCCCGGCCAGGAAGCCGGACCGAGCCGCATCCATCAACCGCTTGCGGGATTTGGGCCATTCCTGCGCATCGGCGTTGAGGTTGATGTAATAGGGCGCGTGCACGCTCAGGGCGATATCGTTCTCCGCTGCGGCGGCTTTGATTTTGGCGCAGGTCTTGGCACTCACCCGCACGGAGCGGACCCAGCCGATTTCGAAGGCGCTTAGCCCCAGAGTGCGCAAGTGAATCGTCGCGCCCTCGCTGCCGCCGGGACTTTTGGGTGTGGTTTTAGGGGAACCGACGGTTCCAAAACGAAATGAAAGCATGGACGAACTCCCTTGCTTATTTTTACAAGAAGAACTATGTATCAAGGATTGACGAATAAAAGCGCGATTCTTCTCCACAACGGCGGCCCGATGACCAGAAAGCCGACAAGCACCGAAGCGGCCGCGACGATCAACACCCCGGCAGCGCTGATGTCTTTGGCGATTTTAGCCAGCTCATGCTGCTCCGGGCTGACCAGATCGGTAAGAACTTCCAGGGCGGTGTTGAACGCCTCCGCAGCCCAGACCAAGGCGATAGTCAAGACAATCACCGCCCAGTCTCGCAGGGATAGTCTCAACCAGGCGCAGATGACAATCACAGCGAGGGTAAAGGCGGCGTGGACACGGGCGTTCCGCTCGGTGTGCAGTAAGCGCCAGCAGCCTTCCAGGGCGTGGCGAAGCGCTTCGGAAAACGGGCGTTGGGGTTGTTGTTGCATAAGGGAATTCGCTCCGCTAGATCACCTGATCACAGCCATCACTCTGAAGGGGCGACATTGCCAAGGCCCAATTGATCCAAAATATCGGCCTGGGTCGCCCACATGCGCATTTTTTGCCCCGGGTCAGCGTGATCGTAACCGAGCAAGTGCAGGATGCCATGAACGACGAGAAGCTGCAATTCGGCCTTAACAGCGTGTTCGCGTTCCGAGGCCTGCGCCTGCGCCCGGGGATAGGAAATGATCACATCGCCAAGGTAGGAAGCGCCACTTTCGGGATCGGAAAACTCGGTGGGGAAGGCGAGCACATCGGTAGGCGCGTCGACGTGGCGAAATTGGCGGTTGAGCGCCCGAATGTCATCATTGTCGCTGATGACGATGCTGACGCCGGCGCGCTCGGAAACGGATTCGTGCCGCAGGGTCGCCTCAGCCGCCTCACGCAAGCCCTGAATCTCGGCAGGCGAACAAAATTCCGAAGAAACATTGAGGTTAATAGCCATCTGGAGGGTCAGGAATCCGCCGCAGCTTCAGCCGTTTTTTTAGTTGGCTGCGTGGGAATGTCAAGAGAAGGATAATCGACGCGAGGATGGTAGATCCCCCGTAAACTCGCCGCGTAAGAATCGGCTACAAGTTGCAATTCTCGCAGGGTCAGGGAGGTGTCATCAAGCTGGCCCTGCTCGAGACGCATTTTGATGGTATCTTCGATCATCTCGCGCAAGGCTTTCTCGCTCTCGGGGTTTTGCGCCCGGACGCGGGCCTCGCAGTTATCGGCCAACATCACCAGGGCTGTCTCGGCAGATTGAGGCCGGGGGCCGGGATATTGAAACGTCTTTTCATCGACAAGGCTTTCATCACCACCGGCGTCGTTGACCGCCTGGGTCCATTGATAACGGGTCACCAGGGTGCCGTGATGCTCGATGATGAAATCGCGGATCCGCTGAGGCAAGCCATATTGGCGGGCGAGCTCGAGCCCATCGGTGACGTGCTTGCGGATGATCGCGGCGCTCTCGGCGGGGTCTAAATGGTCGTGGGTGTCGATTTGGCCGGATACCTGATTCTCGATGAAATAGTAGGGATTCTGGGCTTTGCCAATGTCATGATACAGGGCCCCTACGCGGGTGAGGAAGCTGTCGGCGTCGATCCGCTCAGCGGCCTGCTCGGCCAAATTGGCAACCTGGAGGGTGTGCTGGTACGTGCCCGGTGCATGATGCAAGAGATATTCCAACAGGGGGCTGTCAGGGCGAGAAAGTTCCAGCAGTTGCAGGGGGGTGATCTGGCCCAACATGGGAGCAATCAGGTATTGGAGCAAGACGGTGAGTCCAACGGCAATCAAGCCGTTGATCAAGCTGATCGCGGCCAGTGTGCCCACCTCGATCCAATCAGGATCAGGTTGAACCAAACGTAAAGCGACGATGACCGCCGCACCGGAAGCTGCAATAGTCAAACCAACCCAGAGATAGGTACTGATGCGCTGCTCGCGTTTAGGAATCAAAACGGCGAACAAGCTGCTGACCCCATAGAAGAGGATCAACTCGGCATAGTTGTTATGCTCAAAGGTCGCCAAAAGGATCAGGGGGAAAACCGTGATCAGGGCTAATTCGTCCCCAAAAAGTCCCGAAATGATCAAAGCGTAAGCTGTCAGCGGAAACAAGTAAGGAACGAGGCGATGGATGGGAAAAGACAAGCGCGCCAACGCCAAAAAGGCGAGAAAAAGAAGGATCACGACCAGCGGTTTGCGCAAATCTTTGCTACGGCTGGCATGACGTCGCAGATAAATAATCGCCAGCAGCAAGGATAACAAGACCAGCACGCCGGCGCTGCCCCATTCCTGCCACTGATTTTCCGGTTGAGCCAGGCCCATCTGGCGCAAGGCTTCCATATCCGCCGGGGAGATGATCTCACCCCGCTGGACGATTGTTTCTCCGGCTTCGTAGACAACCTTGACCGGCTCGACATCCTGCGCGGCTTCCTCTTTGGCAGCCTCGGTCAAACTTTCACTATAAAAACTGTTCGGGGCAACGAACGCCTTGACAAGGTCGGCGACGATATCGGCTTCTTCTTCCGAGAGGGCCAGGCTGATCATGTTAGGAACGCTGGCGGTCGCATCCGAAACTCGATTCTCCCGGATTGTGTTGCGCATCACTCGTTCGAGCACGACGATCGCTTCCTGCTGGACGGTCTTCCAACTGGATTCGTCCAAGGCAAGGATGCTGCTGGCCGTTTCTTGAGTGAACTGCACATCGTTGAGCGCGGCTAAATCGGCCAGTTTCTGCTCCCGGAAAGCGTAGGGGTCTGCTCGCACGCTGGAAATATAAGCGAAGGTGTCGCGCATTTTATCCAATTGGGCGCGGGCAATGCTGGTATCTGCCGACGTGTAGCGAGGCGAGACAGCGGTGATTGCCGCTTCGATCTGTTGCTCGGTGAGCACATCGCTGGTGTAACTGGTGGCATACGGCGCCAAGATGTCTTGCTGAGCGACATTTCCGACCTCAAGCTCATCGCTCGCCTGGGCTATCAGCGGCGTGAAGACGACAATCCCAAACGCTGCTCCGCTGGTGAGAATCAGCAGCAGAGCAACGAGAATATTGTGGCGCCAGCTACGCTCGGAAGAGGACATTTTCAAGGTATTTTTTCAGGATACCGTAAACTGTATCCTGTTCACTGCGAGAGTATCTCGCGGACGAGCTTGCTGGCTTCGCCGCCGTCGGCGCGGCCGCGGATTTTGGGCATCAGTGCGCCCATCACCTTGCCCATATCGCGCGGCGACGTGGCGTCAACCTCATCGATGACCTCACGAACGATCGCTTCCAACTCTTCAGAGGTGAGTTGCTGGGGCAGAAACTGCTGCAAATAGTCGATCTCAGCTTCAGCTTCGGCGATCATATCATCGCGGCCGGCTTTTTCAGCCCCCTCGATGGTCTCGCGGCGTGCTTTGACCTCCTTTTGCAGGATCGCCAGCACCTCCGATTCATCCAAAGGCTCGCCCTTTGCGATCTCGGCGTTCTTGATCGAGGTTAAAGCCATGCGGACCACTCGCTTCTTCAGCGCGTCCTTAGACTTCATTGCATCCTTTAGAGCTTGTTTGAGTTTCTCTTTCGTATTCATAGCTAAAATTATACCGCGTTCAGACAACCAAAAGCAAAAAAGGTGTCCGGCAAACTCAGGCCGGACACCTCGCACAAAGAATCCTTAACAGGACTTACGCACATGAAACTAAATTTACCGCCGAGACACAGACGCCTTGCGTACCTTCGGTAACCGCTGAGAAAAACGCTGTTTTTGTCTCTTTTTTAATCAAATCTCTGCGCACTCCGCGTCCCAGCGGTGGATTTTGATGTGAACTGCGTAATCCTACTTAAGTCGGATTACGGCGACCAACCGGCTAGGCATCACCCCATCGGATGGCGCATTTTGTGACCGCCGATCAGATGCAGATGGAGGTGATAGACTTCTTGCCCGCCATCGGGGCCGGTGTTGATGATTAAGCGGTAGCCCGATTCAGCGATGCCTTCCTGCTGGGCCAATTCCTTGGCCGTGGTGAACAGGTGGCCAACCAGGGCTTCATCATCGGCGGTGAGTTCATTGACCGAGGCGATATGCTTGTTCGGCACGATCAAAATGTGCGTCGGCGCCACGGGATTGATGTCCCGGAACGCGGTGACGCGCTGATCCTCGTAAACTTTCTCGCCGGGAATCTCCCCGGCTACAATTTTGCAAAAAAGACAATCGTCATTCATCGTATCCTCCTCGAATAAGGTGATTAGATTGACAGATTCAGGAGCCTCCTGCTGTACGTTTTAGCCTGGTTCCGTTATTGGAGCCTTGTTCTCGTTCCCCGGCTCGATCGCGCCAACCAGGCCGCGCCCGTTCAAGCCGGTCAGCCTCACCGTCGAAATCTGGTTATGCAAGCAGGTCTCGGCGCGAGCATGGACGCGCAAATAATTGCCCGACAGCCCCTCCATGCGCCAGCCATCCCCACGCCGGTCGGCGCGCTCCCAGAGCACCTCGACGCGCTGGCCGACAAATTGCTCCGCATAAGTTTTCTCGCTCGTTTCCAGAACGGCCCGCATCGCCGCGTTGCGCTCCTTGCGCACTGGATGGGGCACAGGATCGGGCAGACGCGCCGCGGCCGTGCCAGGACGCTTCGAGTAGGTGAAGACATGCCCCCCGGCGAAGTTCATCTGGCGGACGAAAGCGAGGCTCTCGTCGAATTCGGCCTCGCTCTCGCCGGGGAAGCCGACGATGATGTCGGTGGTGATCGCCACGCCAGGAATGGCTTGGCGGGCTGTCTCTACCAGGACGGCATATTCTTCCGGGGTGGTCTCTCGAACCATCCGGCGGAGAGTCGCCGCGCAGCCCGATTGCAGGGGCAAGTGCAGGTGACGGGCCAAGCGTTCGTCATGCCACAGGTTGAAAAAACCTACCTCCAGATCCCAAGGCTCCAGCGAGGAGATACGCAGGCGGGGAGCGTTCGTTCGCTCCAGAACGGCAGTGATCAGAGCAGACAAGCCGGGCCGAGAGGGTAAATCTCGGCCCCAGGCCCCCAGGTTGACGCCGGTGAGAATCACTTCCCGGCTGCCCCCGGCCAGGGCAGCGTCCACGTCGGCGAGAACGGCCTCGATCGTGCGGCTGCGGGACGGGCCGCGGGCCAGTCTGGTGATGCAAAAGCTGCAATGGTTGTCGCAGCCATCCTGGGCTTTGATGAAGGCGCGCGTCCGCATCCGCGGGCCGGGGATGGGCACACGCGGCTCGGAATTGTCCATAATCTCCTCAGCGGGCAGGCCCAATATTTTGGCGACAAGGGTGTCTTTCTCAGCGTTGGGAATCACCCGCCCGACTCCCGGCAAGGAGGCCGCCCGCTGGGGCAACAGCGTGGACCAGCAGCCGGTCACGACCACTTCACCACAACCGGCGCGGGCAGCCCGGCGGATTTTCTTGCGCGAATCCGCTGCCGCGGCCACGGTGACCGTGCAGGTGTTGACTACGGTGACATCGGCCTGCTCCGGGGCCGGAACAAGGTCATGGCCGGTGGCGCGCAACTGTCGGGCGTAGGTCTCTATTTCGCTCTGGTTGAGGCGGCAGCCCACGGAATCGAGAAAAACTTTCATAGTTAAAACGTGTATTCACCAAGTTCACCAAGGGCACGAAGAGGATCCAAATTTGGTGAACGCTGTGCCTATCGCGGACTCAGGGTTTCATCACTAAAAAATCATCAAAAAGAATATCCGTGCCGGGCTGATCGAACGTCCCGGCCAGGAGACCAACATCGCCGGATGTAAGCGTATCATCCTGCACCTCGGCCAGTTCCACGCCGTTGACGTGGAGGGTCAAGCTCGAGCCAATGCAATCCGCCCGGATGTGATTGGTGGCCTCACCCTGGCGGATGGCCTCGTCGGGATAGAGTTGATCATCCCCGATCAGGGTTTGTTCTCCGGCCACAACCCTGCCGATGCCGTAATAGCCGTCGCTGCTGAGCAGGAAGAAATAGAAATTCTCGATATCTTGGTAGCGGCAGATCACGCCGAAATCGTTGTCGTCGGGCCCGCCCGCTTTGGTGGCATCGACCTCAACAGTCACATCGCCGAACGCCAGGCCGGGGTTAGCCCACACATCGGTATTCGGGGTGTTGACCAGGATGCGGTAACGGCCATCCTGATAATCGGTGACCCCATCCGCCGTATCGACGCGATCCCACCCGCTGGAGGGATCGGAGAAATCATCCCGAAAGAGGACATCTTCGGTAAGTGGCGTTTCGTCTCCGAGAAGAGTGTCGGTGACCAGGCTGCAAGCCATCGCGGCGAGCAGCAGGATGCAAGCAGTGATAAGGAGATAGGATTTCGGTTTCATGACCAGACCTCCGGACGGCGCGGCTTGGTTGCATACGTCCATTTTAGCATAAGCTTGGTATAGCATAGGCAATCAAGGCAGTTCTCCCAACAGACGCCGGGCCTGCGACCCGGTGGGAGAAGCGGGCGCCAGCGAGTTAGCCCGAGAAAGATGGTAGCGGGCCAAGTCGGTTTCGCCGCGATACCAAGACAGCACCCCCAGATGGAGATGGGCCGGGGCGTGGTCTTCGTCTTGCGCCAGGGCGCGGCGCCAGAAGCGCTCGGCGTTGAGGCGGTCTCCCAGGCGGAAGAGCACCAAACCGAGGGTGTCCAACGACGCCGGGTCGTCGGGGGCCAACAGCACAGCCCGGCGGGCAGCGGGCAGGGCCTGGGTGTGCAAATCGAGGCTGTAGCGCAGGCAAAAATCGGCGTAGGCGCGCCAAACAGCGGGATCGCGCCGGGCCAGGTCGATGGCGTTCTGGTAATACAGTTGGGCGGTGTCCAACTCGCCCTCCTGGGCCCATAATTCCCCCAGATAAATTTGCATAGCCGGGTTGCGCGATTCCAATCGAGCAGCCCGCTTCAGATAGCGGCGGGCCTGTTCCAAATCTCCCTGGCGCTGCCAGTAGATCGCTGTGAAAGCGTTGGCGGCCAGCGAATCGGGATCGAGGCTCAAGGCTTGCTCCAGGGTTGACAACGCATCAGCTTGACGATCGATATGCTGGTAAGCTTCGCCGAGATAGGCCCAGGTTTCAGCGTAGTCGGGACGCAGCCGTGTGGCCCGCCGGAAGGCGTGGGCGGCCAAATCCCAGCAGCCCTGAGCAGCGAGAGTCTGCCCGGCGACCAGGACGGTGTACCCGGGGGTTTCCTGCGCCGATGCCGCCCGGATGGACTTGGCCAGGTCCGCAGCCTGGTCGGCCAACCCGGGATCGACCTCCGCGGCCCGGAGCAGATGTGTGGGCGCTTCTGCGGGCGCATGGATGGCCAGAATCAAGCCGAGGTGGTAGGCCAGGGGATAGGGTTCGCCATCCGGACTGGTCAGGGGGAAAGTGTGGCGGGCCTCGGCGCCGCGGGAGGTAATTAGATCTTCCAACGCCGAACGGGCCTGGGCAAATTTCTCTGCGCCCAGATAGGCCGAGACCAGGCGGGGGAGCGCTTCGTCCCGGACGGCGCCGGAGGCGGCCCGCTCCCAGGTGGCGACCGCGGCCGGGGTGTCGCCGACCTGATCGTAGGCGTCGCCGAGGGCCAGCTCGTCTTCCGGGGCGAGTTCGCCACGCGCCGCGGCACGGTGGAAATAGACGATCGCCTCATCGGGCGCGCTCCCGGCGAGGGCAGCATGCCCGGCCTGACGCCACAAGCCAGGCCACCAGTGCAACGCTTCAGCCACGGGGGCCAGTTCGGCGGCGGCGCGGCGGGACGAATCGGAGGTTTGGGCGCGGCGAGCCTCTTCCAACCCCGTCCGAACCGCGTGTGGTTGAGGCGCGATTCCCAAAAGAACGACGAGAATGAAGATAGCGATACCTTTCGCAATCAGGTCGTTAAGCCGATCAGTTTCCATGCCCCAAGTATAGTCGAAATCGCCCGATTGGCCGGGCCATATTTACTTCTCTCAGCCTTCCTGATCCAGGCCGTCAACGTTCTCGATAACCTTACAAACCTTTAGGCTTTTTTTATTTGCCCCTGCTTGACTTTCAAGACGACTCCACGTATACTGAAATTAGACTTGGAGGTAGACGCTTATGCGAGTATCAGGTTCAAAACGAGTCAACGTTTGTCGGTTCTAAAGCACGCGCGCAAAGAGGCGTGCTTTTTTCATTTTAGGAGGCTAAGTATGGATTATGGCATGATCGGCAAGATCAAAAAAGCAAACCAATACGCGGATGAACGTGAGCGCATTCAAATTGATACCCTCAAAGTTACTTTTGACGGCAAAAATAACCCCCATCAGGTTCAATTTGAGAACGGAGAGTGGCACTGCGATTGTGACTTCTTCCAGACCCGTGGCCGTTGCAGCCATACCATTGCTCTAGAGAAAATTCTCGACAAGGTTCATTGGGGTGAAGAAGGCTAAGCTTTCCCCATAACGGCACGCGTAGAGCCCCACAGGGAATTCCCCGTGGGGCTTTTTTGTTTCTTTGACAGGATGGACGGGATCAACCGGATGCTATTTCTTTTATCCCGTCCATCCGATTGATCTTGTCAGGAATTATTCCAGTCAATCATCGTCCTTCTTCCTCTGCCACCAGCTTTGAAACTCGATCACGCGGCGGTAGAGCCGGAACAGCGGCGGCCCGATCAGAAGGAGAATGACCGCCCCAACGATGGCGATCTCCTGCCATCCCACGGTGATCACCGGGCGGCAGGCCAGGGTGGTGAGGAGGAGGGTTGTGAGGGGGAGTGAGGATTTCTTCATAGTTTCGATCACGTCGGTTGGCTTGACACAGCGAAATCAAGGTCTATCTAAAGGTGAAGGGATTATATCAGCGAATCAAATTAACGCGTCAGGGCGCCCGGTTTCAAAACTTCACATCTTGCAGGGGATGTACTGCTTGCATGGTTGCCCGATGAGCAATTCTCATTATGGATGTCATCGCTTCGCTCTGCGAGCCCTGGATGCTTTTTTCAGGGCGAAGCAATCTTTTCCAAGCATCCGGGAGACTGCTTCGTTGCAGAAAACGCTCCTCGCAGTAACATAATGAGAACTGCCGGCTCAACTCGATGACGGCGTTCTTTTTCGCTTTTGCCATAGAGTTCCCTCCGTTATGCTTGCGCTGTTCCTCCGCTTATACCCTATTGATACCCTATTGACACCTTATTGAAATCACTTACCGCACAAGTCGGAACCGGCGCATCCGGCACTGCCCAAAGGGCCGCACAGCGAACCGGCGTTTTACTCGCGTTTCACATTCAAAATCAGAATTTCTGTTGTCCGATCAGCTGGAGGAGATATCCGTACCCGCGGCGTTATTCCTGGCGAGGGCGCGGGTTTTCGTTGTCCGCGTCCCAATTGGCCGGGTTGGCTTCGATGTAGCGCCAGATGGCGTCGAGTTCGCGCCGGTTGCGGATGATGCGGTCGTGGTAATTGCGTTGCCAAATTCCGGCGATGTCGTATTCCTGACCAATGCGGCGGGAGACGGCGGATTTGTAGGAGCCTATGATAGCGCCCAGTGAACCGGGAATTGGCCCGCGGGGAAGTTGGGGCGGGTCTGGTTGGGGCGACTCATGAGTCGCCCCAACGTCAGCGTTGGTTTCGTTGATGATGATAATCCCGTGAACGTGATTCGGCATAACCACATAGGCCCCCAATTCGACGTGGTCAAAATGATCAGGAATGGCGCGCCAACATTCGTCAGCGATCTTGCCCAATTCGTTCAAGCGCATCTCCCCCTCCACGATGTCGCCGAATAAACAGGCGCGCTGATACGTCACCATGGTGACAAAATACGCACCCGCCTGGGTGTAGTCATACCCGCGCAGGCGGGTTGACTGGCGGTTGCGTTTTTGTGGATCGAACTTTGATTGTTTACCCCGTGACATGCTTTGCTGTAATTTCATGGTCAGGGGCGAGGCATGCCTCGCCCCTGACCATGTCTTCATTAATTCTGCTTAATCCCCAACGCAAATTCCATCCCGTCGACCTCGTGCGCCTCCACGAAGGCCCCCTCCGGCGGGTCACCGGCGATCAACTCGGTGGTCAGGGTTTCATCTTTGATATAGTCGCTCCACTGTTCGAAGATCTCGACGAGTTCGGCCTCAGCTTGGTACCACGTGGTGATGCGATCTTCGATGTTGAAGTTGGCCTCTTTGCGCTGGGCCTGCACCCGACGGACGATCTCGCGGGCCAGCCCCTCGGCGCGCAGCTCGGGGGTGATGGTGGTGTCGATCGCCACGGTGAGCAGGTTATCCTCGGCGGTGGAAAGCCCCTCACTGGCCTCGGTCTTGACCATAATCTCATCGGGAAGGAGGCTGACGCTTTCGCCGTTCACGTCCAGCTTGACCGGTTCCTCGGCTGCTACTCTGGCGGCGACCTCATCGGGATCGAGTTCGTTCAAGACGGCGCGCACCTTGGGGAAGTCGGCGCCGTACTTGGGGCCGAGCAGCTTGTTGACCGGGAAGACCTTGTAGCTGAGCAGGACATCGGCATCTTCGACGAACTCGAATTCCTTGACGTTCAACTCGTCGGCGAGAATGTCGATATACTCGCGTTCCAACTCGGCCCAGCCTTCCTTGACGTGGACCAGCACTTTGGACAGCGGCTGGCGCACCTTGATTCCAGCGCTGCTGCGGGCACTGAGGCCCAGGCTGGCCACCCGGCGGGCGAGACTCATCTGCTCGATGCGGGTTTCGTCGATCACGCCGGTGTCGGCCTGGGGCCAGTCGGTATGATGGATGCTTTCGTAGGCATCGTCAAAGACATTGCGGACCAGGTTCTGGTACATCTCCTCGGTGATGAAGGGTATGAGCGGCGCCAGGGCGCGGCTCAGTTTGACCAGCACGTGCCAGAGTGTGGCGTAGGCGGTGTCTTTGTCGGCATCACGCTCGGATTTCCAGTAGCGGCGGCGGGAACGGCGCACGTACCAATTGCTCAGATCGTCCAGGAAGGATTCAAAATCCTGGGTAGCGGTATAGGCATCGGAGTTCTCCAAGGCCTCGGTCACCTGCCCCACGACCTGATTCAAACGGGCCAGGATCCAGCGATCAAGCGGGTTGTCGCTCTCAGGGGTGGAACCCTCCGGCGAGCCGGGGTCGAAGCTCCTGCCCTCACCCCCATCCCCTCTCCCAGCGGGCGAGGGGGGAGTCCAACCATCCAAACTGGCATAGGTCGAGAAGAAGGAATAGACATTCCACAGCGGGATGATGAAGCGGCGGCGGGTTTCCTCGGCCCGGTGGTAGCCAAACAGCAGGTTGTGTTCGGGCTTGTGGGCGCAGTAGAGCCAGCGCATCACATCGACGCCCATTTTGTCGGCGGCCTCGTTGAATTCGATCGCATTGCCCCAGGACTTGTGCATCTCGCGGCCGTCTTCGGCGTACAGGCTGGCATAGCTGAAATTCTCCAGGAAAGGCGGGGAGTTATCCAGCACGGTAGCCATGGCCAGCAAGCTGTAGAACCAATTGCGGAATTGGCCGGGGAACGATTCGCTGATCCAATCGGCGGGATACCATTTCTCCCAGTAGTCGCGATTGGTGCGGTATTGCAGCGTGGAGAAGGGGACGATCCCAGCATCGAGCCAGGGGTTGCCCACATCGGGGATGCGGCTCATCGTGCCGCCGCACTGATCGCACGCCAGCTTGACCGCGTCGATGAAAGGGCGGTGCGGCGTGTGGCCCTCAAGCACATCGTAGCCTTCCACAGAGCGTTCTTTCAATTCTTCGTCATCGCCAACGACATGATAATGACCGCAGTCATCGCAAACCCAGATCGGCAGGGCCAAGCCCCAATAACGCTTCTTGGAGATCATCCAATCGTCCATGTTGCGCAACCAGTCCAACTCGCGGGCATGACCGAAATCGGGGATCCAGCGGATTTGATCGACCACGTCCATGATCTGGTAGCGCAAGGAGGCGTCTTTCTCTTCCTGGGTGAGCTGCTCGCGCGGCTTGTCGTATTTCTCGCCCATGCTGATGAACCACTCATCCACCAGCCGGAAGACCAACTCGGTCTTGCAGCGCCAGCAGGTGGGGTAGCGGTGGCTGTACGGCTCGACGTTGTAGAGGATGCCTTTCTTTTCCAGATTTTCGAAAATGGGATCGGCAACCTCAGAGACATGCATGCCTGTGAGCCAGCCAAAGCCGTCGATGATGTGGCCTTCATCTTCAAGAGGAGCAATCAAGGGGAAACTGTGTTCTTGACCCAGTTCAAAGTCCTCGGCACCACATCCGGGCGCAATGTGTACGATGCCGGTACCCTCTTCTTCGCCGACTTCGTCCCACAGGATGACTTGGTGGACGTCGGCCGCGCTCTGGTCGATCCCTTCGATCAACTCGTTCAAGTGAGTAACGCCGCCAACTTGCTGGGCTGCGGGCAGATCGTCGAAGGGGCCATCGTAGGTCCAGCCTTCCATTTCGGCGCCTTTGAGCTCGTCAAGCACCTCAATCTCACCCTGAAGCATGTGCAGCGTTCCTTTGGAGAGATACAGAATCTGGCCGTTATTCTTGACCTTGACGTAATCCAGCTCCGGGCCGACCGCCGCAGCCACATTGGACGTCAGCGTCCAGGGCGTGGTGGTCCAAACCAGGAGGGATTCATTCTCCCGGCCACGCAGGGGGAAGCGCACCGCCACCGAGCGGTGGGTCAGCTCCATGTAGCCGTCGGTGACGATCTCATGCTGGCTGATGCCAGTGGCACAGCGCGGGCACCAGGGCATCACATCGGCACCGCGGTAGAGCCAATCCCGCTCCCAACAGGTCTTCAGCATCGTCCAGATCATGTAGTTGTTCTCGTTGGAGAAGGTGAAATAGCTGCCGCCCAGCTCGGGGAGTCCCAAGCGCCCAACGATCTGTTCCACCGTATCGGTCACGGGACCTTCGGGACCCTCCACGGTGATCTCTTGGGCCGGGTCTTCTAGCAATTTCTCCGCCAACCAGCGCAGGCGGTCGGATTCGTTCCAGTCCATCCAGTAACCCAGGCGAATAGATTGTCCGGTCTGCACGGCTGCATAGCGCAGAACACGCGCTTTGCACTCGCGCACAAATTTATCCAGACCGTAGGTTTCAATATCTTTCTTGGATTCGAAGCCCTTCTCTTTTTCGACCTCCACCTCGACCCAGAGCCCCTGGCAGTCGAAGCCATTCTGATAACGCAGTTCGTGGCCCCGCATGGTCCAGAAGCGGTTGTAGAGATCTTTGTAGGTGCGCCCCCAGCCGTGGTGGACACCCATCGGGTTGTTGGCCGTAATTGGCCCGTCGATAAACGACCAGGGAGGCTGCCCTTTATGCAGGGCGCGTTGTTTCTCGAAAGCGTCCGTTTCCTCCCAAAACTTTAAGATTTTATGCTCTTGGTCGATAAAGTCGATTTCGTTGGGTACTTGTTTGAATGCCATCGTTCTCTCCTAATAAAGCGTGTAAAAAGATTCCTAGAAACAAAAACTCCCGTCCACTCGGGACGAGAGTGTCGCATTTGCAAGCAAAAGCGTTTTACCTCACGCGGTACCACCCGGATTCCTGCCCCTCGGCAGGCGCTCCATTCGAGCACTTCCACATCTATATACTGTACAGTTTACAGGTTTGGTTCATACTCGTGCTTTTGATAACGGCCAGCAACCCCGGCTTCCCTACTTGCAAACATGCGTTCAGGTCACAGCTCCGGAAGGATTTTCAGCTTGCTCGCCTGCCCCGGCTCACACCGTTCCCGGGTTCGCTTTCAGGCAGCCGCAAACTTACTCGTTTCCATCACAGCTTTTCAAATGGACTTTAAAGATTTAATTCGGTAATCCTGTCCCGCCTGAGGCTCAAGCCTCAGGCTCATGGCTGAAGGACGGTAAACCGCCCTAGCCCCACAGGGGGGGGTGAGCTATGAGCCTGGAGGTTTAGCTCCAAGCGGACAGCGAGAACAGCTATTACCGGATTATTTTCTTAAACTTCATAAGTTCCAGTTATAATCGGGCTCGATTATGCCACAAAAAAGAGAGCGGGTCAAATCTAAAATTGGAGGTAGATGATGAAAACGGACTTAATCTGGATGGACGGTGACCTGATCCCCACCGAGGAGGCCACGATCCCCTTCCTGACGCCCAGCCTGCATTACGGTGTGAGCGTTTTTGAGGGATTGCGCTGCTACCAGACCGCCCAGGGCCCAGCCGTGTTTCGCTTGGACGCGCACATGCAGCGATTTCTGGATTCAGCTCACATCATCGGGATTCGAGCATTCCCCTACACGCTGGAAGAGCTTCGCCAGGCTATCTTTGAGACGATCCGGGCTAACGACTTGCAAGAATGCTACATCCGCCCGTTGATGTATCTGGACGGTCCCCTGGGGTTGAAGCTGGATCAGGCCCAGCCGAGGGTGGGAATCGCCGTGTGGCAGTGGGACACCTATCACGGCGCCGAGGCCCTGGAGCAAGGTCTTCGGATGACGGTGTCTTCCTTCACCCGCCTGCATCCCAACATTAATATGACCAAGGCCAAAGTGTCGGGCAACTACGTCAACTCGATGTTAGCCAAAACCGACGCCCTGCGGATGGGTTTCGATGAAGTGATCATGCTCGACCCAGACGGTTACGTGGCCGAGAGCAGCGGGATGAATCTCTTCATGGTGCGTGACGAACAGATCTACACCCCGGCGCGTGCTACCATCTTGGAGGGGATCACCCGTGATGCCGTGGTCACCCTGATCGACGATTTGGGCTACCCCCTGATCGAAGAGCCGATCTCTCGCGACCAACTCTACATCGCCGATGAAATTTTCTTGTGCGGCACCGCCGCTGAAGTAGTAGCCGTGCGGGAAATCGATTTTCGTCAAATTGGGGCCGGGCGCATGGGCCCGGTGACAAAATCGGTGCAAGATACTTTCTTCCAGACCGTGCGCGACGAAGGGACGCGCTCGGCGGAGTGGCTTGAATACTTACCCTCACCCTAGCCCTCTCCCAGTGGGAGAGGGAACTCAAACATCGGCTCTTGCTAACGCTCCCCTCTGCCCCCTTGGCTCTTCTGCCACCTCTGGTTCCTCTAAAAAGCCTTATTGCGATCGAGCAAAACCTTGCGGTGATGCTGCACCTGCCTCAGGGCATGCTGAAGCGCAGCGGGATCGCCGCGGTTGAGCGCGCCTTCCAGGCGGTTGAGCTGCTGCTCGAAGCGGGCCAAAGCGCCCAAGACGGCCTCACGGTTGGAGAGCAGAATCTCGGTCATCATCCGAGGGCCGCTGCCCGCTAGCCGCGCCGTGCTGCGGAATCCCGGTCCGATCAGCGAGGCCACTTCCGGGGGGGTGCCCAAAGCCAGGGCGGCTGAAATCAAGTAAGGCATGTGACTGGTCGCAGCGACGTAGGCATCATGTGTGTCGGGATTAAGCCACAACGGCGCTGCGCCGATCACTTCGATGATCTCTAAGGCAATGGAGCGAGCCCGGGGCGTCGTATTCGGCAGCGGGGTGAGCGCAAAAATGGCCTCTTGATATAAATTTGCTTCCGCGTGGGCAAGACCGGATGTCTCTTTCCCGGTCATGGGATGGCCACCCAGGGCGTCAAAGCGCGGCGGCAGGGATTCCAAGGCCTGGCAAACGGACACTTTGGCAGAGCCGAGGTCAAGCACCACGGCGGAATCGGGTTTCAAGGCGGGCAAACGCGCAATCCAATCCAAGATGGCGTTGATCGGCGCGGCCAGGACGATCACGTTGGCCTCGGGCAGGATTTCCACAGGTTTCGGGCCGGCGCGATCGACCACCTGGCGCTCAAGAGCCAAATCAATCGTTTCAGGGTCAGGATCAAGCCCCAAACACGTCTGGCATTTCCCCCGCAGCGCCAGCGCCAAAGATCCTCCCATCAACCCCAATCCAA
This sequence comes from uncultured Anaerolineales bacterium, assembly GCA_964644835.1. GTDB lineage: Bacteria > Chloroflexota > Anaerolineae > Anaerolineales > UBA11858 > JAYELX01. The sequence goes on from CAZXXW010000002.1 coordinate 24,288, forward strand.
TAATGGCAACGCGGGCTTCAGACAATCCAAAGGGAGGGTTTTCGCTATGCATGGAGCAATTTTGTGCACACAGAACGACCCACAGCCTCGGCAATCGCCCGCACTTGACTGACCATCTCGGCGAAGCGTTCTGGCTTGAGCGATTGGCCGCCATCAGAGAGCGCTTCTTCGGGCCGGTTATGAACCTCCACGATCAAGCCGTCTGCGCCCGCGGCAATGGCGGCCCGAGCAATAGCATTGACATACTCCCAATGGCCGGTGCTGTGGCTGGGGTCGAGGATCACGGGCAGGTGCGTCTTTTGTTTGAGAGCGGGGATGGCGTTGATGTCGGTAGTGTTGCGGGTGGCCTGGGTGAAAGTGCGGATGCCCCGCTCGCACAAGACCACTTTTTGGTTGTTGTGCGAGAGAATGTACTCCGCAGCGAGCAGGAATTCGTCCAGGGTGGCGTTCATCCCCCGTTTCAACAAGGCGGGCGCCTGACTCTCGCCGACAGCGTGGAGCAGGGAGGTGTTCTTCATGTTACGGGAGCCAATCTGGAGCATGTCGGCATACTGCAGGATCAGGGGAATCTGATCGGGCGATAACACCTCGGTGACGATGGCCAATCCTGTGGCTTCGCGGGCCTCGGCCAAAATCTCCAGGCCATCCTCGCCCAAGCCTTGGAAGGAGTACGGCGAGGTGCGCGGTTTGAAAGCGCCGCCGCGCAACACCGTCGCTCCCGCTTCTCGCACGGCATGAGCGATCTCAAGCATCTGGGTGCGGCTCTCCACCGAGCACGGCCCGGCGATGATCACAATCGGTGTCTCGCCAAAGCGGACGCCATTGAGGGGCACGACCGTATCTTGCACCGAAAACTCGCGCGAGGCCAGCTTGTAAGGTCGCGAGACGCGCACCACCCGATCGACGAAGGGCATTAACTTGAAGGCGTCCTGGTTGATCTGGTGCACATCTCCGATGATGCCGACAATGGTGCGCTCCTGACCCTGGGAAACATGGGCGGTGGCACCATAGGCTTCGACTTGTTTTGTGACCGTATCGATCTCCTCTTGACTTGCATGGGCTCGCAAAATGATGATCATAAGATAAACTCCTCTTTTTTGTCAGGATAATTCCGGGCGGAGACAATGGGCAGCTTTCAAATAAATATGTTGAACTTGGTCTGGAGAGAGATCCGTGTTCCAATGGATTAAAACACGAATACACCTGCGCAGGCTGCCGGGCACGGGAATCTCACACGCGCACATCAACGGGACGTGGTGCCATCCTAACTGCCGGGCGGCCTGAGCGGGATAAGCACCGGTCAAATCTTCGGTGACGGTAAAGAAAACACTGGCAATGTTGTCGGGTTCCAAATTGGAATTTTCTTCTTGCAATTTTAACAGTAACTCGCGAGTCGCCGCGAGAATCGCTTCGGGAGTATTTGCCTCGGCGACGGTGGCGCCGCGAATACCAACCATTTTCATAATCCACCTCCAAAAATAAAAAACGCCAGGCCGTCGGCCTAGCGTTTCGTTTCAATTCTCGTGTGATTTTTTTCGTCACATGCGCTTAAACACCGCCAACGGCACCCTGGGGAGGCTGCCAAAATAAAAAAAGAAGGAAAAAAAGCGGGTGTTAGGTATCATGTTTGTGACTTGGTTTACAAGCTGGCGAGATTATAGTGTAATCCAAGGGTTGGGTCAAGCAACTTTCGAGCATTTTTTTCTCTTTTTTTATGCACTGCCTCAAACGATGACAAAACTCGCCTTTGAAACCAAGCGGCTTGGAGTATACTTTGGAAAAGATGAACACACGAGGTAATCTATGACATTAGATGATCAAAAAAAACGTTGGGAAGAAGAAACCCTGAACCCAGCTTTAAACCGTTTTTCCGAGCGGAAAAGCGAATTTCGAACACCATCGGGGCTTCCGTTACCGCGGCTGATGATTCCGCCCGAGGAGAGCCGCGACTACGAACAAGACCTGGGCTTCCCGGGTGAGTATCCCTTCACCCGCGGCGTGTACCCGAGCATGTACCGCGGCCGCCTTTGGACGATGCGCCAATACGCCGGATACGCCAGCGCCGAAGAATCCAACGCCCGTTACCGTTACCTGCTCGAGCAGGGCCAGACCGGGCTCTCGGTCGCCTTCGATTTGCCCACCCAAATCGGCTACGATGCCGACGATCCGATCGCAACCGGGGAAGTCGGCAAAGTGGGCGTGTCGATCTCGTCGCTGGATGACATGGAAACGTTGTTTGACGGAATCCCCCTCGAGCGAGTCTCGACCAGCATGACCATCAATGCCCCGGCGGCGATCTTGTTGGCCATGTACGTCGCCGTGGCCAAGCGTCAAGGTGCCGAGATCAGCAAGCTGCGCGGCACGATCCAGAACGACGTGCTTAAAGAGTACATCGCCCGCGGGACGTACATCTTCCCGCCCAAGCCGTCCATGCGTCTGATCACCGATGTGTTCCAATACTGCCAGACCGAAATCCCCTCCTGGAACACGATCAGCATCTCCGGCTACCACATCCGCGAAGCGGGTTCCACTGCCGTGCAGGAAGTCGCGTTTACGCTGGCAAACGGGATTGCCTACGTGCAGGCCGCGATCGACGCCGGGCTGGATGTGGACAAATTCGCCCGCCAGCTTTCCTTCTTTTTCAACGCCCACAATAATTTCCTCGAAGAGATCGCCAAATTCCGCGCTGCCCGGCGGCTGTGGGCCAAGATCATGCGCCAGCGGTTTGGCGCCGAGAATCCCCGCTCGTGGATGCTCCGCTTCCACACCCAGACGGCTGGGTCTACGCTGACGGCCCAGCAACCCCAGAACAACATCGTCCGGGTGGCGCTGCAAGCCCTGGCTGCCGTCTTGGGAGGGACGCAATCGTTGCACACCAACAGCATGGACGAGGCCCTGTGGCTGCCTACTGAGCAATCGGTCCAGGTGGCGCTGCGCACCCAGCAGATCATCGCCCATGAATCCGGCGTCGCCGACAGCGTTGATCCCCTCGCCGGGTCTTACCTGATCGAGGAGCTCACCGATGAGATCGAAGAACGAGCAAGCGAGTATATCGAGCAGATCGACGAGATGGGCGGGGCCCTCGCCGCAATCGAACACGGTTTCATCCAGAGCGAAATCCAAGACGCGGCCTACCGCTACCAGCAAGCGATCGAAGGAGGGGAACAGATCGTCGTCGGGGTGAACAAATACGCCTCCGACGAGGAGCTTGACCTCGAGCATCTCAGCGTCGATCCCGCTATTGAAGCAGCGCAACGCGCCCGTCTGAAACAACTACGGGGCGAACGCGACGGCGACCGGGTCAATGCCATCCTGACCGAACTCGAATCCGCCGCCCGCGGCAGCGATAACTTGATGCCATTGTTGATCGAAGCCGTTGAAAACGAGATCACCCTGGGCGAAATTTGCGCCATCCTGCGTGATGTCTGGGGAGAATACGAGTCCAAAGCATGGCTATGATCATAAGACACATCTCCTACTTGGTAACCACTCTGACCGTGTTTTTCGTCCTGGCACTGTTGCCCGTCATCCCGGTGATCAGTGTTCCGGTTGTGCCCAATCCGGTCGAGCGCTTGACCTGGGTCTCTTTGTGGCAAATTCTGTTCAACCCCAAAGTCGGCATCCGGCTTCAACTGCAATGGTACTCACTGCTCGTCATCCTGCTGCTGATAGCAGCCGAATTTTTCATCCGCCGTTTTATCATTCAAAAATTTTTCTCGAAGCGTGAGTAAATTAATCAGGATTGTCAAGGGTCTCCTGACCCCGACATCTCGTGTGTGCGGTCAGGAGACTCGCACACAGCATATCATCTAAAATTTTTCGTGGAGCGTGATCAAAATGCCCAACGTTAAGAAAATCAATCATGTCGCCTTAGTCGTCGAAGACATCAACGAGGCCCTAACCTTCTGGCAAGATGCCCTTGGCATCGCTCTTACCCACCGAGAAGACGTTCCCAAGGAAGAGTCCACCATCGGCTTTCTCCCCGTGGGAGACAGCAAAATCGAGCTGGTTCAACCAACAACGTCTGACTCAGGGATAGCAAAATTCCTGGCTACCCGCGGCCCGGGAATGCACCACATCTGCCTGCAAGTCGATGACATCGACACCATGCTGGCCCAATTGCGGCAGAAAAACATCCGTCTAATTCACGAACAAGCCGTCACCGGCGACGACGGTAGAAAATACGCCTTCATCCACCCCAAGGCGGCCCATGGCGTGCTGGTCGAATTGTACGAACTTGATAAATGAAGTGGTTTAGCAAACTACCCCTCCATGGGTGGATCGGGCTACTGCTCATCGCCGTTTTCTGGCCGCTGAATTGGACTTTGCCAGGTGCGCGCACGCAATGGGCCTTCTTTCCCCTCTGGCTGGGATACTGCTTGTTTGTGGACGGCCTGGTCTACTGGCGCCGGGGAAGCTCGTTAGCCACTCGCAGCTGGCCCAAATACCTGGGGCTTTTTCTCGTCTCGGCACCGGCGTGGTGGCTCTTCGAATTGCTCAACATGCGCGTCCAAAATTGGGTCTACGATGGCCGCCAGCTCTTCACCAACGTCGAATACGGCATCCTGGCGACGTTTTCTTTCTCCACGGTGTTACCGGCGGTGTTTGGAACCGCCGAACTGATCGCCAGCTTCGACTGGCTGCCCGCGGGGGAAAACGGCCCGGTCATCCGCCCTACCCGCAAAACCACGCTGGGATTTTTCATCGCCGGGTGGGCCATGCTGGCCTGCCTGCTGATCTGGCCGCACTATTGCTTCCCCCTGCTCTGGCTCAGTCTCTACTGCATCATGGAACCGGTCAACGTCTGGTTGGGCAACCGCAATCTGGCCCAAGCGACCTGGTGCGGCAACTGGCGACCGATTCTTGCCCTCTGGCTGGGGGTGCTGGTGACCGCTTTCTTCTGGGAGATGTGGAATTTCTATTCCTACCCAAAGTGGATTTACACCGTCCCCTTCGTCGACTTTTGGCACGTCTTCGAGATGCCCTTGCTTGGGTATGGCGGCTATCTCCCCTTTGCCCTGGAGTTGCACGCTCTGTATCACTTCATCGTCGGGCTTCTGGGCGAGAAGGACAGCGCTTACCTGCGCCTGAATCGAGTCGAAAAAGATTAATTTAGCTGGACGAATCATTTTTCCTATGATATACTCCAGCCGCTCTGAGCTTCGCCTATCCGAATAATATGACGAGCAAGAGCAAATCTATCACACACGCTTCTCGACCCATTGGGGCGTGCCGTCAGGTGGCAAAGTCGCCGCGGTTCCCACAGGGATTGACAGAAGCGGAGGTCAAAACGCAAAGGAGATTAAATTATGCGCGTTGTTTCAATGAAAAAAATGTTAGAAAGTGGTGTTCACTTTGGGCATCGAACCCATCGCTGGCACCCGAAGATGGAAGATTACATCTTTACCGAGCGCAATAACATCCATATCATCGATCTTGAACAAACACTCGAAGCGCTCACCGAAGCTTATGTATTAGTTCGTGACACGGTCGCAGAGGGAGGGAAGGTACTGTTTGTCGGTACCAAGCGACAAGCCCAAGAGACGATCCAACTAGAAGCAGAACGCTGCAACATGCCCTGGGTCACCCGGCGGTGGTTGGGCGGCACGCTGACCAACTGGAACACCATCCAACAGCGGATCAACGAGTTGAACCGCCTGGAGCGCCTGCGCGACCGCGGCGATTTCGATATCCTGACCAAAAAAGAAGCCCTGGGCAAAACCCGCCAGATCGAACGGCTGGAAATGCTCTTTGGCGGCATCCGCGACATGAACGGAAATCCCGAGATTCTCTTCGTCGTCGATGCCGGTCGAGAAGCGACCGCCGTTCACGAGGCAAACCTACTCGAAATTCCGGTTGTGGCCATGGTCGACACCAACTGCGATCCATCCAACATCGACTACCCGATCCCCTCCAACGATGACGCCATCCGGGCCATCAAACTGATGGTCGGCAAAATTGCCGATGCCGTTCTCGAGGGACAGGCGATGCGCAAAGACGTGGAAGAAGAGCGCCCCCCCGAAGCAGACGTCGACTACCAAAAGACGGCCGAATTGAGCGACGAAGAGTTGCTCGGCGAATCCACGCTGGCCAAGCTTGAAGCCCAAAAAGAAGAAGAGGCCGAAGAAGTCAGCAAAGAGGAAGAAGCCGTTGAAGAGACAGCAGAAGAGGTCGAAGAGATCGCTGAAGAGGAAGAAGCTTCTGAAGAGGCCGAGGAAGAGCAACAAGAGGCCCCCGAGGAAGAAGCCGAAGAAGAAACAGATGAAGAAGAAAGCGAAGAAGACGAGGCATAACCGATAATGAGTATTTCTACCGAACAAATCAAAGAATTGCGCGAAGCCACCGGCTCCGGCATTCTAGACTGCAAAAAAGCGCTCCAAGAAAGCGACGGCGATTACGAAAAAGCTGTTGAGATTCTGCGCAAACAAGGATTGGCCCAGGCCGCCAAACGAGCAGATCGCGAGGCGTCTGAGGGTATCCTGGAATTGTATAGCCATGGCGATGGCCGCATTGGCGTGATGGTCGAGGTCAACTGCGAGACCGATTTCGTCGCCCGCTCGGATGAATTCCGTGACTTCGCTCACGAGATTGCCCTACAAATCGCGGCGATGTCCCCCTTGTGGGTCGAAGAGGAAGAGATTCCCGAGCAAGTGATCGAAAAAGAAAGCGAGATCGCTCGCGACCGGGCCCTCCAGGAGGGCAAACCCGAACACATCATCGACCGGATTGTCGAAGGGCGACTGGACAAATTCAAAGACCAAACTGTACTCACCCGCCAGGCGTACATCCGAGACGAAGATCTGACCATTCAAGACTTACTCCATGAGAAGATCGCCGCCATTGGCGAAAACATCATCATCCGCAGGTTTGCCCGTTGGCAACTCGGCGAAGAGAGCAAGGAGTAAAGCCATCAAAGGCCAACCTAACGGTTGGCCTTTTTGTTTATCCAAAAGGCGCCCCAAAGCTTTCATCGGGCGCCGAAAGGACAGCGTAAATGGATAAAGACCTGAAATACGAGCGAATATTATTAAAATTGAGCGGTGAAGCGATGGCTAATTCACAAGGGTTTGGCATTGATCCCCTTCAGGCCGAAAATGTCGCCCGCCACTTGCAAGAAATCTATTCGCTGGGGGTGGAAATCGCTATCGTCATCGGGGCAGGCAACATCTGGCGGGGGCGGCGTGGCCTCGAGCGGGGAATGGACCGAGCGACAGCCGACTACATGGGCATGCTCGCCACCGTGCTCAACGCCATGGCCCTCATGGACGCGATGGAACAGGCCGGGATTGTCACCCGGGTGCAATCGGCCATCGAGATGCGCGAAGTGGCCGAGCCCTATATCCGCCGACGCGCTATCCGCCACCTGGAAAAAGGGCGCGTCGTCATTTTTGGCGGCGGAACGGGCAACCCCTTCTTCTCGACGGATACGGCCGCGGCCCTGCGCGCCATGGAAATCAGCGCCGATGTGCTCATCAAAGCGACCAAAGTCGACGGTATTTACGATTCCGACCCGATGACCAACCCCAATGCGGAGAAGTTCGACAAGTTGACCTACATCGAAACGCTCAACCGCCGTCTCGAGGTGATGGACAGCACCGCCATCTCCCTGTGCATGGACAACCATCTCCCCGTCCTGGTGCTCAACCTCTGGGAAGAGGGCGCCCTGCGCCAAGCCCTCTATGGCAAATCCGTGGGCACTCTGGTCACCGAGGCGTAGCCGCTTTCCACGATCCCCAACCAGAAACACCAACACAGCCTCTTTGAGAATATTGCAATAGGGTTGTGTTACACTTCTTGATGAAGGTTCCCCTCCATTAGTGGTAAAATCAGGACATACCCAGCAGGGAAACGGTATCCGGCTTCAACAACGCGGACCAACATCAACCTCGGAAGAGGATCCCGCCGATGAAGCCAAGTCCCGCCCCCTTGCTCCGAAGCAGCACACTTTATCAAATCAGATCACATTTGAGGAGATAACCATGCTTGAAGACATCTATAAAGACACGCTATCTCGAATGAAAGGTGCCGTTCAGGCCTTACGAGAAGATTTGGTCGCCATTCGCACAGGACGGGCTAACCCTGCCCTGGTCGAAAAGCTATCGGTGCAGTATTACGGTGCTCCAACGCCACTGCAACAACTCGCCAGCGTCGGGGTGCCGGAACCGCGCACCCTGCTGATCCGCCCTTACGATCCCGAAACGCTTAGCGACATCGAGCGCGCGATCATGGCATCTGACCTGGGGCTGACCCCCAACAACGACGGCAAAAATATCCGCCTGCACCTGCCCACCCTGACCGAGGAACGACGCAAGGAATTGGTCCGGATCGTCGGAAGCCGGGCGGAAGAAGCGCGCGTCGCCATCCGTAACATCCGCCGCGATGCAATTAGGGAGTTGCGTGAGTTCGAAGAAGAAGACCTGATCTCCGAAGACGATCGGATGCGCGGTGAGAAGAAAATCCAGGAATTCACCGACAGCCACATCGAAGAAATTGACGAGATCAGTAAAAATAAAGAAACCGAAATTTTAGAGGTCTAGATCAAAGCGTTTCTCACCGCTTTCTTGACCTCTCGAAACCGAAAAATCAAAATCCGATCATGAGTCCAGAAGAAAAATTCACTTTGCCCGAAAACATCCCCCAGCATGTCGCCATTATCATGGATGGGAATGGACGCTGGGCGCTGTCGCGCAACTTGCCCCGCTTGGCCGGCCACCGGGCGGGGACCGAAAATCTACGTAGAATTCTGACCGCCTCCGTGGAGTTCGGCATTCAATATCTGACTTTGTACGCTTTTTCCACCGAAAACTGGGGCCGACCGGTTGAGGAAGTGCGGGGCTTGATGCGCATTCTCGAAAATGTGATCGACCGCGAATTGAACGAACTGAACGAACAAGGCGTCCAGCTTCGCCACATTGGCCGTCTCGATAGGCTGAAACCATCCCTGAAACAAAAGGTGCTCGATGCCATTGAACTGACCAAAGACAACAGACGACTGGTTCTCAATGTCGCTTTCAACTATGGCGGGCGAGATGAAATCGTCTGGGCTATCCGCCACATGATCGAAGACGGTGTCGCTCCCGAAGATGTCACCGTCGATCTGGTCAACCAGTACCTGTTCACCGCCGGTGTCCCCGACCCCGACTTAATCATCCGCACCTCGGGAGAATTGCGGGGCAGCAATTTCTTGATCTGGCAGGGAGCCTACGCCGAGTGGTATTTCACGCCCATCTACTGGCCCGATTTCGACAAAGAAGCCCTGCACAAAGCGATTCTGGAGTATAGTCAGCGAGACAGAAGATTTGGCGGTCTAGACAAATAGAGCGAGCGTTCAACGGGGTGCTATTCTTGCCACAGACATATCACCGGCAAGGGCAAAATGCCTGAACGCTTCGAAAACTCACATCGATCCCTAGATTTATGCTTCAACGAATTCTCACTGCAGTCATTCTTTTACCGATTGGGCTGGCTCTGATGTATTTTGGAGGGCCAGCCTATACGATTGTGATTGCCCTTTTACTGGGCATCGCGGTATGGGAGTATAGTCGCCTCTTTCAAGAAGCCTCATTTCGGCCCCGTGGCGTTATCATGTTTGTCGCCGTCGTCGCTCTTGCGCTGGGACGCGGCTTTTTTGGGTTTGAGCATGCGGGCTTGATCTTCGGGCTCACCCTGCTCATCAGCCTGGCCTTTCACGCTGCTGATTACGAACGTGGAAGAAACAAAGCGGCGACAGACTTTGCCATCACCGTTTCCGGGATTGGCTACATCGGTTGGATCGGTGCCTACTTGATCTCTCTGCGCCACCTGCCCAATGGCCGCTGGTGGCTGATGATCGCGCTTCCGGCCATCTGGCTGGCCGACTCCGGGGCCTATTTTCTGGGCGGAAAGTTTGGTCGCACCTCCCTTTGCAAACGCCTAAGCCCGAACAAGACCTGGGAGGGCTATCTCCTCGGTATCCTCAGCGGGGCGCTGGGCAGCTTCTTGGTGGTCAAACTGTGGGAACTGGTTTTTGCCACTTCGCTTGACATCGCGCCGGGGAGAGCGATTCTCCTGGGAACGGTTCTGGCGATTGTCACTCCTCTAGGGGATTTGGGCGAGAGCATGATCAAACGCCAGGCCGGGGCCAAGGACTCCAGCAATTTGATTCCGGGACATGGAGGTGCTTTTGACCGCATCGATTCTTGGTTATGGGGAGGGGTGATCAGTTATTATATGATTAACTGGTTTTTGGGATGAGACTAGACGATTAGCAACGAGCAGACCAAACAGGATTAACGAACATGTTCTTTCAAGTAACAAGATAGCAGGAAGGAGTAAGAAGACCATGGACAGCAAACCAACCCGCAACTTGGCACTCGAACTGGTTCGGGTAACAGAGGCCGCGGCCCTATCCGCGGGACGCTTCATGGGGCGAGGCAACAAAGAAGCCGCCGACAAAGCAGCGGTCGACGCGATGAGATTGGTGTTGAATTCGATTGAGATGGACGCCGTCGTCGTTATCGGCGAGGGTGAGAAAGATGAAGCTCCGATGCTTTTTAACGGGGAAAGATTGGGCACAGGGGAGGCCCCCAAGGTGGACATCGCAGTTGATCCCATTGATGGAACCCGCCCTCTTGCTCACGGCTTTATCAACTCGATTGCCACCGTCGCTATCGCCCCCGAGGGAACCATGTACGATCCCGGCCCATACATGTACATGCACAAAATCGCTGTCGGTCCTGAAGCGGCGGGCATGATCGACATCAGCGCACCGGTGAGCGTCAATCTGAAGCGGGTTGCCCGCATCAAGGATATGGAGGTCAGCGATCTCACCGTGGTGATACTCGATCGGCCGCGCCACGAAGACTTAATCCGAGAAGTGATCGAAAGCGGCGCCCGAATCCGCCTAATCCCCGATGGGGATGTCGCCGGGGCGATGATGACCTGCTGGCCCGATGCTGGCGTTGATGTGCTCCTGGGTATCGGCGGCACACCGGAGGGTGTCCTGGCGGCTTGCGCCCTGCGGGGAATGGGCGGCGAGATTCAGGGCAAACTCTTCGCCCGCAGCGACGAAGAACTCCAGCGAGGCAAAGAGATGGGTTATGACTTCGAGAAAACTCTGTTGATGGAAGATCTGGTCTCCTCCGATGATGTTTTCTTCGCCGCCACAGGCATCACCGACGGAGCCCTCTTGGACGGAATCAAGTATTTCAGCCATGGGGCCCGCACCGAAAGCCTGGTCATCCGCGGCCGCACCGGCACCGTGCGCGAGATCGTCGCTCGTCACAACTTCGATGTCTTGAATCCGATCAGCCAGATCGAATATTAGAGCGCCGAAACCCGAAATTTGACAGTCTAAAACGAGCATGGTACGATTCGGCTCAACAATTTAATCAACCCCAAGCAACTCTTATCCAGAGAGGTGGAGGGACCGGCCCTGTGAAACCTCAGCAACCAGTTTGGCGAGCTCAAACCAGGTGCTAATTCCGGCAGGAAGGAAATCTGGAAGATGAGAGGGAGCTGTGCAATCATGTATTGCCCCCTCTTTAGAGACGGGGCAATTTTCTTTTCTTAGATGATGGAGGTTCAAATGACCCTAACGTTTATGACATCACCAAAACTCGTCTTTACGTCCGAATCGGTTACCGAGGGACATCCCGACAAGCTTTGCGACCAGATCAGCGATGCTGTTTTGGACGCCTGCCTGGAGCAAGACCCCTGTTCTCGCGTAGCCTGTGAGGTGGCCACCAAAACAGGCTACGTCATGCTGATGGGAGAGATCACCACGAAAGCACAGATCAACTATGATCAACTCGCCCGCAAAGTGATCACAGATATCGGCTACACACGGGCCAAATACGGCTTCGACGGGGAGACTTGCGGCGTGCTGGTGGCCCTGGCCAAGCAATCCGGCGATATCGCCATGGGGGTGGATGAGGCTCTGGAAGCCAAAAAGGGCGAGATGACCGAGGAGGAAATCGACGCCATCGGCGCGGGCGACCAGGGGATGATGTTTGGCTACGCCTGCAATGAGACACCCGTCCTGATGCCGATGCCCATCTACCTGGCCCACAAGCTGACCCGACGGCTGGCGAAAGTGCGCAAAGATGGCCTCCTGCCCTGGCTGCGCCCCGATGGCAAGGGACAGGTCACCGTGGAATACAGCCATGGCAAACCCGTGCGCATCGATACCGTGCTGGTCAGCACCCAGCACGCCCCTGAACTCTCGCAGGAAAAAATTCGCTCAGCGATCATCGAGAACGTGATCATGCCCACCTTACCACAAGACATGGTCGACGATGAGATGAAGATTTTCGTCAACCCGACGGGGCGCTTCGTGATTGGCGGGCCGCAAGGCGATGCCGGTGTGACCGGACGCAAGATCATCGTCGATACCTACGGCGGCATGGGCCGACACGGCGGCGGCGCTTTCTCTGGAAAAGATGCCACCAAGGTTGACCGCTCCGGCGCCTATGCCAGCCGCTGGGCGGCTAAGAACGTGGTCGCCGCCGGCCTGGCCGACCGCTGCGAAATTCAGGTCGCCTACGCTATCGGCGTGGCGCGCCCTCTGAGCATCAACGTAGAGACCTTTGGGACCGGCAAAATCGATGATGAAAAGATCGCCGACTTGATCGATGAACACTTCGATCTGCGTCCCGGCGCGATCATCCGCGACTTGGATCTGCGCCGCCCCATCTTCCGACAGGTTGCCGTTTACGGCCACTTCGGCCGCGACGATTTGGATTTGACCTGGGAACGCACTGACAAGGCCGATTTGCTCCAAGACGCAGCCGGTCTATAGAAAAACAGTCTTTCTCAAAGAAGAAAAAGACCCTGTCGGAATACCGACAGGGTCTTTTGATGACAACAGAATCGATTTGATCACCCGGATTGGACTACGTTTTCCAACTTAAGGGTGCAATAACCTGCTCAAGCTGATTTTCGTTATTCGAGGAAAGGCTCCACCGTTTTGACGATCTTCTTCTTTGGACGAAAACCAACCATCCGCTCTTTTTCTTCTCCATCGACAAAAAGCATCACGGTGGGCACGCTCATGACCTGATATTTCATCGCCAGATCTTGGCTGTGATCGACATCGATTTTATAGACTTGAACCTTGCCATCCCATTCTTCGGCCAATTCTTCTATCACGGGAGCGAGCATTTTGCACGGTCCACACCAGGTGGCCGTAAAATCTAACAAGACGGGCAGGGATTCATCCAGGACATCAGCCTGGAAGGTGTCTGAAGTGACATATTTTAATTCTGACATACATTCTTATCCTTCCATGGATAGGCTACATGTAAACTGCTCAGATCGTACATAATCTTCCCAAAAGAGTCAAGGTGTAACTTTTTTTCAGGAAATCAAAGGGGGAAACAGCGATTCTAAATTTGAGTGTGAAACGCAAGCAAAACGCCGGTTGCGTGCCGGATGCGCTGGTCTCGATACGCAAAAACTGCTTTAGACCTTCGTATCATTTGATACTATAGTAGTTTTGCGCCATATTGAGAATTCCTGAGGGGGAAATTCGATTTTGACAAACACAGCCCGGCATGCTATAATCCGCTGAGTTGTAGAGTGGGCTTGATGTCAAGCTCGATTACTACAACGCTGATTTTACAAGATGATGACGGAATTTCGATGCGTTTGGTTTGTACGTCGGTAACATTGTGGTGCCTAGAATCTCAAAAAACAATAATTTGATGTGATTTCAAGCCCCGGCCGGATTAACCCGACGGGGTATTTTTCTATTATTTACCTGGGGAGCAATTCAATCGTGTCAAGTTGCACAGCAAACATTTGATCGTTGCGATCTCTGTGCTTCGTTTGTGTAGAAGCAAACACTGAATTTATTTTGCAATCATACCCTCAGTATCTGAGGGTTTTTGAAGAAAACTTAATCAACTCTGCCACGCTGCAATCACAGCCATTGGAGCAATAGCTTAGCGCGTTGTCACCAAGGACCGGGATTCAGTGGGGCGGAAAAATAAAGAGGTAAATACCAATGAGTAAAAAATTACGAATTCTTCCCCTGGGGGGATTAGGGGAAGTCGGGAAAAACATGATGGTCTATGAGTATGGCGAGAATATCCTTGTCGTCGATACAGGCATCATGTTTCCTGAAAACGACATGTTAGGAATTGATTACATTATTCCCGACTTTGAATACCTATTATCCAACCGCGACAAAATTCGCGGCATTGTCATCACTCATGGACACGAAGATCACACTGGCGCGATCACCCATGTGATGGAGGAGATCGAGGCGCCGATTTATGCCACTCGCTTGACTCGCGGGTTGTTGGAGGTCAAGTTAGAGCGGGCCGGTTTGTTGAATCGCACCGAGTTGAACACGGTTCACGCCGGTGACACGATTCACGTTGGCCCCTTCCAGGTGGAGTTCTTTCATGTATGCCACTCCATCCCCGATACAGTCGGCCTGGGAATTACATCTCCGGCCGGCCTGGTTGTGCACACAACGGACTACAAATTTGATCCCACCCCCGTTGATGGCTGGCCAACCGATTTTGCCAAGCTGGCAGAATTTTCCAGCCGGGGCGTTCTGGCACTGTTGTCCGATTCAACCAACGCCGATAAGCCCGGCTGGACTCCTTCGGAGAAGGAGATCGTACCAGCCTTTGAAGATGTCTTCACCAATGCCCCAGGACGTATCCTCGTGGCTTCCTTCGCATCGCTGATCTCGCGAATGCAGCAAGTGGTCGATGCCACAGATCGCCACGGGCGTAAGGTGGCCTTTGTCGGCTACAGCATGCGCAAAAATTCCAAGATGGCCAAAAAGTTGGGCTATCTGGATATCCCTGACGATGTCGAAGTCAGCCTGGATGAAGCCTTGAAGCTTCCCAGCGACGAGGTCGTTCTGATGTGCACCGGATCACAGGGGGAGCCCATGTCCATTATGGGACGGCTTGCCACCGGAACCAACCGTCGCTTCGGACTAGAAGAGGATGATACCATTGTGCTCTCGGCTCATCCGATCCCCGGAAACGAAGAGGGTATCTACCGGACGATCAACAGCCTGTTCCGCCGCGGCGCCAATGTGCTTTATGAGCCGCTCAAGTCGGTTCACGTCTCCGGCCACGCCAAACAGGATGAAATGACCCTCATGCTTCATCTGGTCAAACCCAAATATCTGATCCCCACCCACGGCGAATTGCGCCATCTCAAGCAACACGCCGTTATCGCTCGCGAAGCTGGCATGCCCCACGAGAACATCAAGGTGATCGAAAACGGCCAAATTGTCGAGTTTGAGAACGGCCACGCAGAACTTGGCGACCGCATCCCCGGCAGCTACGTCTTCGTTGACGGCTCCCGCGTCGGAGAAGTGGGTCCCAGCGTGATGCGAGAGCGTGAGGCCTTGGCCAAAGACGGGGTCGTGCTGATCAGCCTGGTTCTGAATAAAAAGGGCAAACTGGTCGAGGATCCCGAAGTGATCACCCGCGGCTTTGTTTACAAATACGACGAATCCGCCGATGAACTGATGGACGACGTTCGCAAACACGCCATCAACGCTGTCAAACGCAGCAAAGGCGACATCTACGACCAGGTCGTCCAGACGGTGCGCTCATATCTTTATAGCAAGACCAAGAGCCGCCCGATGGTGCTGGTCACCCTGAATTGGGTCTAAACCAAAAATTCCACCGATAGAATCAAAAACTCCTGAGCGGTTAGGTGCTCAGGAGTTTTTTTATTGTAAGCGTTCAGAATGTCACCGAACTGAACGCTTAATTTTTATTTCAATCCTAACGCAATCGGCTTCATTCCGGCTCGCTCCAGCCTTCTTCTCCCAGCAGAGGAACAAAGGCGACTGCGGTGACGGTCTCGTGATCGAATTCACCACCGTGGCGCTCCCACACTTGGAGCACCTGGCTGTAGCGCTTGCCAACCGGTAGCACCAACCGCCCGCCATCGACAAGCTGATCAAGTAAA
The DNA here is from genome assembly GCA_964644835.1 of uncultured Anaerolineales bacterium. Taxonomy (GTDB): domain Bacteria; phylum Chloroflexota; class Anaerolineae; order Anaerolineales; family UBA11858; genus JAYELX01. The sequence goes on from CAZXXW010000002.1 coordinate 40,215, forward strand.
TTCTGAGGGACGCTGGGTGCCGCTGCGGTGACGATGATCGCATCGAAGGGGGCGTACTCAGGCAAGCCCAGGGTGCCATCCCCAAGGTGGAAGTGGATATTGTCGATTTCCAGGCCCTCGATTGTCGCTTGCGCCTGTGCGGAGAGTTCGGGATGCCGCTCGATGGTATGGACTTCCCGGGCCAGCTTCGCCAGGATGGCTGCCTGATACCCCGAGCCGGTACCAACTTCCAGGACGACCTCATCACCTTGCAACTTGAGCAAGTTGGTCATCAGGGCGACAATGTAGGGCTGCGAAATGGTTTGCCCCTTGTCGATGCGCATGGCCCCATCGGAATAGGCCCAGCGGCGGTTCTTCTCCGGCATGAAGAGATGGCGGGGAATCTCGCCCATCGCCTGGAGCAAATCGGGATCGGTGATCCCGCGTTGTTCAATCTGCTCCCGGACCATTTTCTGGCGTTCTTCTCGATAAGTTTTCTCTTGATTCATGGGCTGTCTTTCTGGTAGCGAATCAGTTACATATCAATCAGCGAGCAAGTAAGCTAAAATCCAATTCGTGGTCGCCCGGAGGGCTTCTGTGTGGGTACGCTCGTAATTGTGAGAGGCGTCCACGCCAGGGCCGATTAGGGCGACAGCGACATCGCCTCCGGCGCGCCAGTAGGCTTCTCCGTCGGAGCCGTAGTGCGGATAAATGTCAACTTTGTGGGGGATGTCATGCTCTTCGGCCAGTTGGCGCAATCGCCGGTTGAGGCCGTGATGATAGGGCCCGCCGGAATCTTTGACGCACAAGGTAGCGTGAAACTCGTCCGATGTTTGGCCATCGCCAATGGCGGCCATATCGACGGCGACGAGTTCGGCCAAGTCATCGGGGAATCCGGTCGCGGCGCCGTGCCCCACCTCTTCGTAATTGCTGATCAAGATCGTCGTTCGCTGGGCCGGTATCAGCCCGGCGTCGTGCATCGCCTTGACCGCGGCGACGATGTTGGCGACGCAGGCTTTATCATCGAGGTGGCGGGAACGCACGAAGCCCGCGATCACTTCGACGCGCGGGTCAAAGGCGACAAAATCGCCTACACCGATTCCCAGGTCACGGGTTTCGTCGGCCGAGGTGGTCCGGGCGTCGAGACGAACTTCCATATTGTCGTCATCACGGGCGGTCTCGCCGACATCCTTGCCGTAGACGTGTACCGAGGCTTTGGCCAGCAAGAGGGAGCCGCGTACCGTAGAATCGTCACGAAGAAACACGGTGCAGCCTTCTCCCTCGACCGTGTTCCAGGGGAAGCCGCCGATTTTGGTCAGCTTGAGCCGCCCGTTGGACTTGATTTCTTTGACCATCGCGCCCAACGTGTCGGCGTGAGCGGTTAACGCTCGCGGCGAGTCGTGCCGTTCTCCGGGCCAGGTAGCGACCAGGGCGCCCTTACGGGTGCGGGACAGCTCCAAAAACGGGAACCTACTCAAAGCCTGTTCGGTGTATCCGATGGCATCATCGGTAAATCCCGTTGGGCTGGGGGTGTTCAACAAGCCGGTCAAAAATTCGAGCATAAAGGAAGGATCAATAGCAGGGAGTTGTTTCATGTCGTTGGTTCCTCTTCAAAGGATGAAGAAAAGTTTGCGGTTTTATCTTCCAAATAAGCAAAAGCGAAAAGTGTAGATAAGCTGATTATACCCCGCAAAAGAGGGAAAATTGGAGAGAATAATCCCTTCTTTACGTTTTCACCCTTCCGCATTAGAATTGTGCCACTATGAATGATGAACTGAAAGAAACCCAACCGACAAAAATAACCCCTCCTCAGGGAGAGACAAGTCCGGTTCACGTCGCCTCAACCGTCGAAAAGCCGGTTGCTAAAAAGCGCAAACGCCGCGGCTGGCTCTGGATCGGCGGCGCGCTGCTGGCCGCCTTTCTCGTGCTTGGTATCAGCGCGCTGCTGGGGTATCAACAAGGGATCAAACAGCGCACAGCCTTAGAACAAGATCAAGTCCAGCTCGCCGTCGCAGAGCAATTTGAACTGGGCATCCAGGACATGGAAGCCGGTCGCTACGAGGTAGCCCGCCAGCGTTTCGAATATGTGATCAACTTGGCTCCTGATTATCCCGGCATCACCGATAAACTCGCCCAGGTTTTGATTATTTTGAACGCAACGGCCACGCCGACTCCCGCGCCGCTTCCAACCGCCGTCGAAGCCACGCCCACCCCCGATTTGCGCGCCGACGAAGAACTCTTCACCCAGGCCGAAGCCTATCTTGCCAATGAAGAATGGGGCCTGACCATTCAAACCCTGGAGCAACTGCGTAAGAACAATCCCGATTATCGTTCTGTGGACATCGACGGGATGCTCTACATCGCCCTGCGGCAGCGCGGCATCAAAAAGATCGGGCTGGGCAACCTGGAGGGCGGCATCTATGATCTCACGCTAGCCGAGCGCTTTGGCGTTCTGGACACCGAGGCCGACAGCTGGCGAGTGTGGGCGCGCCAATACATCACCGGAGCGAGCTACTGGGACGTCAACTGGCCTAAAGCGATCGAATATTTCGAGCAAATTGCTGCTACGACCCCCAACCTCCACGACGGCACCGGCTGGTCCGCTTCCCAGCGGTATGTCGACGCGCTGGTCGGCTACGCCGAATCTCTGGAACTAAACGCCCAATGGTGCGAAGCGGATGAAGTCTATCAAAAAGCCTACGAATATACCGGCGACCCTAAATTTCAGGAACAAATCGAACAAGCTCAAGAAAATTGTAGTGGAGAGGATAGCGGCGAGGAAGAAAACGAAGACGGGGAAGAATGATCTCCCATGCGACAGGGAGAATCCAACCCACTCATAGAGGGCACCGTTGATGAGACGGTGCCTTTTTTGTTGGCGCGTCCCTTGTTGGTCGCAAACTGTGGGGTGTGGGGTATAATTTTTCTGCTGATCATCGGGATTCCCTTTTTCTTGTGCTATCTCATCCTGATGTTCACGGTGTTGAGCGAAAACATCGGCACAACATTCTAATCGAACCCTTTGCTGGCATTATCTGAACGATGAGTTTCTGGAGCCACATCAAAACGCTCTGGCGTGAGCATATCCTGAAGTCAGTATCACGCTCCGGCCAAAACCGCTGGAGCATTTTCCTGGTTTTGAGTGGGTTGATCTATCTGGGGTGGACGCTCTTTTTTCCCCTGCACACCTATTACCGGGTGATTCCCCCGATCGACTATACCAAGCGGACGAACTATTCGGGCTTCGGTTTTGTCGCCTATATCGTCGCCGTCCTGGTTTTGTTTGCCCTCTACATTGGCGCTCTGCGTCCAATCAGTGGGGCGAAACAGGGGCAGATAAGCTTCGAGACGATCTTCTGGGGCGGCGTTTCCATGGCCGTGATCCTGGTGTTTTCCTACCCCCAAACCGCAATTGATCTTCTCGTCTACGCCCTGCGGACGCGCGGCTGGGCGCGTTATGGCCTTTCCCCCTTTTCCGCCGCTCCGGAGGTGATGCCCGCCTCTGACCCCTGGCTGGGGCTGGCCGGGGAGTGGGCCGACGCGGCCTCACCCTACGGCCCGGTCTGGGAATGGCTCTCTCTTGGGGCGTATCATCTCAGCGGCGGAAGCTATCTCGCTCATTTGTTCAGCCTCAAAATCCTGGCCCTGTTGGCCTACGCCGGGAGTGTCTGGCTGGTTTACCGGATTCTGGATTTGATCCGTCCAAGATGGGCTATCCTGGGCAGCGCCTTCTTCGCCTGGAATCCGCTGGTGCTGCTCGAAAGCGTCCAGAACGGCCATAACGACATCGTTATGGTCTTCTTCCTGTTGGTTGCTGTCTGGTCGTTTGTAACGTTGATCAAGAGAACAAAAAAACATCCCAAAATGCTTTTCGAGTTCATCTTCGTACTCGGCTTTGCCGCCGCGATCCTGGTCAAGTTCATCCCCGTGGTGGTGTTGCCGTTTTTCTTGTTCGCTCTGGCCTGGCGACGACACAGTTGGCCCCGGCGGATTGGGATATTCGTGACTCGCGGGATGGCAATCGCCCTGATCGTGATTCTGGCGATGCTGCCCTATTGGCTGCAAATGGATAAATGGGCTCTGCTGCACGCGAGCAAATCAGCCGGGCGCTCCCTGATTGCCCTGCTGGTCTTGGCCCTGCGGTCTCACCTGGGCACAAATCCGGCTTTTGATGTGGCCAACACACTAGTGTACTTGATCATGGGAGGAATCTACTTGACATCGTTTCTATACCTGTGGAAGCAACTCATCACCAGCCGCGACAGCCAATCGAGGCCGGCCGCCAGTTTTGAGGCGACCATCTCGGCTGCGGTGAGCGTGTTTTTCTGGTATGTCTTGCTGGGAGCGTCCACCTTCCACGCCTGGTATTTGCTCTGGTTCTTGCCCCTGGCAGCGCTGCTCGTCCCTCGTCTGCGCACCACCAGCGCGGCGGTGGTGGTTTCACTGGCGGCTTTGCTCGTGATTCCCTATTACGAGACCGTCCGGGTCTGGTTCCCGATCCTGCTTCAGAAACAAGTCCTCGGCCACATCTTCGGTGTATCGCTTTTGCTCATCCCCTCTATGCTGGCCTGGTTTCGACCGTTCAACATCTTAGAAGTCGATCAAATCCCACTTCAAGATTGAACTCGGTTCAAGTTGCTCTGTGAATTCTCTCCATAAGCATATCGATTAGGACACCAATCCGCTGTGCTTCGCGGCCAACTACGAGCCACCACGGTGTGATCTTTACAACCTAATCAAACGATTTTCGACCCTCTTCGACAAACGCCAGGATCTCTTGTTTCGATTTCTCTACCGTACATCCATGAAAATGGAACGCGAATTACGCGGATTCAACCGATGTTCGCAGATAAAACAAGAAAAAAATCTGTGAAAATCTGCTTGATTCGCGTCATCTGCGGTCTATTTGTGAGCTACAGGATATAAATGTACGGTAGCAAAGTTTCGATAAGTTTAGGTCTATCCCTTCAACATCTCAGGGGGATTTTGTGCTTGGCAAAGGACTAATCACAAAAACTTGACCAGCTCTACGTTTCACTCTCACTTCGCCATCTTTTGCAACCTGATCGAGCAAGGAAGCTAAATTCTGGCGAGCTTCTTTTTCCGTGTAAACCCTCATGGTCACTCCTTTTAATCCGTGTTCATCCTATTCATCTGTGGTTAGCATTTCTCCGTCGCTTCCCGTCAGTCAAATTCATTCAACTTTAACGTCAAGGCCGGCTTATCAACAGTTGCGTAGGGTTGTTGGGATTGAAGTGATAGATGCTCCGCCCAGGGAAATGATCGGCAAGATCAGAATGGGCGTCGTCATCCCCTGAAGCCCAGTAGAAGAGGAAGGGCGTCGTCAGTTGGGGGTCTTGCAAATGGAGCAACGCGCCATACTCTTTCCATTCTTCGGTATCAACAAGAATCAAGGCGGGCGTTTTCGCTCCGGACGCGGCCGCCTGGAACGCTTCCAGGTCGGCTCGGTGGAAGCCGTAGCGCTCCTGAATGGCGTTCAACCGGGCGGGCGTGTAGAACACGGCGCTGATGATCAAACCCAGGCCAAACAACCCGAGGACAAGCATCTGCCGGAGCCGCGGCTTGAGCAAGCCAATTTCGTTGGAGGGGGTGAACCAGCCCGCCAACCAGGCAATTCCCGCTGCGCTCAAGAGGGTCAAACTGTAAAGCCCTTCGTAGAAATAGCGCGGACCCGAGACCCAATAGGCGATATAAACCAACACAAGCGCAGGAAAGACACTGGCCAGCAGCCACACTTTGCGGCGACGGCGCAGCTTCCAGAGGCCCAGCAAGGGTAACAACCAGCCGAGCTGGCCCCAGCCGAACAGATCTCGCCCAGCGAGAATCAAGCTGTGGCGCGTGTTGAGCCAGCCTTGTCTCAGCGTGTGGCCCATCTCGCGGGGGCCGTGTCGGAGGCCAAAGCCCACCCGGTCATAGCGCCACCAGAGTGTGTAGGGATTGGTCAGCGCGTCGCCAGTTAGGACATATTGCCACAAAAAGTGCAGACTGGCGATCGCGGCGGCAATCAGCCCGATGGAAATAATTCGCTTACGGACAGATAGAGAGCTGCGCCAAAGCCGGATGAGGCCATCGACGCCAAAGGGTAGCGCCACGCCGAAGGCCGTCCAGGGGCGGGTCAGAGCCAGCAGCCCTAGGCTGAATCCCGCGCCGAGGGTCGGCAGCCAACGTCGAGTGAGCTTCTGTTCGTCCACGGCATCCAGCCAGGCGAGGGCGAAGAACAGACTGAGCACCAGTCCCAAGGTGTGGGAGAGCAGCGATCCGGTGTAGGTCAAGAACAACGGGGAAGCAACGCTCAGAGCAGCGGCCAGCAGGCCGATTCTATCTCTCAAAAGTTTTTGTCCCAATCGGAAGGTCAGCCAGACGGCCAGCCCGGCCAGCAGCGGATTGACCAGCCACCGAGCGCCCACGATCACGCCGAGCGAGAGCACCACCGGCCAGCCGAGGGGATATTTGCCAAAGCGGTGCCCCTGGTAATCGATCACGAAGGGAATGAATAATCCCTCCGCTTCGGGCGGGGAGGGCGTACTAATTTGGCCGTCGGCGATCAGGCGGGCTTGCCACAAGTAGGCGTATTCATCTTCGAGTTGGGCCAGCCCCTCGTTGACCCCCAGGGCAACCCAGGTTGAGAACAGAACGGCTAAGGTGGATAAAATCAGGGCGATTTTTTCGGACCGGGCCATGAAAATCCCCCCTTGTGACTCAGGCTTCGATGGCCTGGAGCGCTTCCAACGTTGCGGCGTGGAGATGGTCGTTGGTGGCACAAACGCCGCGGTTGTTCGCCAGGGTGCGCCCGGCGGTGAAATCGAGCGGTTTGCCATCCAGATCGGTGACGCGCCCGCCCGATTCGATGGTGATCAAGGCGCCTGCGGCCTGATCCCAGATTTTTTCGCGGTAGTTGGGGCGGCTGGGCGAGAGCAGGCGCAGGTACACTTCGGCTTCTCCAGCGGCCAGGACAGCGTATTTGGCCTGGCTGTCCATGCGAACGGGATTGGCTTCGATGCCCATTTCGTCGGCGAGCAAATCGATTTGGTTGACGTTGGTATGGCCGGATTCGAAAGAGCGCAGCAGCCGGGCCTGGGTGGAATCGCTCTGTTCCGAGACGTGGAGGCGTTGAAAATGGGATTCAGCTTCCAGCGGGGTGAACCAGGCTCCCTCTCCCCGGCTGGCGACCAGGATGGAGCCGTGACCGCCGACTTCGGGGCGGTAGCCATCGCTGAGGTTGGGGCATCCCAAGACGCCAACTTGGAGCTGGCCGTCGATGATCAGAGCCAGGGCGATGGCGTACTGATCGCCGCGCAAAAACCCTTTGGTGCCGTCGACCGGGTCGAGGGTCCAGAAGCGGTTGGCCGCTTGGCCTGCGCCGCGGTCGATCCAGCGGGATACGGTTTCGGGCGCGGCACCGTCGGTGAAGCGTCCGACGAATTGAGTCACCCGGCTGAGGGTTTCTTCTTCCTCGGGGGTTTGCAGCACAGCGGAGTCTTCTTCTCCGATGAGGGGATCGTTGGGAAAGGTTTCGGTGATCAAGTAGCCGATCAGAGCCTGGGCAGCGAAATCGGCCACGGTGACCGGGTAGCGGTCGTCTTTAGTCAGTGCTGGCGAGACCATCTCCGCCTGGACTTGCTTGGTCAGGAGCGAGGCCTGGCGAACGGCGTCCAGGGCGAATTGGATCTCAGGATTGTTGAGGTTGAGCATGGATTCTCCGAAGATTTAGATTTGATTCTTTATGTTTCTCAATAACAGTACTTACGCACATGAAGCCTAATTTACCGCCGAAACACAGAGAACGCTGAGAAAAACATTGTTTTGTCTCTTTTTTCCCAAAATCTCTGCGCACTCCGCGCCCCAGCGGTGATTTTTATATGAACTGCGTAACTCCTATCAATAGCGAAGGATAGCCACAGACAAATCAGATCAACACAGATTCTGTTTGTTTTTATCAATCGCGGTTTTGGACTACAAGTCGATGTACATGCTGCCGTCGAAGACACCGGTCAGGTCGTAAGGCATGGCGCCGTTGATCCGGATCGGTACCATCTCGCCGGGGGGAATATCGTCTTCGACGATGACCATGCCGTCGATCTCGGGGGCGTCGCGGTAGCTGCGGCCCAGGGAGAGTCCTTCGCCCTGGCCTTCGATGAGCACATCGAGAGTTTTGCCGATGAAGCGTTGATTTTGCTTCAGCGAAATATCTTGTTGCAACGCCATCAGCCGTTCCCAGCGTTCTTGCTTCACTTCCGCAGGGACGGGGTCGCCGAGCGGCTCGCTGGGCGTTCCCTCCTCGAAGGAAAACTCGAAGGCGCCGACGTGATCGAATTGAATTTTCTCGACGAAATCCAACAGAGTCTCGAAAGCCGCTTCGGTCTCGCCGGGATAGCCAACGATGAAAGTCGACCGTAGGGCGATGTCGGGGATGGTGGCGCGCAGCTTTTCGATCGTGCGGTAGACCCAATCGATGTTGGCGGGGCGGCGCATCGCTTTCAGGATATCGGGGTCGGCGTGCTGCAAGGGAATATCCAGGTAAGGGAGCACCTGCTGCTCGCCAGCGATGACGTCGATGAGTTCATCGGTGACATAGCCAGGATAAGCGTACATCACCCGAATCCAATCGACGTCGGGCACGGCTTTGGTCATCTTCTTGAGCAATGTAGCCAGCCCGTTCTTGATCCCCAAATCATGGCCGTAATCGGTGGTGTCTTGGGCGATGAGGATGATCTCGCGGGTTTCCAACTCTTGGAGGGCGCGGGCATCCGCGAGGATGGCATCCATGGGACGGCTGACGGCGGGCCCTTTGATCAGGGGGATAGCGCAAAAGGCGCAGGGGCGGCGGCATCCGTCGGCGATTTTGAGATACGCGCTGGCACCGATGATGCTGGCGCGCAGCGCCCCGGCTTCGTTGCGCCCTACGGTGGGGACGTCAGGGAGGTGATAAACCAGCCTGGGATACTCTTCTTCTCGCAGGCGTTCGATCACCTCGAGAATGTCCATCCAGCGGCGGGTGCCGAGGATGGCATCAACGCCCGGGACCTGCTCCAAGACTTGCTCTCCGTAGCGTTGGGACAAGCACCCTGCTGCAATTAAGATCTGCCCCTCCCGTTTTTGGTCAGCGAGATCTTCCAAGACTTGATAGGCTTCTTCTTTGGCTGCTTCGATGAATCCACAGGTGTTGACGATGACGATGTCGGCCCGGTCGGGTGTGTCGACGGGTTCGTAATCGGCACTGATCAACAGTTGTGCCATCGAGTCCGAATCGACGGTGTTTTTGGCACATCCCAAAGAGACGAGCGAAAAGGTGCCTTGTTTCCGGTTCATGATTCGGGCTCAAGTTGGAGAGGTTGGGAGGGAGTTATCTTCGACGGGATCATCAGCAAGAAACCAACCGCAATGACCGCTTCTCCAAAAACGACACCGGTGGCCTGGATAGGGCCGAAGTAGGGAATCCGGGGGAACGTTTGGGTGCCGAAACCGAAGACGTCGGCCATGCCGGAGACAACGGCGATAACATAGCCTGTGGCGACCAAGCGGAGGCCAATATCGGCGCTGATCGTCCGTTCTCGCTCTGCCCACTGAATTGAGAAACCAATATAACCGCCGATGCAAATGATTGCCAGGCCGAGCAGAAAAACGGAGATTTGGACAAAGCCAACCACCGGGCTGCGATCAAGGCGAAACCATTCCGGTTCCGCTCCAAGCAGAAAGATGAATAAACCAAGCAGGACAATGCCAATACTAAGGCGAGAACGCTTGCGTCCATTAATCGGTTGTTTGAGCATTAAAGGGTTGATCCTTTCGGTAATCTGTTTTCTAAAAATCGAATCCAATTGCGTCCCAAAATGGCGGCGATGTTTTCCTCCGAATAGCCTTTTGGAGCCAACAAGGGCGCTATTTTACCTAAATCGGCGACGGTGTCGATGCCAGCGGGCGTTTTTTGCAAGCCAAAGCCGCCGTCGAAATCGCTGCCGATGCCAACATGGTTGGCGTCTCCGGCTATTTGGCAAATATAATCAATTTGAGCGGCGACGTAGTCCAGGGGGACTCGTTCGCGCCCGTGGCTTTCTCGCCAGCCGGGAAGTAGAAAGCGATTATAAGGGATGATACCGATGATGCCATCTCGCTCCAAGAGTCCTTCGATGACCCGGTCAGAGAGGAAACGATTGCTGTCCATGTCTTTGAGCAAGGCGGCCGCGTTGGCATGGGAGGCGATGATCGCGCCGGGGTACATGTCCAGGGCGGGCAGAACGGCCTGCTCATCCATGTGGCTGATGTCCAGGGTCAGGCCAATGTTGGCCATCGCTTCGAGCAACTCATATCCTTCCGAGGTCAGCGGCCCCGGTTCGCCCGTCCCGCCGCAAAAGCGGGTCCCGGCCCAGGCCGGGCCGATGATGCGGACGCCGCGCTGCCACCATTCCTCCAATGCTGCCGGGGAGCGGACGCCTTCGGCCCCCTCCATGAGCACAACCAACCCCACCGGGGGTGTGGCCGTCTCTTCTTGCCAGGCGGACAAATGTTCCTCCAGGTCGGTCTGGGTGCGGAGCAAGCGGAATTTGTCCGGGTTCTCGTCGACGAGGCGATGGTAAGCATCCAACTGAGCTCGGTAGAGCGATTCCGCTTCGGACGCGTCGGCGTAGGCTTGTGTATCCCAATCTCCCTGTTTAGTACGCAGGGGGGCGGAAAATAATGTTGAGAAAATGATCGCCACCCGGCCGCGCTGGTAATCGGGCCAACCGAGGAGCGTATCGCCGTTTTTACGAACAGCGATACTGCCCCGTTCCCGGCGGCGGGTTTCGGCCGCGGCAAGAGTATAATCGCGGCCAAAGGTGAGCATATTCCAGGCTAAATCTTGGTGTGCGTCTACGATGATCATTGTCTAGCGCATCCTTGTCTTGTTGGGTACATCGTTAACGAAGAGAGTCGCAGAGAAAAAATAAATAACTCCGCGTCTCTGCATCTTTCCGACTCTGCGTTGAAAAATTTTGAGCTACGATGAAAGAATCTTGTCTCAGCTGAAAAATGTTTTGCATTAAGAAGTTTTATTGGTCAGGGCGTTGGCAATTTGGCGATCGAGCTTGCCCATCGGAAAAACATCAAACTCTCCGGGCGAGACCCAGCGCAAATCGGCGTGTTCGAGCTGCCGGAGCTCTCCCTGGATCTGGTTGCAATGAAAGGCGTGGAGCGTCACCCGAAAATGGGTATAAGTGTGCCGATAAACACCGAGGGAATCACCAACCTCGACATCGACGCCGAGCTCTTCACAGATTTCACGTTGCAGACAGGCGTGCAGGTCTTCATCCGGCTCGACCTTCCCGCCGGGAAATTCCCACATGCCGCCGAGCAGGCCGTCTTGAGGTCGTTGGGCGATCAGGACGTGGCCATTACGATGGATCACAGCGGCGGTGACGGTGTGGTGAGGGATTGGCGGCTTCGCTTTCTTGACCGGAAGCTGGTTCTGAATCCCCAGCGCCCGCGCCCGGCAGATGTCAGCCAAGGGACAACATTGGCAAGCGGGATCGTTGGGCGTGCAAACTGTGGCACCCAAATCCATCATCGCCTGGTTGTAGTCCCCGGCGCGGCCCGTGGGGAGATACTCCTCCGCCAGAGCCCAAAGAATCCGCTTGCCCTGGCCGGATGAGACCACATCGCTAACATGAAAGACCCGCGCCAACACCCGGCGGATGTTCCCATCCAGGGCAGCTTCGTCCAGGTTGAAGGCAATCGAGGCGACGGCCGCGGCAGTATAGCGGCCAATGCCAGGCAGGTCGCGCAGCTTGTCCACATCGGCGGGAAGCTCGCCCCCATACTCTGTAACCACAATTTGAGCGGCGTGGTGAAGCCTGCGGGCGCGGCTGTAATAGCCCAACCCCTCCCAGAGATTCAAGACTTCTTGCTGGGTCGCAGCAGCCAACGCATCCACACTGGGGAAGCGATCCATCCATCGTTCGAAGTAGGGGATCACGGTCTCGACGCGGGTCTGCTGAAGCATCACCTCAGAAACCCATACCGCGTAGGGATCCGCATGACCACGCCAGGGTAACTCGCGGCCATTTTGGGCGTACCAAGAGAGCAATTTATCTGCAAATGAAGTTGTCATCAAGAGGGGAAAAGAAAGAGAGCCGGGAAACCCAGCCCTCCTGCCGAGATTAGAGCTGGAATCCGGGCCGCGCCCTGACAGCCTTGAATTCTAGGTCTTCTACGTAATCCATCAATTCATCGATCAAGGTGTCCCATTCGTGAGAACGCAGGATAGCGCGCAAATCTTCTATCGATTTCGTCTGGGCCACGGTTTGGATACGGGGTTGGTCGCCATACACGGTCACCCAAGCTCCGGTTGGTTCCAACCCGAGCTGCTGTATAGCGGGGACGAATTCCCGCACCATGAACTCAAAATAATCTTGTTCACGTCCGGGAATGATGTCCCATGTCATCAACAGCTTAATCGCCACAACAAATCATCTCCACAGGTTAAGATTGGTAATCCAAGACAACGACTTCCGTCTCCGTGGGGATTGAAGAGGCGGAGGAATCTAATTCCTCCACGGCTTCAACTTGGCCCAGCCCCATTTCTTTCAAAAACTTGCTCAGCGGGTCGAGTTTCAACTTTGAGTCCGAGGTACGATAATGCATCGGAATGACGATGCCCGGCTCGAGCATGCTGATCACCTCGGATGCTTTCGCCGCGCTCAACCCCTCGCCGCCACCGACCGGGACGAGGGCGACATCTACCGCTCCCAAAGCCTCGATCTGAGATTGGCTGGGAACGCGGTGAATGTTTCCTAGGTGGGCGATGGTAATCCCATCGTAGTCGAAGACGTACAGTGTGTTGTAAGGCTCGTCTTTTTTGCGCTTCGTTTCGCCATTTGTGCGAATCGCGGTGATGAAAACGCCGCCAATTTCGTATTCTCCGGGGCCCTTGACGATGCGTTTTTTCCGCTTCACGGCGGAGACATGATTATAAGCAGGTACATCTTGGCTGATGGACACAATGTCGGCGCGCAGGTCCAACGGCTCGTATCCGACGACTTCGTGATTGTAGGGATCTGTAACTACGGTTGCACAACCTCGCGACGTAAGCCGAAAACAAGCGTGTCCGTACCACTGAATTTTCATCGGTTTGTTCTTTTCCTTTTTCAATATCGAAGAGCATATTAATGATAACGCTCTTGATTATACTGCATGGAGGATAGATACGTCAAAAACAATTGGCTACATTTTTTACTCCCTTCGTGATAAGATGCCCTCCATGAAAAACATTCTTCTCGCCATCATCGTGATCAGCCTGGTTTTGCCTGTTGCCGCATGCAGCGGGGCGCCACAAGCCGAGTCAACGGCTACACCAACGGTATCAACCGACACGCCCGTCCCGAGCGTCCCTGCGTCAGTCACCCCGTCACCGACACCGCAGCCATCCCCCACCGTGACTCCGACGTCCACGGTCCCGCCGCCATCCAAACCGAGCTACGTCATCTCGGCGCAACTCGATTATGCCTATCGCCATCTCAGCGTGGAAGAGGCGCTGACGATCCCCAACCCCTCCGACGAGCCGATCCCGGAGCTGGTCCTGGTGGTGCAGCCGAACAATTATCCCGGCGTTTTCACCTTGAGAGAGATTGTCTGGGGAGATGGCAACTCGGTGGAGGCTTACACCCTCCAGGGGATTCGCTTGCGCATCCCCCTGGATGAACCCCTAGCGCCGAGGGACGAGCGCACGCTTTCTTTACGCTACGAACTTCAGATGCCCCCTCTGGTTCAATCGGAAGAAGTCGGTCCGACGCCTTTCGGTTACACCACCCGCCAGATCAATCTAGTTGATTGGTATCCCTTCGTGCCGCCCTACCAGCCAGGCGAGGGCTGGGTGGTCCATAATCCCTGGTATTACGGCGAGCATCTCGTCTTCCCCGTGGCCGACTTCGACATCGCGTTGACCTTGAAAAACGCACCCAATGGCACCATGGTTGCTGCCAGTTCACTGGATCAAGGTGACGGAGAAACACACCGCTATCACCTTGAAAACGGGCGCAATTTCGTCTTCTCGGTCAGCCCATCCTACCACCGCTATGAGCAGCAAGTCGGCGACACGACCGTGCTGGGCTATGTCTTCGGGCAGTATCAATCGCCGGGGGTGGCCGCGTTCGACGCCACCGTAGAATCTTTCGAACTCTATTCCGAGCTTTTCGGCCCTTATGAGCAACCCAGCCTGACGATGGTGCAGGGCGATTTCCTCCACGACATGGAGTACCAGGGCCTTCATTTTCTCAGCCGCGGCTTTTTCAACACCTATGACGACAAGATGGGCAGCTTCTTGATCACCATCGCCGCTCACGAGACCGCCCATCAATGGTGGTACGGCATCGTCGGAAACAACCAGGCCCTGGAGCCCTGGTTGGATGAAGCCCTGGCGACCTACAGCGAACGCTTATTCTACGAACATCTCTACCCCGACGCGCTGACCTGGTGGACCGAGCAGCGGGTGCACTTCTACCAACCCAGCGGCTGGGTGGACAGCGCGCTGCATTACACCGACGGCTATCGGCCCTACCGCGATGCCGTCTACCTGCGCGGGGCACTATTCCTCCACGATTTGCGCGCCGTCATTGGCGATGAGGCCTTTTTCGCCTTTCTCAAGGATTATACTGCCACCTACCGCTATCAGCTCGTCGACCGGGAAGATTTTTTCAATACCCTGTCCAAGCATTCCCAGGCAGATCTGAACGATCTCTTGGCAATCTATTTTCAGGAATGAGCCCAACAGGTGGTTTAACATTTCGGCGCGGCAACCTGATGTATAATACCGGCGGAGGTTCAAATGACAAACAACCGATCGAATAAACCGATAAAAACTGATCGCGGTTTCTTCCGCAACTTGGGCAACGAGATCAGATTGGTCTTCAAGCTGATGGGCGATCCCCGGATCAGCATCTGGTTGAAGGCGCTGCCCTTTGGCTCGTTGGTCTATTTCATCTTCCCCGACTTGCTGCCCGCCAATCCTGTCGACGACGCGGTGGTCATCGGCGTTGGCATCTATCTCTTCATCGAGCTTTGCCCGCCGCACATCGTCCAAGAGCACCGCGAAGCCTTGAATGAAACCATTCCAGGCGAGTGGAAAGATGTAGAGTCCGAGGGGGATATTATTGAGAGCGACTTCAGGGACGAATAAATCTGCAAGCAAAGATGATCTCGTTGTTTATGCCTGCCCGGCGACGAGCAGCCTTGTGGCCGGTCTTGCTGCTGGCGATTCTCGGGGCAGCTTGCCGCTTGGCAGCAGACCCGGATCAGCTATCTCCCACCGCGACCGCTCCCGTCCTTGCGACCACGCCCACAGCGGAGCCCCCTTTCCCAACGGTGGAGGCGTCATCAACGCCGACCCTCATCGAGGTTGTCCCATCATCCACGCCCACACCAACGCCATCGCCGCAACCCACCGCCCTGCGGTTCGCCGTCATCGGCGATTACGGCCTGGCCGGAGAACCGGCCGAAGATGTCGCCAATTTGGTCAAACGTTGGCAACCAGACTTGATCATCACCACCGGAGACAATAATTATCCCGACGGCGCGGCCGAGACGATCGATCTCAACGTCGGTCAGTACTATCACGAGTACATCGCTCCCTACCACGGCGATTACGGCGCAGGGGCCGAGATCAACCGCTTCTTCCCCACCCTGGGCAACCACGATTGGAACACCAACCAGGCCCAACCCTATCTCGATTATTTCGAACTGCCCGGCAACGAACGTTATTACGATTTCACCTGGGGGCCGGTGCATTTTTTCGCCCTGAGCAGCGACTCCCGCGAACCGGATGGCGTGGGTAAATCATCCGCCCAGGCAGATTGGCTCCAAACGGCTTTGGGCGAATCGACAAGTCCGTGGCAGATTGTTTACGGCCATCATCCGCCCTACTCATCCGGGCCACACGGCTCGATCGATTGGATGCAGTGGCCGTTTCAAGCCTGGGGCGCGGACGTTCTCTTCTGCGGCCATAACCACATCTACGAACGATTGATCGTCGACGGTTTTCCAATTTTCATCAACGGGGTAGGCGGCGGGCCGATTTATGCCCTTGACGAAATTCACCAGGCGAGCGAGGTTCGATATAATCAAAATCACGGCGCTATGCTGGTCGAAGCAAGCGAAACGAAGATCGAATTCCAATTCATCACCCGCACCGGAGACGTTATCGATTCGTACATACTTACAAACACAGAATGAGGTTTCAATGAAAAAAGAATATATTCAAAAACGACGCGCCGAGAAGCGACGCAAACAACGCCTGACCTGGATCGGCATCGCCGCAGTGATCTTGCTCATCGTCGGCGGAATTCTTCTGGGGACGAGATCATCAGGCTTACCCGCGGTGATCTCGATTTCACAGGCTTATCAGGCCTATCAGGATGGCGCCTTGGTTCTGGATGTACGCACGCAAGAAGAATGGGATGTGCTCCGCATCCCCGAGACAACGCTGATTCCTCTGGAGCAACTTCCCGATCGCGTGGAAGAACTCCCCAAGAACCAAGAGATCGTCGTGATCTGTCGATCGGGAAATCGAAGCCAGGTGGGGCGCGATATTCTATTGGAAGCCGGCTTCAAAAAGGTCACCAGCGTGAATGGCGGGGTCAACGCTTGGGCCACGGCAGGGTATCCGGTTGAGTGAAAATCGGTTCCGCCCGGAAACAGAGCAGGTCTTGTTCACCTGCTATGCGCCCGCGGGCATCCCCGCCGATAAGGTTTGGGATCACCTGCACAACCTTGAAGCCAAGGTGAAACTGATTTCCCCCGAAGCCAAAGTTGAACACATAGAAGTCACAGTTTAGCATCTCGCCTGATAGGTCTTTTCAACGCTTTTATTTCATCTAGCTCACCACAAAGTCGCCAAGGACACAAAGGATACCCTTTGTGTTCACAAAAAAGTTCTTTGTGAGCTTTGTGACCGTGTGGTGAATATTTTATTTGGCGCTATCAATAGGAGTATTCCCCATGACCGAAACCGTTGATTCCTATCGCTTTGTCAGCCGGGCGACCAAACGCGTGCTCAAATCCTGGATCAAGCTGGAAGTGCCGCGCCCGATCCCCTGGAAGCCATTGTCCAAGCCGCTTTCAGAATGCACCGTAGCGCTAATTAGCTCCGGGGGAATCGCTCTCAAGAATAAGCCCTTCGATCAGGCGTTTGAACGCCAAGACCCCTGGCGCGGCGATCCCTCCTATCGGGTCATCCCCCGCACGGCCAAAACCGAAGTCATCGGCGTGTACCACCTGCACATCAACCCTGCCTTTGGCGAAGAGGACATCAACTGCCTCCTGCCCATCGAACATCTCAACACCCTGGAAGCGGAGGGGGAAATCGGGCGTTCCGCGCCGTCGCATTACAGCTACATGGGCTACACCGTCGATCCCGGGCAACTGCTGGCCGAGAGCGTGCCCGCCATGATCAAGAAAATGCAAGACGAGCACGTCGATGTGGTCGTCCTGGTGCCCGCTTGACCGATCTGCAACTGGTCCGTTGGACTGGTTCAACGAACGATCGAAGCGGCCGGGATCACGACGATCACGCTGTCCAATATGCCTGAGGTGACCGCCTCGGTCAGCGTGCCTCGAATCGTCGCAGTGGAACATCCTTTTGGCATGCTGATGGGCCAGCCGGGTGATGACCAAAATCAGATCGCGCTGTTGCGAGCCGTGTTCGCCAGCCTGGAGACAATGGAAACGCCGGGAAGCATCGATCACCTTCCGGCCACAGTCCCCGACTCCTTCGATCTTGATCAAGCCCATCCACCGGAGCCGCCGCCCCTGACCAAGCATCTCACCCGTCATCCTTTGCAATTCCGCAATTTGCTCAACCGTGACGTCCCCAACTAGGATGACAACTTCCAATTGTCGTATATAATCAGAACAAGCAAACTTCTGTAATGGTCAGAAAAAATCTTGACAACAAGGGGTCAATATTTTCCATAAGGAATCCAGGAATGGAAGAAGGAAAATTCAAGGTTTCCTGAATTCCTAAGAAAACACAGTCATTTGTTGATGATTACAGAAGAGGCTAATTACTTTCGTTGGAGCCGAGAGTCATGAAACAAGCCTGGCAGGATCGAGACTGGCTGCGTATCGTCGAAATCGCCATCATCGCACTCTTCGTGGTCAGTGCGCTGGTTTGGATTGTTCTCAGCGTATCGTCGGCTCCTGCGGCAACCCCATCCCAAAATGCTTCCCATCTCCAAGTTTATGCTTATGCCCTGCCCCACCGCGGCTGGGCGCCCTTGACGGTTTATTTCAGCGCCTACGGCAGTCACGCCACCACGGGGGAGATCGTGCGCTACCAATGGGACTTGGACGGCAACGGCTCTTTCGAGACGGATGCCACCGCCGAGGGGGGCTACGCCTCCTATGTTTACACCAAGCCGCGCCAGTACACCATCACGGTCAAAGTCACGGGTGAACAGGGGGAGACCGCCACGGCCAGCGTGCTGGTGGATGTGATGCATCCAGCCTCCAGCAATGTCGATTACTGGACGGTCTTCGACCAGAACAAAGTCCGCAAAATCGAAGTGCGGCTGACCCAGGCCAACTGGGACGCGATGATGGCCGAACCGGAGGCCAAACGGATGGTTCCGGCCAACGCGGTCGTTTTCGGCGAAACGGTCTCCCAAATTGGGATCAGTCCCAAGGGCAACAGCACCTTGTGGTTTCCGGGCGACAAGAAACCTTTCAAGCTTGATTTCAACGCCTATATTCCGGAGCAGGAATACAGCAACCTGAAGATGCTGCTCTTGCATAACAACTTTGGCGATGCCTCCATGCTGCGCGAAAAAATGGCCTATGACATGATGCAGTTCGCCGGAGTCCCCGGCGGATTCACCTCCTACGTCGAGCTGTGGGTCGATATCACCGACGATGAGAATCCATCCGATTTTGTCGGCGTCTACACGATGGTCGAGCGGCCAGACCGCAAATACCTGGGTAATCGATTCGGACGCGAGAACGACAACGGTAATCTGTACAAAGCCGATGCCTGGTTCGAGGAGGGCGCCGCCGATCTGGCCTATTACGGCGAAAACATCGAAAATTATCCCAAGCCGCGCGGCGAGTTAGCCTACGCCTTGATGTATAAAGACCCCAGCGAAGCCGATTACAGCGACATCATCAATTTGTGTTACGTCATCGACGGCGTCGAATATGCGACGCCCGAAGACTTCGCCCAAGCCCTGGAAGAAGTCTTCAACGTGGATACTTTCTTGCGCTATCTGGCTGTGATTTTCCTCAACATCAACTTCGATCAATACCCCGACACGGGCAATAACTACTATCTTTACAACAACCCTGGCAGCGGAAATTTCGAATGGATCGCCTGGGACATGGGCAACTCCTGGGGCATGTTCGGTGGTGATGCCACCCACCCCATCTTCGGCACGGAGCAAAGCCTGGGACCGCTGCAATACCGCCCCCTGTTCACCAATGTTTTCCAGGTCGAATCATACCGACAGACCTATCAAGCTTATTTAGACTTGCTCATCCGCAACTATTACAACGAAGAGAATATCGCCGCGTTGGCTCGACGCTGGCACAGCATGGTCAAGCCGCGCCTGTATGAAGGCAACGGCGACAAGATGTATTTTGGTCCCTCGTCACAGGCCACCCTTGAAGAATTTGATCAGGGTCTAGAAGCAATCGTTGATCTGACCAAACGACGCGCCGAGTATGTCCAGGGCGTTTTGCAGCAGAATCCGTGACACCAAGAGACATCTACCGCCGAGAAAAACCATTTCTAGGAATTTTGCGGTTTTCAAACTTCACCTTTTTGATCAGGAAGGCAGGAATACAAGAAAAAATCAAGGATTCCTGGCTTCCTGATCAGTACATGGAGACACCGATGAAAAAACAATCCATCTTACAAATCATTGCGCTCATCCTCGTTATCGCCGTGCTTTTCCTCCCGGCGGTTGGCGTTCTCGCCCAGGAGGGATTCTTCACCGAAACCTTCGATGAAGAATCCCTGCCCGGCTGGGAGCGTTCCGAAAAGGCCGTCGTCCAGGATGGCGTTTTGAAGATCAGCCCCGGAAACTTCGCCGTCAAATTCGGCGACTACGGCGACGCCACCATCAGCGTCAAGGTCAAGCGCGGCGGGCCGGGCATTGTATTTGTCCGCTACGCCATGAGCGATGAAGCCAGTTACGCCGTCATCATGGTCGAAGATGCAATCATCCTGGAAAAAACGCTTGGCGAGCAGCCCCAAGAACTGGGCAGCTATGATGGCATCAACTCCACCCAAGAGTGGATGGAACTAAAAATAACCCACAGCGGCGGCAGCCATGAGATCTTTCTCGACGGCGAGTCGCTCATCACCGCTACCGATGAAGAACCTTTACAGGGAGGTGGGATCGGTTTCTGGGTAGATGGCGAGTCCGCGGCCGAATTCGACGATCTGAGCGTCTCCCCCGTTGTGACCGAGGAAGAACCTTCCGGAGGGGAAGAGGCTGCCGCCTCCGTGGAGCAGCCTACCGCGCCCGCAACCCCCGCAGCGGATGCGGTCTCCACGCCGCTCAGCGTCAGCGATCTGATCGACGAGTTAGCCAGCAGCCAGGCCAACCCCACCGAATTGACTACTTTCATCGTCAATCTGCTGCTCTCGGTGATCCTGTCCTACATTTTGAGCCGAGTGTACGTCCATTGGGGCTCATCGCTCTCCAACCGGCGACGCTTTGCAGCCAACTTCATCCTTATCACCGTGACGACCACGTTCATCATCCTGGTGGTGCGTTCCTCCGTAGCGCTGTCCCTCGGTTTGGTTGGTGCTCTCTCGATCGTCCGTTTTCGCGCCGCCATCAAAGAGCCGGAAGAACTGGCCTATCTCTTCTTTGCCATCGCCATTGGGATCGGATTGGGCGATAACCAACGCCTGATCACGGTCATCGCCCTGGCCGTGGCCATCCTAATCCTGGGTGTGATGCGCCTGTTCCGCGGCCGCCAGGCGGATTTCAACTTGCACGTCACCGTCGCCAGCCACAACCCTGCCAAGGTCGAGCTGGAAGAGATCCTTGCCGCCCTGAAACCGCACTGCGCTCAGGTCAAACTCGTTCGTTTTGATGACTCTGGCGACGCGCTGGAAAGCTCGTTCCTGGTCGAGTTCAGAAATATAGCCAAGCTCAAAGAAGCCAAAGCCGCCCTGCGCGGCTTGTCAAACTCGCTGGAAATTACCTTTTTAGACAACAAGGGCATCTGGTAAATTCGATGAATGCTGATTTGCCCAGCCGTGAATACCGCTACGAGCGCAAGTTTTTCGTCGATCAACTGGATGCTCCTCAGGTAATTGCCCTGTTGAAGCACCATCCGGCCATGTTCGCCGAGATTTATCCGCCCCGTTACATCAACAACATCTATATGGACACACCCTGGATGGAAAACTACTTCGACAACGTCGCCGGGCTGACCGAACGGAGAAAGGCGCGCCTGCGCTGGTATCATGATTTGTTTCGGCAGGTTGATGCTCCCCAGTTGGAGTTCAAGATCAAGCGCGGGTTAGTCGGAACCAAGCTGCAATACCCGTTCCCGGCTTTTTCCTTTGGAGCAGGTTTCAATCAAGAAAGATTCGCCCAGATCATTCGGGAGGCAGACCTCCCCCAGGATGTAGTCAATCATCTCTTATCTTTGGAGCCGGTTTTGGTCAATCGGTACAAACGCTGGTACTTCGCCACACCCGACCGCGCTTTTCGCGTCACGATCGATATGGACCTGACCTTTTATCATCTCAACAAGTTCAGCAATCGTTTTCTGTATAAACAGATTAATCACCACAGCATCGTCGTCGAGTTGAAGTATCAAGTTGAGCATGATCCCCAAGCCAGCCGCATCACCGCCGGATTTCCTTTCCGGATGACGCGCAGCTCCAAGTATGTGCAAGGTATTGAGCGTGTCTATCTTTAAAAGTCCGATTTTGCGACAAGACGAGACGCTCATGCTCTTTCGACGAGCGTCTTCTTGGTATACAATCAAGATCACTTATCGGTACCTATTGGACTTGGAGTGCGTGATGACCTTTCTCTTATTCCTTCTCGAAGTTGTCTTCATCTCCCTCTCTGGCGTGATGGCTCCGGGGCCGATTACGGCGGTGGCGGTGGGCAAAGGCAGCGAAAAACCGGCCGCCGGGGCCTGGGTCGCCGTGGGACACGGCATCGTCGAGATTCCCTTAATGATCGCGGTTTACTTCGGCGTGGGACATCTCTTCAAAGCTGACAGCGTCAAAGCCGCCATCGGCATCTTGGGCGGTGCGTTCGTCGTCTGGATGGGCGTGGGCATGCTCCGCAGCATCCGCCAGGATGCCGTCCAGCCCGGTGATGAGTTCCGTTCCCCTCTGCTCGCCGGAATTGTGTTGAGCGCGGGGAATCCCTACTTTCTGATCTGGTGGGTGACCGTTGGCGCCGCCTTGATTCTCCGGTCGGTCGAGTTTGGGCTTCTCGGTTTTGTCGCTTTTGCCGCTGGCCACTGGCTCTGTGACCTGCTGTGGGATTCCTTTTTATCGGTGCTTTCTTTCAAAGGGGGACAATTCTTCGGCAAGCGCTTCCAGCAAGCCATTTTTATGCTCAGCGGGGCCATGCTTCTCTTCTTCGGGGGGCAGTTGGTCTGGAACAGCGTAGCGGGATTGTTCGTCTAAGGAGGGTTCATGAATATCTGGTTCTTGCTCAAACTATATACAGCGACCTTGGTCGCCTTCTTGATCATCGACCTAACCTGGTTAGGGCTGATTGCGCGCGATTTTTACGCCAAGCATCTTGGCCATTTGATGGCAGCCCAGACGAATTGGCCTGCGGCAATCGTGTTCTATCTGCTGTTTGTGCTTGGGTTGATCATTTTCGCGGTTCTGCCAGGATTGGAAGCTGATTCCTTACCCAACGCATTACGTTGGGGCATGCTGTTCGGCTTTTTCACCTATGCCACCTACGATCTGACCAATTTAGCCACCCTGCGAGATTGGCCCGTACTGCTGACCATCGTTGATATTGCCTGGGGCGTGATTCTGGCGACCAGCGTGAGCGCCATCGGTTTTTGGATCGGTAGTTGGATGGCGCCATAAGCGGAATTGTAAAAGAATCCTTAATCTCGGCATGATGCGCTTGACATTTGCCTGCCGAGTTTTATAATAGCTACAAGTGTAAAAAATCGCGATGACCGGGACGAGTATCCGGCACGGCGCCGACAGAAAAAGGAGATCACTGGCTGAG
>CAZXXW010000003.1:0-62222 GCA_964644835.1 uncultured Anaerolineales bacterium
CGGTGCCGAGCTAGAAGCGGCCATCGCCGCGTCGCTGGAGAGCGATTATGAAGCCGCCCAGGGCTTAACCCCTGTTGCTCAGGCCGCCCTGTTGATGCGGCGCTATTTCCACGAGTTCGACGTTCCCGACAATGGCTTGGCAGGGTTCCCGGTCACGGCGCATGCCAACGCGGCGAGTAACCCCCGGGCCATGTTCCCCAAGGCGATCAAGCCGTCGCTTTACGAGCGTGTTGGCATGATTAGCGATCCCTTGAATTTATTCGACGCCGCGCCCGATGCCGATGGCGCCGCTGCGGTGATGCTTACCCGCTCGGATTTGCTGCCCCCCAACGGGCCTCATCCACCTGTGTATATCGCCGGATCAGCGGTAGCAACTGACACGTTAGCCCTGCACGACCGCCCCGATCCTCTGGATTTTCGCGCCACCCGCATTTCGGTCAAGCGTGCTTGCCATCAAGCAGGTATCGACATCGATGAGGCCGATTTCTTCGAGTTGCATGACGCCTATTCGGTCTATGCAGCGTTATCTCTTGAAGCAGCCGGATTCGCGGAACGCGGCCGGGGCTGGACTCTGGCCGAAAATGGGGACGTCAGTTTGGGTGGGAGAATTCCCATCGCTACCATGGGAGGCCTGAAGGCTCGCGGCAATCCCTGGGGAGCGACGGGCGTGTATCAAATCGTTGAAGCCACGCTGCAATTGCGCGGCGGGGCCGGGTCTAATCAAATCTCCGGAGCGCAATGGGCCTTGATCCAATCGCTGGGAGGGCCTGCCTCCACGGCTGTGACCCACGTTTTGCATCGCCAATAGAGCGAAAATTCCTAATCTGATAGTTCTTGAGAGCTTTTTTGACTACACTTGGCATGTTTCAAACGAGATATAGTTTCTCTTGTACGTCAACAAGCTATTGAAGGAGAGCAAACAAATGGAAATTCCTAGACACTGGCGATTGAAAAAACAACGCTATTCCTTGGTGGGCGAAGTTTGCCCCCACTGTGATGCAAAAATCTTTCCCCCGCGCGATGTCTGCCCTGAATGTGGCGATGAGGCCAAAACCGAATATGCCTTCAGCGGCCGCGGGGAGGTCTATTCTCACACGACGCTTTACAACGCTCCGGCCGGATACGAAGAATCGGCCCCTTACACCGTCGCATTGGTGAAATTAGATGAGGGCCCCCTGGTCACAGCCCAATTGACCGATCTGGGCGACAACCAGGTCACAATTGGGATGCCTGTCGAAATGGTGACGCGTAAATTACGCTCGGACGAGGACAAAGAACGCGGTTTACTGGTATATGGATACAAATTCCGTCCTCTTGAGCTTCATCAGATGGCGGCTGCGGATTGATTATATCGCCTTACAGGTTAATGAGAGCTTAAAGACGACGTCAAAAAGGGCGTCGTCTTTTCATTTTATGCGCTGATTGCCACCCTGGCAGTAGGACAAGGGTATAGTTGTAGAATCTCCATATTTTGTTTAGAATAAAATAAGCTTGGAATGATCAGAAGTGTTAAGCGCAATTAGAAGAGAGCTTTGATGTCACCGAATACCCATATCTTGGATGAATATCGAGATTTGCTTGGAGATGAGTTCCCCTCATTTTTCAAGGAATTGCTCGATTCCTACTTCGAGACGACGCCCCAGTTGTTGCAAAACATGCAGGATGCAGCAGAAGAAGGAGATATGGAATTGCTCACTCGTTCGGCGCACTCGTTGAAATCCAACAGCAGGACATTTGGCGCCAATGATTTTGCCGATCTCGCCATGGAACTGGAGCAATATGGTGCTACTGGCAATAGGGAAAAAATTGAAAAGAAATTGGACGAACTCTTGAAAGCATATCCAGGCGTTATCGAAGAACTAAAACAGTCACAGGAAGAGATTGAGTGACAGAGCGTTTCGAGAGGGGATGTCAACCACGCCGTTGACGCATCCGTTTGGCCAAACGCTTCCATGAATCCGTTGGGTTTTGAGGGCGTCTCTTTTTATGCTTGTCTTTGCTGACCAGAAAAGCAAGATCATCAAAGAGGGCGCTTAGTTGGGAATCTGGCTCTTTCAACACTGGGGGATTGCCCAGGTTGATGGCGCGTACAAACTGCTCCGGAGCGTTGGGGATGACCACCTCGATGTTCTGGCCGAGTCCACTTTCAATATCTTTTTTTGCCAAACCGAACTGTTCGAAAGTCCAATTGAGAATCAGGTGAACGATATTCTCAGGATAGTTGAGTGTTTCGAATACTTCCAAGGCCATGGCTGTGGCACGAACAGATGCCAGTTCCGGCGCCAGCACGAGCAGAATGTCCTCAGCCATGTCCAGGCCCGCCAGAGTTGTGGCAGAAAAATCGTGAGGGAGGTCGATAAGTACATAGTCATAGCTCTGGCACAGCAATTGGAGCACTCTTTCAACTTTTGAAGCGTCGATGCGTTCCGCATCTTCGACTTTTGGAGGCGAGCAAAGTACGTTAACTCCACTTGGATGGGAACGCATAGCCATGCTAAGCACTTCTTGATCGATCTCATTGTTGGGGATGGAAATCAAGTCTGCCCAAGTGTTGCGGATGGGCAGATCAAGCATCAAGGCGGCTTGACCGGCTAGCAAGGCTAAATCCGCCAGAGCAACTTTCCGGTTCCATAGTCTTGCCAGGCTGTTGGCGAGGTTGGTCGTCAAGGTAGAAACGCCAATACCTCCCCGCAGGGAGAAGGCAGCAATGATCTTCCCGTCCCGGAGAGTTTGAGTCGGAGAAATGGGCTTTGTGGCGCGGCGCAGCAGTACCTTGATACGGGCTAACAGTTCTTCAGGATCATACGGTTTGGAGAGATAGTCATCGGCACCGGCTTCAAAACCCTTGATTTTGTTCTCGACACTATCTAGAGCGGTCAGCATCAAGATAGGAACTTGAGCTGTTCTTTTATTCTTGCGCAGACAGCGGCAGATTTCATACCCGTCTAGTTTAGGCATCATCACATCTAAAACAATGAGATCAAACGCTTGTTCTTCAACCAATTCCAGGGCCTCCATACCATCATCGGCCGTGGTGACTTGATATCCCCCTGCTTGAATTACTTTTTTGTGCAAACGTTGATTGACAAGATTGTCCTCAACGACGAGAATATGTGCTTTCATAGCAGCGCTTCCAATTTTTCCGGCAAATGGAGATCTAATTTTTTCAATTATAATAGATTTTAACGGTCGATAAGAATTTGTGTGTAACGGCCTGGATCGAGACGAGCAGCGATCACGCTTTCTTGACGTTCCCCTATGAGTATGCTAGTATTTTTGAAGATATCAAAAAAGTTTGGCAATGGTGTGATTGATGCATCAGACCGATTTTCTTTTGTCATCATCGCATAATCGTGAAGGAGCCAGCAGCATGAAGAAAAAACGATCCGTTTTCCTTGTTGTGTTATTCCTATTCCTCGCCGTTGGGCTGGCTGCTTGTGTGAGAAGTGCTGCCACGCCGATGCCCGAAACCGGAGAGCAACAGGCTCCCGCTGATGCTACCGAAGATGCTATGGCTGTTCTAGCGGAGCACGGTACGCAGACAGCTATTGCCGCAACCGGTGAAGTAGCTACAGCCGAAGCCACCGAGGCCCCCAAACCGACGGCGACACCCGAGCCGCAAGAAGAAGGAGAGCCTGAACCGGAAGAAGAACAGGAGCCCCAAGAAGAAGCCGGGGAAGAAGAGCAGGAACCCACACCCGCGGTCAAGGAAGAATATCCTATTCCTGATACCTATACCTTGAACCCGGGAGAATTTCCTTATTGCATCGCCCGGCGCTTTGATATCGCCCCCAGCGCTCTGCTCAATGCCAACAATTTGAGCCGCTCTTCGGTTGTCTATCCGGGGACGACGTTGACGATCCCCAAAAACGCCCCTGATTTCAATGAAGGCCCCCGGGCTCTGCGCCAACACCCGACCACTTACACGGTCCGGGGCGGTGATACAATTTACTCGATCGCTTGTCTGTTCGGGGATGTCTTTCCGCAAGCTATCGCCGATGCCAACGGCCTCAAGGGCGCGTACACGCTCAACGTCGGGCAAACGATCAAAATTCCCTGAGACCGCCGGGATCGCGTTTCCGATGCCGAGTAAAAAGAGTAGCTGTGTCAAGATGAGCTACTCTTTTTCTTATTCAGCCTCCCATTCGCTTGGGAACAATGAACACATCTATCTTCTTGGAGGAGTTATGATGGTTGAGACGATTCGCTCCGAACCGAAATACCGGGGTCGAGCTTTTTCTGTGCGCAAAGATTGGATTCGATTGCCCAATGGTCATCAGACAGTGCGAGATATTGTCGAGCATCCCGGTGCGGTCACGATCGTGCCCGTAGACGCCGATGACACAGTATGGTTGCTGCAACAATACCGTCAGGCGGCTGGAAGGAAGATCCTCGAGTTTCCAGCGGGCACGCTGGAACCCGATGAGACGCCAGGCCAATGTGCCTACCGAGAAATTCAAGAGGAAATTGGTCTTGCTGCCGGACAACTTCAAAAATTGGGCCAATTCTTTATGTCGCCGGGTTATTCCACCGAGTTTATGCACGTCTATCTGGCCACGCACTTATCGCCGTCGACCTTGCCCTGTGACGTTGATGAACTCTTGGTGATCAAAAAATTCCCTCTTGATGTATTGCTCGCTATGGCCATGTCGGGAGAAATCGACGATGCCAAAACGCTGGCGGCTTTGTATTTGGCTCAACCGTTTCTCCAAAATGCGTGATGGGGGATGGGTGCCTGTTTTTTCTTGTTCACCTATCCCGGCGGTGCTATAATTCTCGCACACGCCCCGGTAGCTCAATAGGATAGAGCAAGGCTCTCCTAAAGCCTAGGTTGCGAGTTCGAATCCCGCCCGGGGCATCATTTGTGATGAAAAGGAGACGGTTCAAATTTCCAAATAAATGTGTTGACACTTTTTTGAACCATCCTATGAAAAGCCTAAAATTGGAGATGAGATCAGCGCGAAAGCCCCCATTTTTCAAATTGATAGGATTAATGCACTTGTAACGAAGATGTTGCACAGCAGTGCCGTTTCTTTAGTATCATTATAGGCGATGGATGCCAGGGTGCCCCCCTCACTTTGGCATCCATCGCTTTTATAACAGAGAAGCCCCTGGCAAGCTGCCAGGGGCTTTTTTGTTTTTTGACTATTATCCCAACTCTTGGGCCAATTTTTCAGCTTGGCGGAACGCTTCGGGCGTGTTGATGTTCCGGAAGGTGGTGCCCCGGGGGTCGATTCGGCGGATTTCTTCGGGAGGGATGATATGGATGTTGACGTCCCCGTGCCACGAAATCAGACGCCATTGGTCCGCGTTGATCGCTGCTTTGACGGCGGGGAGACAGGTTGACCGCCGGTAGACGGCATGGAGTGGCTCAAGGCCTTTCTCGGTGCCAGGGATCACTGCTTCGATACCGGGTTGTTCTTTGAGCAACTGGTAGGCATGCTCGAGGATGTCGGCGTTGGCGAAAGGCATGTCGCAGGCCACCACGGCAACAAACGGATGTTCGGCCACCTTCAAAGCGGTGTAAAGCCCACCCAAGGCACCGCGGTTGGGGATCTCGTCGGGAACGAGGGGAAGGCCCAAATAACGGTACCCTGCTGGATGGTTGATCGTGATGATCGTCTCGTCTCCCAGGTGCTGCACCCGGTCGAGAACCCGCTCGATCAGCGGTTTTCCCAGAAAAGGCATCAGGGCTTTGTCCTGCCCCATGCGAATCGACTGACCACCGGCTTGAATTGCTAAGGTTAACATGTTGGCATTATAATCTATGTGTCGTTTCTTTTGTTTCGACTTTGGCACGGAGGATTACGATGGCTACTTTGGCGGAAATATTGGATGCAAAAACAGAAGAGGGGCAATTATACGAGGCGTTGCCCAACCAGAAAGTGCGTTGTTATGCTTGCGCCCATCGCTGCCTGATTCGAGAGGATGGGCGCGGCATTTGCAAGGTGCGCTTCAATCGCGATGGCAAGTTGATGGTTCCTTGGGGGTACGTGGCCGGTCTCCAGGTTGATCCGATCGAAAAGAAGCCTTTTTACCATTTTTTGGCCGGGGAGGATGCTCTCAGTTTTGGTATGTTGGGATGTGATTTTCATTGCGGCTTCTGCCAGAATTGGCTCAGTTCACAGGCGTTGCGCGATCCGGCTTCGGAGCGCGCCGGAAGTTTTATCCGCACGGTGACGCCCGAGGCGTTGGTCGCCTACGGCCAGCGCGGCGGCGCGTCCGTTGTCGCTTCTACCTACAATGAGCCGCTGATTACCTCGGAGTGGGCTGTGGCGATTTTCAAGTTGGCTCAAGAAGCGGGGATGAAGGCGGTGTATGTCTCCAACGGTAACGCCACACCGGAAGTGCTCGATTATCTGCGCCCCCATTTGAGCGGCTACAAGATCGACCTGAAAACGATGCAAGAGAAGCAATACCGCCAGTTGGGCGGCGTGCTTCAAGATGTTTTGGACACGATTCGGGCAGCCTATGATCTCGGCTTCTGGGTTGAGGTGGTCACGCTGGTGGTGCCAGGATTCAACGACAGCGCCGATGAGTTGATGGACATGGCCCGCTTTGTCGCCTCCGTTTCGCTCGATATCCCCTGGCACGTCTCCGCGTTTCATCCCGATTACAAGATGACGGAACCAGGCCGTACCCCGGCGCAGACGTTGCAGCGCGCCGCCGAGATCGGGCAGGAGGCCGGATTGCGCTACGTTTACGCCGGTAACATGCCTGGGCGGAGCAGCGATTATGAACACACCCACTGCCACCATTGCCAGACCTTGCTGATTAAACGGTATGGTTTCCGGATTCTCGATTACCGCATCACCGCCGAGGGGACGTGTCCGTCATGTGGTACGAAGATCCCCGGCGTTTGGACCGATCAACCCGACAAGGTGCGTATCGGTGGTCCCGGTCAGCCCTTGATCTTGCGGTGAATCGTGCTGGCGGCGTTCGTCGGCCAAGTTGATGTCCGGATTTGGAGACGGTTTTGTCGTTTTCGACCAAAAAGCAGTATAATCGGTTCTGATGGTCAGCAACCTATTTCAACACATCTTTTATGTCCGATTCTCTTGATTTCATTCTATTGCCCCTTGTCCGCAAGGCGGGGAAAGACCGAGCGACCATGCCAGGGTTGTATGCTACCGATCCGCCCCGACGGACTGCCCGCGGCCGGGCCTCAGATTATTTGATCCTCCATCTCGCTTTGGATGGCAATGCGCCCCTGTCTTCCAGCGGGTTGAACAAGCTGCTGGAAAGTTTAGCCGAGGCGTATTACAACACAAGCGGCTCTTCAACAGCAGCGATGCGACGAGTCGCCGAGGGCCTGAACGAGTATTTGCTCAAGCGGAATTTAAATGCGGCCAGCCGCGGCTTGCAGGGCACCGGCATGCTGACGCTCGGCGTCATCCGCTATGAGCATATCTATATGTTGCAGAGCGGCAGCGGGCAGGTCTATCTGATTCGATCGGATGGGGTGCAGCACTTCCATGATCCTGATGCTGCCGGTCAGGGGTTGGGAATCGGCCGGGCGCCGTCGTTTTGTTACCATCAATCGCCGCTCAGCGCCGGAGATGTTTTGTTGATTTCGCCGGACCCTCCCCTTTCGTGGAATACGACCATGTTGCGCAATTTCCACGGCTCTCCGCTGGGAGATTTGCATCGCCGCTTAATCCGGCGGGCGGGCAGCGAGTTGAATGCTGCTATGATGCTGGTACGCGAGGGGGATGGCAAGATGCAATTGCTCCGCCCCCAGGCGCGCCGGGAAACGGAATCGGCTCCGAGCAAACAGAAACAACCCACCCCTGCGTCCGTTTCTGCGGCGGCTTCAAACCGGGAATCTCCGCCTGAGCAGAAGCCAACACCAGCGCGTCAAGAGCCCATCCGCGAGCGTGAACCGGCTGAGCAGGTCGAAGCGCAACCGGCAGCTTCCGAACAAAAAAAATCGTCGCTGGCCGAATTGTGGAAGTCTAAGATCGGACCGGGGTTGTTGGCTGCAGGCCGTTGGGTCAAGCGGCTCTTTGGGAGAATCGCTCAGATGGTGGGGACCCTGTTCCGGCGGATGCTACCCGACGACGCAGACTTGTCGCTGCCGGGTTCGGTGATGGCGTTCATTGCCGTTGCCGTGCCGTTGATCGTCGTCACTGTAGCCTCGGTGGTCTATTTTCAGCGCGGTCGCTTGACTCGCTATGAGCTCTACATGAATGACGCCCGCGCTGCCATGGCTCAAGCGCGTCAGTACGATGACCCCGGTCAACAACGGGAAGCCTGGCAAACTGTCCTAAAATTCGTTCAGGTGGCAGAACAGTATCACCAAACCGACGAGTCTGAGGGGACGCGCGCACAAGCACGCAGTGAGCTTGATGAATTGGATCAGATCAGCCGGCTAAAATATCGCCAGGCATTGGCAGAAGCGCTACCGACCGATGTCGAAATCGTTCGAATTGTGACCACTTTGGACGGAGATGTTTATCTGCTTGATGGCGTCGCAGGAGAGGTTTACCGAGCTGTTTCCACCGGCGATGGTTACGCCCTGAAGCCTGAATTCGAGTGTGGCCCGATGCCGGGGCCTTTGGTAATCGGAAAACTGGTCGATATTGCCGCAATCCCCCCACCCAGTTTCGACAACGCTAAGGTTATGGGTATGGATAAAGATGGCAACTTGATCCGCTGCTTGCCCGGTGGAGAAGCGCCGGTAGGCTTCCAGATGGGTGTGCCCGATTTCAATTGGGGTGAGGCTCAGCATCTGAGCCTCGATGGCGGCAACTTGTACGTCACCGATCCCGTGGCCAACGCGGTTTGGGTTTACGATGGCAGGGAGGAATATCGCGAGATGCCGACTTTCTTCTTTGGTGAGGATGTCCCCTCGATGCAAACTGTCGTCGATTTAACCGTGGGTGACGGAAAATTGTATTTGCTCCACGAGAGCGGCACCTTGACAACCAGCCGCTTCAACGGAGAGGAGTACCAAAGCCCGGCAGTGTACAAAGACAGCCGTGAAGGCTTTGAAGAGGGGACCACTTTTCAGGATACCATCTTTAGCGAACTGCAATATGCCCCGCCACCGGAGCCGTCGGTGTACATGCTCGATCCGGGCGACCACGCCATTTACCAATTCAGTATGCAATTGACGTACCAAGGTCAGTATCGCCCCCAAGAGACCCTCTCGGATGAGCCGGCTACAGCGTTTGTGATCAGCGCAGACCCCGAGTACCGCGCCTTCCTGGCGATTGGGAATCAACTTTATCACGCTCTTGTGCGTTAATCTTAAATCAGCAGGACCCTGAGATAACGGAAGCCTCCCGGACTTGATCATCAGCCGGGAGGCTTTTTGTTGTTAAATTTTTTGGGATGATGGTAAGTTGATCAGGGAGAACCTGTCGATGTCGGCCAGATTGTCACCGTGGCCTGGACGGGCGTCTCGGTTGAAAGCGGTGCGGGCGTGGTTGTCGCCTGGTTCTGCTCCGACGGGCTTTCCTCTGTCTCGAGGAAAGTGGGCGTTGCCGTTGGCGGCGGGAGCGTCGCTGTCGGCTCCGGTTGGATGGTTTGCCAGCCAAAAAATGCCAGAACCACAAAAACAACCATGACGATCAAGCCGATGATGATGCCCACCAGCCAATACACAACGAGAGGAGTTTTTTTCTTTGGGGCCTCGCCTTGTGAAGGCAATTCCAGGGTCACAATGGTGATATTGTCATGTCCACCGCGCTGATTGGCCAAGTCGACCAACTCTTGCAAAGCGGCATCACGGTCCGGCCATTGCAGTTTCTCCTTGATCTCGTTCTCTTCGACCAGGTCGGTGAGCCCGTCGCTGCACAGGAGCAGCTTGTCCCCCGGTTGCAACTGCATACCTTGATTGGTGAGGGCCTGTTCATCGCTCTCGTCGGGATGGAGACGCAAGCGAAAATCGACATCCACCAGGGTTTTCGAGCCGAGATAACGCCGGATGATGTGAGATTGGGGATGCCCGCGCACCTGTTCGGGAGAGATGATGCCGTGCTCGACAGCTTCTTGAGCCCAGGTGTGGTCGGTGGTCAATTGGTGGATCTGGCTATCACGGAGCAAATAGATGCGCGAATCGCCTACTGAAGCAATATAAAGCTGCTCCCCCAGCACCCAGGCACATACACAGGTCGACCCCATGCCTTTCTGGGCCGCGTTCTCTGTGGCTTGGTCGTTGACTTCTTGCCCCGCTTCAATAATGGCATCTTCCATGATTGCTAGCGGATCACCGGCATCGCTGCTGGCAATCGCATGGCTGATCGATTCAACGACGATCTCGGCGGCAATTTCGCCTGCCTGATGTCCACCGATTCCATCGGCGACAATGGCAAACACCGAGGGGGTGGGATCCTTCTCGCCGACGTCGTGGGCCGAGACGCCGTAGCGATCTTCGTTGTTTTTGCCGCTCATGCCCTCGTGGGTGATTGCATGGATCTCAAGGTGAGCTTGTTCTTTGGGAATCACGATGCCTCCTGAGGAGTGATTTTAAGTTGAGGCAGGGGAATGGACTCACTTTGTCGAAAACCGAAACGGACTCTGCCGATGTGGACGATGTCTCCATGGCTGAGGGTATAACCATCCGCTCCGATCGGTTCGTAATTGACCCATGTACCCGCCGGGGCACCTTCGTCAACGAGTTGGTATTGCTCATCGCCTTGTTTGCGAATACGGGCGTGCAGGGGCGCCACCGAACTATCTTCCAGGGTGATCGTGGAGAGGGTTTTGTCGCTTCCGAAGGTCAATTCGCTTTGATTCAAGAGGATACGTTCTTGCTCGCCGCCTCCGTTGACGACGACCAAGTGCGCTTCTCGCCTGCTTTCTTCACCCTCTCGGCGCGGCCAGGAAAACCGTTCGATCCACTGGGAGAAGCGGTTCTTTTGCACTTTCTTTGCAGTTGGTAAAGGCTTCGGTTCTGCTACGGGAGCTTCGCGATCTGCTTGCTGCTGGCGTTTGCCGTTTTCTTCTTTGCTCAAACGTCCGGTGATGCGCGGCTGTATTTTGCCGCGCTGCAAAAATACCAGCACCACAATCCCGATGGTGAGGGCGAGGGCAATTCCCATCAGGATGAGGGGATACTGCTGGAAAGCGGCAAAAAGGTTTTGCTGCGGCTGGTTGACGCGAATGTCTACCTCGTGTTCGATGCTCGTGCCGCTCAGCCCGAGGGTGTCGATTGCTTCTACTTGAAGCAGGTGCGATCCCGTGGCTTGATAGGGACTCAAATCCCAGGAAAATCGGTCGAAGGGAGGGGCGAGATTTTCTTCGGCGATCTCCCCATCGACATACAAGATCGTCCGCTCCAGGGGGCGGGGCTGCCCATCGGGGAATTCGATCAAAATTTCCAGGGTTTGTTGATCTGGCTGGTAGTTGATCCCCTCATCTGATGTGATCTCCATCGAGGCTGGTGAGCGCTGAATTTCCAGCGGGGGTGTCACAAAGATGGGGTTGGGCGGTTGCACGCTGAGGCTGAATTCGACCGGATCGGTGGTCACGTCCAGGCCGGGAGCGTCGATGTGGGCGGCGAGTTGGTGCGTGTCACCGCTGCTGATTTGCGATTGGTAAGCCAGGGTATAGGTATACCGCAGCGGATCAATATAAGATTCAACATCGGGCAGTGTCTCGTCGCCGGAAAAGTAGAACGTCTTTCCCCCGGTTTCGGTGGCGAATTGATCCAAGCGGGCGGCACGTTCGCTGTCGAAATACGCTTTGGAGGAGACCACCCAGAGATAGACGCGCACATTCCCTTGGTTGGCCATCTCCAACAGGCTGGGCAAAATGCCGAGGCTGTCTTCGCCGGGAAGCGGCGTGATCAGCAGCACGCCGCGGCCCATGCCTTCCCGCGGGGCAGAATCGGAGGCAACAACGATGGCATCAGCCAGCACGTTCAGGCTGGGCAAGGAGGCTTCGAAATCGGGTTGGTAGTCTTGAAAACTGGAGAGCCAGGCTACGGGCTGGTTTAAGTGTAGGTCACTGATTCCATCGTTGGTCAGCAGGCTTAAGTCATCGCTGGTCTCTGCCGGGTACTCGTCGATCCAACGGCGCAAATGTTGATCGATAAGCTCGTAACGGGACAGGCCCTCCTCGTTCTTGGTCGCGTAGGCAGGCCCCATATTGATGGCGACGACAAATTGAGCGCCGTTATTTGATTCTGTCAGTTGATCCGGGGGAATTTCGCGGCCATTCTCGACGGCGCGCACATCTTCGGTGGTCAGGTCGTGGACGAAATTGCCCTCGCCGTCGTAGACGTCAAGGTTGGCTGTGATTTGGGGGAACGATTCGATATTAGCAAGAGATAACGTTGCCCAACCTGCACTTTGTGCGCTGACGGGGATGGTGATACACAAGAGCGTAAGGATGAACAGGAAGAGCAACCTGTGTGCATGTTTTGGCATGACTACATTCTAGCACAGAAGAAAGATACCGCCAAAAGCAACCGGAATCGCTTCTGGCGGTATCTTCTTGTCTTTCAGGCTTTATTCTTCGAAAGTCGTTTCGCTTTCGAGAGGTTCGTCAAGCGCCGGTTCTGCCGATGGCGATGTCAGGCGCAGATAGGTCAGCGTCCAGGCCGTCTGGATGTATGCTTGCAGCACGCCGCTGAGCATAATCAAGACAGGGATGTAGGCGGCCAAGCACAACCCGCCCACGAGCAGGCTGCCGCCAAAGGCGAGGTCCGATTCGGCCATGCCGCCTACCGCCGCGCTGATCGCCGCGGGGATGACGATGAGCAAGATGGGGAAAGCGAACGCAAAACTGATAATCGCGCCGCCGATTCCTAGAATCAATGCCATCACGATCAGGTTGCCCCAGTTTTCGCGGAAAACATCCCAACCGCGCTGGATGGCGGCGAAAATGCCGAGATCCTCGACAACCAGGGCGATATTGGCTTGCTGGATGATCACTTGAATCAGCCAGCCAATGGGAACCAGCAGACAGATCAAGGGGAGCAAGCAGAGCAGTCCGACCCCGAAGGTGACTACGGTTAGAAGCACCAGAGGAATGATCAGCACCATCGCCAGGGCTATGCCGGCAAAGCTGATCAACAGATTGAGCCCGAGGATGCGCCAGAAGAAGGGCTTGCCGCTGTTGAACAAACCGCCAAAGGTGATTTTTTCTGCGCCCTCATCACTCTCTACCGTCCCTTGGATCAGGCCAATCCGGCCGATTGTGCCCAGGGCCAGGAAGAGCAACCAGAGCAGCAGGAAGACAAAGATAACGCCCGCAACGATACCGACAATTTCCCAGCCTTCGATCTGGTTGAAGAAGCGTTCTAGGTTGTAGAAGAATTGCTGCAACTCTCTGGGAGCCTCACCCTCCCAGCCGTTGCCGCCGGTTGTTTGAAACCCGGAACTCCCACCTCCGCCGCCGCCGTTACTTTGGCCGCAACTGGCTAGAATCCCGAAAATCCACAGGACTTTGTGTTTCCAGATGATTTTCCAGGCTCGTGAAAGGATTTCACCGAAATTCATGCTGTCCTCCTCTTCTACTTGTTTGTTATTCCCACTCGATTGTTGCTGGGGGTTTACTGGTTATATCATACACGACGCGGTTGACTCCGTCCACCGTATTGACAATCCGATTTGCCGTGCGGGAGAGGACATCGTGGGGCAAACGGGCCCAGTCGGCGGTCATGAAATCGTCGCTGGTGACCGCTCGCAGGACGATCGTCTCTTGATAGGTGCGTTGGTCGCCCATCACGCCCACGGACTGAATCGGGAGCAAGACGGCAAAGGCTTGGGCTGTCCCTGAACGTTGACCAGGCGCATCAGTTGCTTGCATACGCAACAAGCCCTCGGAGCGCAGTTCGTCGATGAAGATCGCGTCAGCAGCGCGCAGCCGCTCTAGCCGCTCCCAGGTGATCTCACCCAGGCAGCGGACGGCCAAACCCGGCCCGGGGAAAGGCTGCCGCCAAACGATCGCCTCGGGCAGGCCCAGGGCCTCGCCCACGGCCCGGACCTCATCTTTGAAAAGGTAACGCAGTGGCTCGATCAACTCGAAGTGCATCCGTTCGGGCAGGCCGCCGACGTTGTGATGCGTCTTAATCCGGGCGGCCTGGGCCCGGTCGGGGGCACTGGATTCGACCACATCGGGGTAGATGGTGCCCTGGACCAGGAAATCGGGCATACCGATCTTTTTGGCCTGCCCCTCGAAGATGCGGATGAATCGCTCGCCGATGATCCGCCGCTTGGCCTCGGGATCGGTGACCCCCTCAAGAGCGTCGAGAAACGATTCCACCGCGTTGACGGCGTGGAGATGGACACCGATTTGATCGCGGAAGGTCTCGACAACTTGCCGGGGTTCGCCCTGGCGTAATAGCCCGTTGTTGACGAAGACAGCCTCCAGTTGGTCGCCGACGGCCCGGTGCACCAGGGTGGTCGCTACGCTGGAGTCGATCCCGCCGCTGATCGCCGATAGCACCCGCCGGTCGCCGACCTGCTCTTGGATGGCTTTCACGCTCTCGGCGATGATCGAGGCGGGCGTCCAGTCGGGGAGGGCGTGGCAAACGTCGACGACGAAACGACGCAGAATCTCCGGGCCTGCGGGCGTGTGGCGCACTTCGGGGTGGAACTGGACGCCGAAATAGCCGCGTTCCACGTCTCCGAGGGCGGCGATGGGGGCGTTGTCGCTGGCGGCCAGAGGGGTGAAGCCCTCCGGCGGCGTTTCGATGCGGTCGCCGTGGGACATCCACACGTCATGCTGCCCCGAGGGCAGGAGTGGGTTGGGGGTCAGAACCCCCAGTCGAGCGAGGCCGTATTCTCGCTCTGCCGCGGGAGCCACGTCTCCGCCCAGGGCGTGGGTGAGGGCTTGCATCCCGTAGCAAATCCCCAGGATGGGCAATCCCGATTTAAAGACATAGGCCGGAATTTGGGGTGCATCGGGCGCGTAGACCGACGCGGGTCCACCGGAGAGGATCAATCCCTTCAGGGCAGGGGAAAGGACTTGCTCCGCCGGAGAACCCCAGGGATGCAGCTCGCAATAGACGTGCTGCTCGCGCACTCGGCGGGCGATCAGTTGGGAATATTGGGAGCCAAAATCGAGGATGGCGATGGTGTCGTGCATGGCGGTTATTTGAATTCGATTTCGTCGTCGGTCATCGAGGCAATCGCGACCAGCGAGCGCACGGGCACGCCTAATTGCTCCAGTTTATGGCGACCGGTCTCGAAAGATTTTTCGATCAAGGTGCCGATGCCGACAACGGTTGCTCCCGCTGTTTCGGCAAGCCGGACTAAGCCGAGGATGGTCGCACCGCTGGCGAGGAAGTCGTCGATGATCAGGACGCGTTCGCCGTTGGAGAGATATTCGGGCGAGACGATCAGTTCAACGGTGCGGCCCTTGGTGTGAGACGGTGCCAAGGTGAGTAAGACCTGGTTGGGCATGGTCACGGGTTTATGCTTGCGGGCGTAGACCACGGGGATGTTCATGTGGTACCCTGCCGCGACCGCCGGGGCAATGCCAGAAATTTCGGCGGTGAGGATTTTGGTGGCATCGACATCTTCAAAGATGCGGGCAAATTCTCGCCCGGCTTCGTGCATCAGGGCGGGGTCCACTTGGTGGTTGACGAAGCTATCCACTTTGAGGATGCCATCACCTAGATTTTGTCCTTCTTCGAGAATCCGTTGTTTGAGTGATTCCATGGGGCCTCCTGCTATGAATGATAAACAAGATGGGCACATTGTACTATAAAGAGCGTTCGCCAGAATGTGATAGAATCGAACTCGCTACATTTTAATGGTGAAAGAGCACGAGTAACATAAAAAAGTTATCAATATGAATTTGATTTTAGCTTCCCATTCTCCCCGGCGGCATTATTTGCTAGGCCTGACAGGCTGGAACTTTGACGTTGCTCCCGCTGGTATCAACGAGAACGTGCTGCCCGGCGAAACGCCCTGGGCGTACGTGCTTCGATTGGCGGAGGGCAAGGCTCGCGCCGTCGGTGCTCAACGTGATGGTGACGATGTCATCATCGCTGCCGATACGACCGTCGTCGCTGATGGCCAAATCCTAGCCAAGCCCGAGGACGGAGACGATGCCGAGGCGATGCTGCGCCGCTTGCGGGGTCGCACGCATCAAGTCTATACCGCTTTGGCCGTTTACCGGCCCGAAACCGGGCGGTTGCACACCGACCTCGGCGAGACGGATGTGCCCATGCGCGCCTACAGCGATGCCGAAGTGCGCGCTTACATCGCCAGCGGTGATCCGATGGACAAAGCCGGGGCCTACGCGATCCAAAACGAAGATTTTGACCCCGCTCCGGCGGTCCAGGGGTGCTTTGCCAACGTGGTTGGCTTGCCTTTGTGCCATCTCACCCGTACCCTGGAAAAAATGGGCCTTAGCCCCGAAAAGGACGTGCCGGCATCGTGCCAGGCTGCTTTGGATTATTGCTGCCCGGTCTATGAAACGATTTTGAGAAATTCTCAGAGCTAAAAACATAAACACACAGGTTCTCTTTAGAAGCACTTTCTCGACATACTCGTTGTTGAGATTTCTAACAAAGAGAACCTGACAATTGAAGAGAAA
Organism: uncultured Anaerolineales bacterium; assembly: GCA_964644835.1. Taxonomy (GTDB): domain Bacteria; phylum Chloroflexota; class Anaerolineae; order Anaerolineales; family UBA11858; genus JAYELX01. The sequence goes on from CAZXXW010000003.1 coordinate 16,501, forward strand.
TGATATGAAAACACGAATTTTGGTCTTACTATTCCTGGCTTTGGTCTTGGCGGGCTGCCGCGCCGCAGCACCGCAGGCAACGGCGACCCTCCCGGCCGATGTGTCCACGGCGACTCCCGTTCCACCAACGGAGACCCCCTCCCCGACGCCCTTGCCGGATGTGGAAGATGCGGTTCGCTCTTACCTGGATGCCTGGAGCCAGGACGATTATGACACTATGTATGCGATGCTGACCCCCTTGAGCCAGGATGGCATCAGCAGGGAAGATTTTGGCCAGCGCCATCGAGATGTCCTCGCCGAAGCGGCGATTCAAGAAATTGATTACCAGATTCTTTCCTCCCTGGTAGAAGAGAACATCAGCGCCCAGGTCAGCTATCAAATCACGCTGGACAGTGTTTTGGTTGGCGAGATTCAGCGAGAGACGGTGATGAATTTGAGCCTGGAGGAGGGCCAGTGGCGGGTCAAGTGGGCCGAGGGTTTGATTTTGCCCGAACTGGCCGGTGGCAACAAACTGTGGATGGACCGTTATATCCCCGCCCGGGCTAACATTTATGACCGCTTCGAAAACCCGTTGGTCGCTCACGCCCGGGCCGTCTCCATCGGCATTATCCCCGGTCGCATCGATCCCGAACAACAGGAAGATTTCCTCGAGGATCTCCAATGGTTGACTGGCTTGCATCCCAACACCATCGCGGAGATGTTCGAGGATTATCCTGTGGGCTCGGATTGGTATCTCCCCTTGGGAGAGGCCTTATACGAAAGAGTAGAACGATATTACGATATCGAAAATGGATACAGCGATGGCGTTTTGTTTATGTATCCCTATGAGGGGCGTTACTATTACGACAATGGCATCGCACCGCAGGTAATCGGCTATGTCTCCCGAATTCAAGCCGAGGAACAAGAAGAGTTTCTCCGCCAGGGGTATAGTCGGGATGAAATGGTTGGCCGCCAGGGCATTGAACGCTGGGGCGGCGATTATCTGACCGGCGGGAGGGGCGGCGCGTTGTACGTGCTCGACCAGAACAATAACGTTGTTACCCAGCTTGGCGAGGCCGAAGCCCAGCCCTCCCAGCCGATCTATGTGACCCTTGACGCCGAGTTCCAAAAAGCAGCCGAGACCGCTTTGTTGAAATACGCCGGCGCGGTCGTGGTCATGGAAGTGGACACCGGGCGCGTCCTGGCGATGGCTTCTTCGCCGTGGTTTGACCCCAACGCCTTCGAGCCCAATAATTACAACAGCGCCGCCTTGCTGGAGGACATCTATTCGCCTTACAGCGAGCAGCCGTTGTTGAATCGAGCGTCGCAAGGGCAGTATCCCCTTGGCTCGGTTTTCAAGATCATTACCATGGCCGCGGCCCTGGAAAGCGGCCTCTACACCGCAGAAACCACCTATGATTGCCAATACGAATTCACCGAAGTCGCCGGCATTTCGCCCCGTTATGACTGGACCTGGGAACATTGCCAGGAGGAGTTGCGCACCGAGGGGGAATGTGAAACCAAGCCCAGCGGCGTCTTGACGCTGCCGGAGGGCTTGATGCGTTCTTGCAATCCCTACTTCTGGCACATCGGCCTGGACTTGTACCGCCAGGGTCTGACCGACGCGATCTCGGAGATGGCGCGTGCTTTTGGCCTGGGAAGCCCCACCGGCATCGAGGGCGTGGAGGAAGAGGCCGGCGCGATACCTGATCCCAATGAGGAGGTCGAAGCGCTCAACGGGGCGATTGGCCAGGGCGGCACCCTGGTGACACCGCTGCAAGTGGCCCAGTTCATCGCTGCGGTCGGCAACGGGGGCACGATCTACCAGCCCCAGATCATCGAGCGGATTGGCTTGCCCGGCGAGGAGCCTTTGCGTGAATTCGAGCCGATCGTCAAGGGTGAGCTGCCTCTCAGCCCGGATAACCTGACCCTGATTCAGGATGCCATGGTCAGCGTAGTGGAGAATCGCCGCGGTACGGCTTACTCTGTTATGGGCACCTACAGTCGCAATTCGATCCCCATCGCCGGCAAGACAGGCACATCCGAATCCGGTGGGGGCGACTCGCATGCCTGGTTCGCCGGCTATACCGACCGCAATCGGGAAGATAAGCCCGACATTGCTATCGCCGTGGTCGCCGAGTATGCTGGAGAAGGCTCGGAGGTGGCCGCCCCGATCTTCCGGGCGATGGTGCAGCAATACTTCGAAGGACGCCGCACCTATCTCTTGCCCTGGGAATCGTCTGTGGGAGTCTTAGCTACACCCGAACCCGAGACGGAAGAAGAAGCTACACCGGAACCGTAAGATTTACCAAGGAGATATTTGATGAACGAGATGATTGCTTATTGTGGTTTAGTTTGTACCGATTGCCCCGCTTACATTGCTACACAGGCTGATGACACGGAAGCATTGGAACGGATCGCCGTCCAATGGCGGGAGGAATACAATGCTCCAGACTTGACGGTGGACTCGGTGATTTGTGACGGCTGCCTCAACGGTGGGCGTAAATGCGGTCATTGCGCCGAATGTGAAATCCGCGCCTGTGGCGTGGAAAAGGGGATTCTCAACTGCGCTCACTGCGACGACTATCCCTGCGATGGGTTGGTCCAATTCTTCGGCTTTGTCCCTGAAGCCCAGGAGACGTTAGATAACGTCCGCCAATCGTTATAGAACTCAGGTCGTTTCTTCCATTGTGGCACAATATCCTTGAAACGAAACAGGGCAGCTCATCTCGAGCTGCCCTGTTCTTATTTTTGCGCAAGGGGTGTTTAATTTTCAGGTGTGGGGGTCAAGGTGGCCACTGAACCAGGTGTACTCTCCGGCTCTTCGGTGGCATCAGTCTCTGGCAGGGTCGGCGCGGGGGTGACCAGGTTGACGCGTACCGTCAGCACTTGCCCTACGTAGATCACATTGGCGTCTTCCTCTAAGTCGTCGTTGCGCTCGATGATGTCTTCGACGGTGGAGTTGAACGTTTGGGCAATCAAGGCCAACGTGTCTCCGGGCTGAACCGTGTATTCAACCCGCGAGCCCGGCGGAATGTCATCGGGTAAGGGGGTGGATGTGGCCCGTTCTGTTCCGGGTGGCGGCACCAGGACTTCATCGCCGACCCTGATGACCGGGTTAGCCAGATCAAGATCCAAGCGTTCTCTATTGGCCTCCAACAAGGCGAGGATATCAACGTCGAATTGCTCGGCGATGGAATAGAACGAATCGCCCTCTTCAGCCTCGTAGATGAATGGCCCCGATGCTGTTGGTGTCGCGCTGGGCTCTGGCGTGGCTGTTGGGGGTTCTTCCGTCGGTGTCAGCGTGGGGGTGCTTGTCGGCGGTACCGGCGTCGGGCTGGGAGTGATCGTGGCTGTCGGTGTGCTCGAAGCAAACAAAGCGCCGATATCGACGGAGGGCACCCCCGATCCCGTTAGCCAGATGATCACGACCGCCGCGCCGGCAATCAGCAAGAGCCCGGCAACCACCAGAATCAAGATGGGGGTGCGCTCGGATCGTTGCTGTTTCTTGCGGTAAGCGTCAATAATGTCTTTAGGTGATTCTTGTTTAGCCATAAGATTACCTTTCTAATCTATTTTTTCCTGCTCGGCTGATACCTTCGATGAAACCATCGTTGCCAAAGCCGGCCACCGACAAGCGGGCGCGGCCGGGATTCCGTCTAAGCGTCAGACATTGTTCGATAGTCCGTGATCCTTGATTCTACACGATTCTATCTTAGAAAGCGAATCTAGCGGATCACGCCCAGGGAGTCCCACACAGCCCAATCCTGATCTGAGGAGCCATTGGCGAGAACGGCGAGATAGAAATGGACCTCCTTGCCCTTGAGGAAATTCAAGTCGATGTTGATCTTTTTCATGTTGCCGTCGCAGGTTTCATCCCAGGAACCCAGCTCGGTGCGGGTGCCCATATCATCGCCAATCGTGTAGTAGATGTGGAATTCGGCCTCCCCGACGCCGCAGGAGCCATCCGACAGGGTGATAAATCCCATTCTGCCTTTCAAGCGGTCGCCTCCGACAACGCGATAGAGCGGGTACCGCCCAATGATATAGCCGTCGTTCTCCCACTTGGGGTGCGTCTCAAGGATTTTGCCGCTCTTCTTGCCATCCTCGAGGATGACATTGTCTTTGACCATCGCGAACCCATCGGCATCCGAATCCGGGCCCCCGTAGTCGATATCAATATGTCCGGGACCGGCGAAATCGATTGGTGTGGTTCCCGTACCCCAATCGGCTTCGTCCGCTCTGGCGATGAAGTCAAACATCACCCCTTCAAGATCGGGCACGACGATGTCGACCCAGAAAGGCTTGTTTTGTTCTCCCCAGCCGAACAGTACCCCCTCGGTGTTGCGCAGCTTGAAATAGCCGCGGTAGTTGCCCGGGTCGGCGGGAGCGACTAACTCAACGGAAACGTCGATCGTCTCGCCCGGTTGGACAGTCCCGGTGGTCAGTTGTTTTTCAGGCGGAGCGCCCATCTGATCGCCCCGGACAAAGACAAGCTCATAGCCCGATGTCCATGTGCACGTGCCGCCATTTTCCAACCGCCACGTCTTGGTGAAGGTCTCGCCGGGTTCAATCTCGGTGCCGTCGGGGATGGTGACGTCGATTTTGTCGCCGAAATCGACATGGTCGCAGGGGATCGGCGTCGGCGAGGGGATCGGTGTGTTGGTCGGCAGGGGTGTATTCGTCGGGAGCAGCGTATTGGTTGGCACGAGTGTGTCTGTCGGTTCAGCCTGGGGCTCATCATCGGTTGGCTCCTGGCCTTCGGCAGCTTCTTCTGTCAACTCGGCTTGCAGCGTCATCGCCGCCACGGTGTGGATGGTAGCAGGCTCCTCGGCGCCGTCGCCCCGAGGCATGTTGCAGGCCCCCAAGATCAAAATCATCAGGGCGAAAAACACAAAAAACGCTCGATAGCGTGAAATTCGGTTCATCTTTCCTCTCCTTGGATTTTGTTGGTCTCTTTACAGTGTACAACGAGTCTGGTCGAAACGCAACGGTTGGCTGGATCAAAAGATCCGCGCCGGAGTCTCGGACTCACTCGTCGCTGGCTCCCCCTGATGGCGCGTTGTACCGGTCCCGGGCCTTAGCGCAAGGCGCCCTGCATCGACCAGGGACCTGCCCAGGTGATCGTCACCGGCAGGGCATGGCCGCGCAAATCCTGCTCGGACTCGACGAAGATGAGCTTGTTCGTCGGCGTGCGGCCGCGCCACCGCCCGCGCACCTTCGCTTCGAAGAGCACCTCGACGGTTTCGCCACGGTAACGCTCATTGATCTCGGTGGCAATCCCCTCCTGGAGCGCTTCGAGAAGCCGGAAACGGCGCCATTTTTCATCATCGGGAACATCATCGGGCAAGCGGCGAGCCGCCAGCGTCCCGGGGCGGACGGAGTAACGGGCCAGGTGAGCCACATCCATCTTCAACTCGGCGAGCAGTTCGTAACTGCGATGGAACTGATCCGCCGTCTCGCCGGGGAAGCCGACGATGATGTCCGTGGCGATGGCCACCCCGGGAATCCGCTCCCGAATTTGGGCGACCAGCTCGCGGTAGTCGTCGGCAGTGTAGCCCCGCTTCATCGCCGCCAGGACGTCGTCATCCCCGGCCTGGACGGGCACCTCGATATGGGGCATCACCTTGGGCAGCTCGGCGACGGTGTCGAGCAGCTCGGTTGTGACCCAGTTGGGGTGGGAGGTCAGGAAGCGGATCCGCTCCAGCTCGTCGATCTCGTGAACCAGGCGCAACAGCTCGGCCAGGTAGGTCTCATCGGGCAAGTCGAGGCCGTAACGGTCGACGATCTGGCCGAGCAAGGTGATCTCCTTGACGCCCTGAGCGACGAGCGAACGCACTTCGGCGAGAATATCCTCCACCGGGCGGCTGCGCTCGGGGCCGCGGCGGTAGGGAATGATGCAATAGGCGCAGGCGTGCGAGCAGCCCAAGACGACGGGCACATAGGCGGAGACCAGCTCGCCCCGCTCCTCCAGCGGCAGGCTCAACTCGCCATCCATGAAAGCGAAGCGCCGGGAGGTGGCCGCGTTCTCGACCAGCTTGCTGGCATCCTGGGTCAGGTAAGCGATCAGGGGGCCGGGGTCCGACGGAGGGGAGAAAACGTCCACGAAGGGAAAGCGTTCTTCCAGCTCGGCATAGCTCTTCACCCCGACCAGGCAGCCCATCAAGTTGATGACCGCGTTCTCGGCCAGCGGCTTGAGCGAACTGAGCCGCCCGACGGCCTTATCCTCGGCGCTTTGGCGGACAACACATGTATTCAAGACAATTACGTCAGCTTCTTCAGCTTTCGAGGTGGCGGTGTAGCCCAGCTCTTCCAGCGCCGCGGCGACCCGGCGCGAATCGGCCACGTTCATTTGACAACCAGACGTCCAGATGTGATAGTTCATGGAGGCTATTATATCAATGAATGTGTTAAAGTAAAAAAGCCCCGTGAAAGGGGCTGCTTTTAGTGAGTTTATATGAAAAACATAGGAATGAATTAATCAACTATTTGTTTGCATTTCACACGAACAATATATTTGTCACAAAGACAACAATTCTTGTAAGGATTCTTCGATTTCCTTCATATACTGCTCCTCCAAATGTCCAGCAACATGAAGAATCCTTCTTTTATCTAATGAGCGAATTTGAAAGACCATTGCTATTGAGACTTTTTTTAGACCATTTTCTTTAGATTGTTTTATTTTTATAGTGTGAGGAAAGCGACTCGTGCTTATAGAAGTGGTAAGGGGTATTAAAGTTAGCATTGGGTTTTTAGCGTCTAGGTCACCACAGGAAATAGCAACACCAGGCCTTGTACCAGATTGCTCTCTGCCGGAACCGCCAGGTGGATTACCCAAATCGACCCAAAGAATATCCCCCCTTTTCATTTTGAATTTTTTTGAGCATCTTCAAAAGCCCAGTAATCAAAACTACTAGCAGCTTCCCAGGCATCGATTTCCTGGGCTAATTCTTGATCAAGAATCCTGACATGATTTAATGGAAAGTTTTGAACATAGATACCATTAATTAAGCCTGAGCTTTGAATCTCAATATTTTGTTGAATGATGGAAGGTTGAATCCAACTTCCATCGTTCTCTGTTTCTGATTCTGAAGAATATATAGACTTTTCTACTAGGACTGCATTGCTATTTACCATTGTCAATATCTCCTTCAATAAATCTATGGACCTTATCTGCAAGAAATGTTTCAACTTCCGTTAGCTTTTCTTCGACATCGAAGGTAATTTGGGGGTTTGCATAGTGCCATCTTGATTGAATTTCGACGTATATTTTTGTTGAATCTCCCAGATAAGATTCAACTTTTACTTCCATTTGAGATGTTTCCAAATCATCTGGGTGGGGATCTAATACAAAACGTAATCCACCACCTCGTACAGGTCTACCGAATACTGCTAATGTTTTTGCTTGTTGACCTAAACGATTCTCCCATAACTCTTGAAAAGCGTGTTGACTAGTTGTTTCATTTAACTCTCGAAAAGTAGAGTCACCACCGAGTACTTGACGATTAGGTGAACCCCATACATCTTCAAAAGCAGATATTCCTGCACATGCCTCTTTAATAAACAAACTAAGAGGTGTTTTGGGTTTGGGAGCTATAACGATTATTTGACCTATTGGCTGATTGCTAGCTATCACGGAAATTTTTAGAGGTGAAGGTGCTTCCCTTATTATAGTTATTCTATCATCCTGATACTCAATTCGTGAAAATTCTAAGCCATTATTGAGAATAGCTTGTTGAAACGCCAACATACTTTGTTGTGAAAGCACTGGCCGAGGTAAGGTTAAAAAATTTATTCCCAAATGAATTAGTTTGCTTGAATTTGTTTTCATGGATTTCTTACCAGTGTGTTATCAAAATTATTCGTATCTATCATTATAGCCATGAGTTATGAACTAGGCAAGGATAATCGAAGTGATGCTTTCAATATTTTGATAAATCTCGGCTATCGAAATAAGAAATCGCTGGGGGAATTATACCTTCCCCACCGGGGCGAGATAAACGACAAACTCGTCCTCGCCATCGACCCTGACGAACTCATCCATCCGATCCTGGTCGAAGGCTGCCACCGCGCAGGTGCCCGCGCCGATGGCCTGGCAGGCCAGGTAGAGATTCTGGCAGACGTGACCGGCGTCCATCAGGATGACGCGGTGGGCGGCGCGGTCGTAGCGCCACTCCATTCGGTAGGGGATCGTCGTCCAGATGAAGGCCACCGGCGCCGAGGCGATGAAGCGCTGATTGAGCGTGGCCCGGTCGAGGCGCGCCGAGCTGTTCTCAACGCTGTGCTCGAACAGCAGGCCGTGCTCCAGGGGCAGGTAGCGGTAGACGCCGGGCTCGAGGGAGTCCACCTCGGCAACGCGCAGATAAGTTTCGAAGGCATGCCTGCTCCCCGCGGAGGGCACAGTCCGCTTGGCCGTGGCCTGGTTGACCCGCTGGGTGATTCCCTGGGTGGCCCAGAGCAAAAAGGCCAGCTCTTCCAGGCTCAGGGATTCGTTCTTGAAGCGGCGCACGCTCTTGCGCGCCGCGATGGCCGTGATCAAGCCGGTGTCGTCGATCGTCTCCCAATCCTTCCGCTGGGGCAACTCCAGGATGGAGGCCTCGGGGTCATAGGGTTTCTCGATCGGGGGCGGCTCGACCCCTCTGCGCTGGTCGGTTTGGGAGAAGTCGATCACTTTGCGCAGGTCGTCTTTCAAAAAGTCGCGATATTCGTCGATTGATTTCATCGTTTCTTTCCTTCCCTTACTGGTCTAAATTCTATTTTTTTGCCGTACATCTTGTCATTAACCACAGATGAACACAGTTAAATTGGATGCAGAGATAAGAAAATTGGCAGTAGCGCAAAAGTCACCCTGTACGAACTTTCGGAGAACATCCCCAATTTGAACGAATTGCGCACAAACGCTCTCTGTACGTCTCAAAGCGTCTGGTAAGGGGTTAGCAAACTGCTCTGCAAACCCTTTTTCGCTTCACAGGGTTAGTTTTGCGCCATTGCGAAAATTGGAATCCATGAGGAAACCAGGAAGAGAGGAAGGGGAAAATTCAAGGCTTTCCTGGATTCCTGAGAAAATTTTGTTGTTCGATGTGTTGTGAGATCGCCTAGTTGAAACAAGCCCACCAAGCCATCCGCTTGTGAAAGTCGTCGGGGGTGTAGCGCTTGAGATTGGCGCGCAAATCGTCCAAAACCTCTTCGACAGGCTTGGCCATTTGTTGTTCGAAATTTTTCGGGCTGGTCATCCGAGGGGATATCAAGTGGCGCTCGAAGGCATGATTGATCACATCCATCATCCCTTTGGGATGGATCTCGTAAATCGTAGAAGCGAGCAAATCCCAAAATGAAGAATACCGATTTGCTTCCTTGCCGGTAAAGAGAGGGCCGAGAAAGGCGAGAACTTCATCACGAGAGACCGTCCTTTCAGCAACAGCATAGCCTAAGGCGCGCATCGCCGCGCTGCGGCAATACGCATCGGCCTCTCGATTCAAAACCAGCCCTTTGATCTCATCCAGAGAGCCGCCACAGGTCTCGAATAGAATCGCCCCCAAATCTTCGGTGATCAGATCGCCGAGGAAGTAATCGGGTATCTCCTCAGGCAGGCTGACGAACTCGATGATCGCTCGGTGCCCCTCGACGGCCTTGAAATGGCCGAGCAGAAAGATAGCAGAGAAAGGACCGAAATAATCTTCTACTTCGTAGAGATAATGCTCCGGGTCAGCGTTGACCTTCTCGAGGATGGCGATCAGCTCCGGGATGATCTCGTCACGGCGGGCCAGAGCGGCATCGATATACTCGCGCTTGTATTCGCCGTCGTAGGTTTCCAGGGCGGTGATGATTTCGTCGATTTGATAATTTGTGTTCATGGGTGGTCTACCTTAGCCTGCTTCTGAGGCTAGAAGATGTGCGGAATCATATACTTGCGCTCCTCGGGGAAATCGGGGAAGCGCTGGCGGTACCACTGGCGCGTTTTGATGCCCCGGGCGGTGAGATAGCCCAGCATGGCGATGAAGGCCAGCAGGGTGAACAGGTGCCGGGAGATGAACACGAGCCCCAGCCAGGCGAGCAATTCGAAAAAATAATGCGGGCAGGTAGCCCCCTCGAACCATCCGCCGCGGGGCAGGTGATAGTCAGAATCGCCCTCGGCGCGCAGATCGGCGAGCAATTTGTGATGGTAGAAGTTGCCCACTTCCCCCACGACGAAGAGCACCATGCCCACCCAGAAGAGGGCATCAAGCTCGGCGATGGCCCGGGCGTTCAGTCCGCTGATCATCCCCGCGATCAGGGCATAGGTGATGACGATGATCACGAAGGTGAGCGTTTGCATATAGCCCGAATAATTATGCACGAAGAGCACTTCCAGGGTCCGTTTGGCGAAATGGGCCATCACCGCGGCGTACACCAGCCACTGGATCAGGTTGGCGTCGGGCAGGTAGGACCAGGCTGCAACCGTGGCCGTGATCAGCGGCAAGAAATAGAGCACGAACATGCCGATCCGCGAAGGCACACCCTTGGGGGTGCCGAATTTGCTGTATCGCATCGGCCAGAGTTCATAATAATCCAGGAAGCCGAGCAGCAAGGCGAAGATGCCGAAAACGGTGTAAAAGATGATCGTGAAAAGGGTCCAGGTTTGAGGGATCAACATCGGGATTCTCCAGGTCAGGGCGGCGTGATAGACAGGTGGGATGGTGTCTCAGCGTTTGGCGTTCATCAAGATGAAATCTTCCGGCGGCTTGCGGCGTTGATTTTCGATCTTGCGGGTGCGGAAGACAATCTGCTGCAAGAGCAAGGTGTTCGCAAAAATGAAGAAGCGCCGCGGCGTGGTTGTTTGGTCGGGCAAGAGCACCTCGCGAGGCAGCTTGAGCATGTAGCACCGTTCTTGGACGCCATCATCGGTGAAATTCCCCCCCCGGGCTTCGTCGAGAAATTGATCCCGGATCAACTCGATCACCTTGAGATCGTGAAATTCTTTCGGGCTGATCAAACCCAACCCGAAAGCGAGATCAATGCGCACGCCAAAGGTGCCCAGCGGCTGCCCCTCTTTGAGCAAGCGTTTACGAATGCCTTGATTGTCGACCATGAAGGTCGCAAGCAAATTTCCCAACCGGATCATCAATTGAGTCGTTGAGAGAATCGCAACCGAACGGTCACTGGTGTTCTGATACTTGTCGATCAGCTTTTTCCATTCTTGTGGACGTGGAGATGTGGTTCGTCTAGACATCGAAACCTGCCTGTCGGGGGATTCAATTTGACCAATAGCTGTTCCTTATTATATTGCAAAAAAGAAACCAGGGCAAACTAAACGACAAAGAATCAAGAAGCCCGGCGCGTACATCCGGGGTGGTACTGCTCCCGAAGCGCATACCGGGCTTTTGACGTTGATCGTGACCAAGCAGCCCTCAACGTGGGGCTAGAAGATCAGAACCAGCAGCAGGCCGATCAAAATCAGGGGCAGGAAGACCACGCCCAGGACCAGCAAGACGACGCCAAAGACAACTGCCAGCACGATCCCGACGATGGCGCCAACCAGGCCCAAGACCGAACCAACCAGGCCAAAGATCAAGCCGAAAATGCCGCCGATGATCCCAAATAGAAATTCAAACAGTCCCATGATAGTACCTCCTCAATTCCTTTATTGATAATAAGCGGGCTAAAGTCTATTTAGCGCTTATGCTAATTTAATTGTTTACGAGCTCGCAGCAGCCTGTTGACTGAGCGTTCGTGTTCCGCCTTGCGAAGAAATTCTTGTTGACGAGCCTTTGCTTCAAGATAGCAGTTGAAAGCGTTAGAAAGCATCTTCTCTCTTCTTTTTCTAATCATTTTCACCGTTGAGCCAATCTTACAACCAATTGATTTCAGACACATCAGTCAATTGGAGAGACTTCAAACTGGTCAACTGACCAGTTTGAAAATACGCCAATAGGACTTAAGAATCAACAAAAAGGTAGCGATCTGTCCCGGATCATCGCCTGCTTGCCAAAAAACTGCTATTAGGTCACTTCGATCTGATCGATGAGCAGATGTCTGTTCTGCCGCTCGAAAGCGAGCTGGAGATCATGGACGGATTCACTGCCGAACTGCAAGTCGACGATGGCAGTATCCGCTTCTCGGTCTATTTGGCAAACGCTGATGCCTTTAACATATAGGTTGTTCTACTCTAATATACGCAAAGGCGATTGCAAAGTTGCAAGCCTTGCATAAAAGCTCAAAAAGTGTGGTACAACTTAACCAGATGGTGAGCGCATAGGGGCGAGCAAGCAAGAGCCTCTGTGCCCGTTCAGGTAGGAGGAAAAGATGTACATGATGAGCCCAAAAACAAATCCTTACCGCTGGGCTTTGCTCTTGATGTTTTTGTTCGTCGGCGCGCTGGCCTGCGGGGGACTCAGCCAGGTGGCCGAAAGCGCCGAGAAGTTAGAGCAGGCCGCCCAGACCGCCCAGGCGATCGCCACACAAGGAGGCGAACTCGCCACTCAGATCAGCGAAAGCGGCTTCGTTCAGACGGGCGAAGCGCTGGCAACCGATGCGGCCGAGAGCGGTATCGCCGAAACCATCCAGGCTGCCGTCGCCGAGATTTCCGGTCAAAGCGCGGATGCCAAAGCGACCATGGACGTGGTCTTGACCGAGGGCGCTTACGGGGAAGCCCCGCCGAATATCCCCCTGTTGGACGCCGAAATGGAAAATTTCTTCGGCAGCCCCGGACTGATAACCTACAGCGCAAACTTGTCCTTTGATCATGTGTTGGCATTCTACCGCCGGGAGATGCCCGAATACGGTTGGGATTCGGCCAATCGAGGTAATATCCTCAGGCCTGACTTTGCAAAGCTCTTTTATCAGAATCCATATCAACGCGCGGAAGTAACCATCGACAAAAACACGCCAACGAGTGACACGCTGGTGATGATCAACATCTATGAACAGTGACGGGAACAAGATAGAATTTGTTCAAATCCCCTTTTTAGGGTACGATATTAACCAGCATTGAGAAACAATCAAAAGGAGACAAAAGATGCTGAGCGCCCCCCAAATTTATGCAGAACTAGCGACCCTGTTGAAAGAAGATCCCTTTTTCGACCTCATGAATATGTATAAAGGCCTCCCTCTGGTCTATGAAGCCGTCCTTCAACACGTTGGAGATCAGTCGGCCAAATTCAAGGTTGTCTCGCCGTCGTCGGTGTGCCTGACATGGGAACCCCACACAACGATTCTGGAAGATCAGAAAACCGCCACACTCACCGCCGATGTGGTCGATTTCGACATTTTGAGTGGGATTGTCGAACTGACCAACTTCCGTTACGGCGGTCGCCAGGTCGGCAACCGCATGATTGTGCGCGTCGAACCCCGAGAAGAGATCAGCGTGGATGTCGAAACTGATTCTCAAAAGCTGACTGGCGAACTGGCCGATATTTCTCTGACCGGCCTCGGCGTTTGGGTCAAGACGTTGGGCGAGCCGGAGCTTCAGATTCGGGACAAGGTCCAGGTTCAGTTCAGCTTGGCAGAAGATGATTTGACGCTCCAGGGCAGGGTGATCAACATCACCCCGGATGAAAATAGTCACCGCTTGGCGATTTATTGCGGCAGCTCGGAAACTAAAATCCCTGTCTCGGTGGCGCACTACATCATCCGCCGCCGCGAAGAAATTCGTCAAGGCATTTATCAGCTTTACACACAACAGCTTGAAAAAGCACAACTAGAGAACGAAGTTTAAACGTACATTATTGGTATTGACAAGAGGAAACTTGTGACCTTAAAAGACAAACTTGGTCGCCCTTTGCGCGACTTGCGTATTTCCGTTACCGACCGCTGTAATTTCCGCTGCCCCTATTGCATGCCCAAGGATGTTTTCGGTGGCGATTACGGCTTCTTGACCCGTTCCGAATTACTCACATTCGAAGAAATCGCCCGCCTGGTTCTGCTGCTCAAAGACATGGGCATCCGCAAGGTGCGCTTGACGGGGGGAGAACCGCTGCTCCGGCATCAGGTCCACGTTCTGGTCGAGATGCTTGGCCAGATCCCCGACCTGGATCTGGCGATGACCACCAACGGCTCGCTGCTGGCCGATAAAGCGGATCTGCTCAAACGGGCCGGGCTGGACCGCGTCACCGTCAGCCTGGATTCGCTCGATGATGAGGTGTTTGGCCGCATGAACGGAGTCGGCTTTCCCGTGGTGAAAATCTTGGAAGGGATTCAAGCCGCCGACCAGGCTGGGCTCAATCCGATCAAGATCAACATGATGGTCAAGCGCGGCGTCAACGAAGGTAGCATCATCCCGATGGCGCGCCACTTTCGGGGCACGGGCCACATCCTCCGCTTCATCGAATTCATGGATGTTGGCTGCACCAACGGCTGGCGCATGGATGAAGTCGTCATGGCCAAAGAGATCATCGAGACGGTCAACAGCGAGTTCCCCATCGAACCGGTCGATCCCCATTATCGCGGCGAAGTCGCCAATCGCTGGCGTTACAAAGACGGCCAAGGCGAAATTGGCGTCATCGCCTCGGTGACCGAGGCGTTCTGTCAAGATTGCACCCGCCTGCGTCTCTCGGCCAAAGGGGAGCTTTACACCTGCCTGTTTGGGACCAAGGCCCACGACATGCACCCCCTCTTGCGGGGCAACGCCTCCGATGAGCAAATCATTGAACGGGTCAAGGCCACCTGGCACGAGCGTGAAGATCATTATTCCGAGATTCGTTGTGAGGAGATGAAATCCAGGCCCAAAGTGGAGATGTCCTATATCGGCGGCTGATCAATCATTCCAAAAACAAATCAGGGTTGTGCTCGCGAGCACAGCCCTGATTTGTTTAAGTCACAACTTTCGTTTTCTTAGGGACAAGTGTACAAAAAGCTGAACAGGGAATCAAACGGCGGGGTGCAGTACATGTTCATGGTATCGAAAGCGATCGCGCCGACAATCAGCAGACAAATGGCGATGCCCAAACATCCCAAAGAAGCCCATAACCAGGGAGAACCTTTCTTTTCTTCCTCGACCATCCCGGGCGAAGGTCCGGCGGGAACCTGTCCGGCGTATCCGGACCGCTGGGAAGGTGCCTGCTGGGCAGGCTGCCGATAGGGCTGGGGTGCAGGTTGTTGCCGCTGGGGGGGCACCGACTTGGCCTCGCTGGCCGGCGTGACCAGGGTTGCATTGGGATCAAAGCCAGCGGCCTTGTAGCGCAACGTCACTGCGTCGCCAAGCTGAATCTCGTCACCTGACCGCAGAACGTGGGGCCCGCTCAGTCGTTGACCGTTGACAAACGTGCCATTGGTGGAGCCCAGGTCTTCGATGATGTACCCGTCCATCTCGTATCGAAGGCGAGCATGGCGCCGTGAAACCTCCGGAATGTTGATGCTGATATCCACATTGGGGTCACGGCCAATAATAAGTTCACTTTCGGAGAGGGGATACTTTTGCCCCGGGGAAGGGCCGGCGCTCATCAATAATTCAAACGACTGTGTTGTCATGGTTTACTCCTTGTAGGGGATGATTCAGAACTATTTAGAGTGTACACAGAATTAATCTTGGCGTCAATGTGTTTTTCGACTCAGCGATCCTTCCGCCTCTGCGCGCAGGCGCCAGTCCAGGGCGGTAAAGCGGCGGGCGACTTTGTTGTTACGCACAGCGATGGTGATGGCGCGGCGATTGCCCACCAGGACAGATAATTTTTGTGCCCTTGTGATTGCCGTATAGAGTAAATTGCGCTGCAACATGATGTAGTGCTGGGTGACCACAGGCATCACCACGGCGGGGAACTCGGAGCCCTGAGCTTTGTGCACCGAAACGGCGTACGCGAGCGTTAATTGATCGGCCTCGCTCCAATCGTACTCGATCTGGCGCCCATCGAAGCTGATCGTCATGGCCTGGTCGAGGGAGTCGAGCGCCCTGATAAAGCCGATGTCGCCGTTGAAAACGTCCTTGTCATAGTTGTTCTTGGTTTGCATCACCTTGTCGCCGGGGCGGTAGACCTGGCCGAAGAGCTTCTTCTCCGGCTTGTTTGCCTGGGGCGGATTGATCGTCGCTTGGAGCCGTTCGTTCAGCCCCGTCACGCCGGCGGGGCCGCGGTACATCGGCGCCAAGACCTGAATTTGGGTCAGGGGGTCGAAACCGAAGGTCTTGGGGATCCGCTGGCAAACGACATCTTCGATCCATTCGGCGGCTCCGCTGGCGTCCTCGGCGGGGAAGAGAAAAAAGTCGCCGGAGACGCTCTCTCCCTCGTTGCTGGCCGCGGGAAAAACGGGCATTTTGCCCTGGTTGACGCGGTGGGCATTGGTGATGATCTCCGAACCGGCCGCCTGGCGGAATATCTTCGTCAGGCGCGTCACCGGGGCGATCCCGCTGGCGATCACGTCCCGGAGCACGTCTCCGGCGCCGACAGAGGGGAGCTGGTCGACGTCGCCGACCAGCAAAATGTGGGCCTCGGCCCGCAGCGCCTTGAGCAGGTTGTTGGCCAGAATCATGTCGAGCATCGACGCTTCATCGACGATTAAAAAATTGATTGGCAGCGGGTTCTCGCTGTGGTGCTTGAACCCCTCGACGGGGGAGTAGCCCAACAGACGGTGAATCGTGCTTGCAGGCCGCCCCGTCGCCTCCGAGAGCCGCTTGGCTGCCCGTCCCGTTGGGGAGGCCAGGGCGTAGCCGATCGAAAGCTGCTCCAGGCTGGTGATCAGGGATTTCAGGCAGGTGGTCTTGCCCGTGCCCGGCCCGCCGGTGAGCACGCTGACGGGATGAGTCAGGGCGTTGCGGATGGCCCGTTGCTGTTGCTTGGAGAGAGCCTGGTCCGGAAGAGGGAGATTCACGTCGTCGCAGGGGAGAGATGATTCCGCTAACCGGCGCAGGCGCCGGGCGACGCCGATCTCGCCGAAGTAGAAGGGCGTCAGGTAGATGGCCGGGAGCCGGTAGACGGCTTCGGGTTCGGCGACCCTCTGCGAGGGCGATTCGTCCCTCCGTGCAATGGGATCGGGAACCTCCTCGGTGTGGATGCGGTCCTCTTGGCGCAGTCGCTCCAGGGCGGGCGGAATCAAGCTCTTATCCACGCCGAGAAGTTCTGCCGCCCGGTCGATCAGAATCCCCTCTGGGGAGAAGACGTGCCCGTCGTTGATCATCTCGTCGAGGGCGTACTCCACGCCTGCTTCGATGCGGGAGGGATGGTCGAAAGGCAGGCCCAGGCTCCGGGCGATCTGGTCGGCGGTTTTGAAGCCGACGCCGTAAATATCTTGGGCTAACTGGTACGGATTTTGTTGGACGGTCTCCAGAGCGGCATCGCCGTAGGTCTTGTAGATTTTGACAGCCAAGTTGGTACTGACGCCGCGGCTATGCAGAAAAAGCATGATCTCTTTGACTTGCTTTTGCTCCTGCCAGGCGGTGACAATTTTTTCGCTACGTTTGGGGCCGATGTCGGGCACCTCGCGGAGCCGCTCGGGCGATTCCTCGATGATCGCGAGTGTGTCGGCGCCAAAATAGTCGACGATGCGTTCGGCCAGGCGCGAACCGATGCCCCGGATCAAACCGGAGCCGAGATAGCGGCGAATCCCGGCGACGGTGGCGGGCAGAGTTTGGCGGCAGGTTTCGACGTTGAACTGAAGGCCATGCTGGGGGTGTTTCACCCAGCGGCCCTCCAGACGGAGATGCTCACCCGGCGAGAGCTCGGGTAAATTGCCCACGATGGTGATCAAACCCTCCCGGTTGAGGCCCGGCAAGCCGCGTTTCGATTCCGGCCTGAGACGGACGACGCTGTAGCCGTTTTCGTCGTTGTAGTACGTGATTCGTTCGACAGAGCCGGAAAGGGCTTCCATAGATTTGTATCCGACTTGTTAGGGAAGAGGATTATCCAGCGCCCAGTCTGTGCCCAGAATGACAAGAATACCACACTCGCTTTCCGGGTCGTAGCGGCTGTAGATTTTGCTCTCCGGGACGTTGAGCAACTCGCTGAGGGCGGCAATGGTTTCGGCATCGCCGATATAATCGATGATCGTGGTTTTTTCGTAGATTCGTTCGGCGTTGCCGATTGTGGTTTGCACGCCGAGATTGACTTGGAGATACTCGGCGGTGGCCTCCGCCAGTCCGGTGACCAGGGTGCCGTTTTCGACCGCGACGACGATGTCTTCTTGTTCTTTCGGCTCGGGTGTGGGGGTTGGTGGTTCCTGTTCCGACGTGGATGTTGGTGTCACGGGGACAGGCGTGGCTGACGGTTGGATGGGTGAGGGTTCCAATGAGAAGATTGCCTTGACCAGCTTGTCGATTTCCTCCGGAAGGGGATAAAGGATATATTCCCCCTGGGCGTTCATGTCCGGGCGGACATGGTCTTCCGTGACGGTGATGTTTTGCATGTTCGTCTGGGGAATCTCGTTGCTTAATCGGGCCAACTTGATGATTTGTCCCAGGGTCAGGTTGGTGCTGACCCCCTCGACGACTTCCTGGTAGATAGATGGAGCTTGGCTGATCAGGGTGGGGAGGAGATGAAACTCGGTAACGCGCTGTTGTAACGCCCGCAAGAACAATTGTTGCCGTTCCATCCGGTCGAAATCGCCGCCCGGCGTGCTGCGAGAGCGCACATAGGCGAGGGCAATGTCCCCAGCCATGGTTTGGACGCCAGGATAGACCCATTTGACATTCCCTTCGCCAAAATCGAGCATCACCTTCTCAGGGACATCGATTTTGACTCCCCCAACTTTGTTGACCAGATGGACAAAGGCGTTGAAGTTGATCTGAATGTAGTAGGGGATCTCGACACCGAGCAACTTTTCGGTTGTCTCCAGGGACAAACCTGCCCCCCCGGTGGGATGGTCATACGATTCACCCAAGAAATAGGCTTGGTTGATTTTGTAGCGCCCGTAGCCGGGTACATCGACCCACAGATCTCGCGGCAAGGCCAACATCCCCAAGGTTTTATTCTCGGGATCGATCGTCGCCAAAATAATTGTGTCGGTTCGCGGGGGGCCGTAATCGGTCATCCAGGGGCGGTCATCAATGCCCAAGAGAAGAATGTTGATCCGGCTTTTTCCATCCCATGGATGCGGATCAGGGCTGTTTTTCGACTGCAACGGCGTGTTCAGATTGGGGGGTTTGAATGCCTGGGCTTGTGGTGTCTGCCCGGGCAGAGGTTCCGGTGGAGGGGTCCGCAATACCGAGTAGATCACCCAGCTTGAGGCCACCAGGGTGATCAGAAACGCGCCTACAAGCGCCCAGAACAGCCATGGGACGGGTAACTTGGGTTGGCGTCGCGGTCCGGGAGTCTCTTGCATAGGTTAAAAAGAAAATCCCAATGGACGCCCTCTGCCTCCATTGGGATGACATGGTGCCTAGGGCATCGGGTTGTTGGAAGCCCAATCGCTTCCCAGGATGATGGTGACATCGGATTCGCGATCCGGTTCATAGGAGCTATGAACCTGGTATCGGCCGATATTCATCAGATCGACGAAATATTTCATGGTATACGGATTGCCGGTGTAATCGTAGATTTCTGTGTAGGTATAGGTGCCCTCAGCGTTGTTGGTGCGGACAATGTTGGCACCCAACGATTGAAAATACTCTTGTGTCCGGCTGGCCAAACCGGTAACGGCCGCGCCGTTCAACAAGACGATGTTGGCGTTTTCTTCGGCCATCAAATCGACGAGTTCCTTGTCAGGGTAAGCCATCGGCCCCACAATTTCCTCGGGAGCAAAGACTTCGTCCCGCAGGGTGCGGATTTTATCCGGAATCGGTTTGAGGATGTCGTCGTTTTCGGACGATTTTTCCAGCAAAACCTGCTCCGTACCGATCACACCTGTATAGATGTTTTCTTCGGGCACTTCCTGGGCCAACCAGGCGAGCTGGATGATTTCCTCCAGGGTCAAATTGGTGTTGATGCTGTTGGAGAGCTGCTGATAAAGTTGCGGCCCTTTTTGCACCATCGTGGGCAAGATGTCGAACTTCAAGATGCGCTGGCGGATGGCCAAAATAACCTGTTGTTGGCGTCTGGAGCGGTCAAAGTCGGCGCCTTCTGTTGTCCGGGTGCGCACATAGGCGAGGGCGTAATCGCCGGGCAAGGTTTGTACGCCGGGTTTGAGTTTGAACTTGCCCCGGTCATCATCATAGATGTCGATCATAGTCGGTTGGGGGACGTCGATTTTAACGCCTTCAAGGATTTCGTCAACGAAAAAGACGAAGGCATCGAAATCGATTTGGGCATAGTAATTCACTGGAACGCCCAATAGATTTTCTACCGTTTGGGACGCTAATGCAGGGCCACCGCCGGGCAATTTGAAGGCTTCCCCGATCTGATAGGCGGTGTTGATGCGCCCATGCCCGTGCCCGGGGATGTTGACCCACAGGTCGCGGGGAATCGAGAGCATCCCCGCCGTTTTGGTGATCGGGTCGATGGTCAGCAGAATCATGGTATCGGTGCGGGGCGGACCGTCATTCCCGCGCCAATCATTTAAGTCGAGCCCCATGACGAGCACGTTGACCCGGCTGGCCCCATCCCAGGGATCGGGCTGTGGGCCGGTAGGCGCGGTGGATTGTTCCCCGCCATCGGAGGTTTCCTCTTCCGAGGTGGGCACGCCCTCTTCGGGCTCCGGCGAAGGCGTGGGGTCGGTGATCGCCATCCCCGGCAAGGAAGTAATCTGCCACCGGGCGACGAAATTACGCACCGCCACAAAGGTGAACCCTGCCGTGACAAGCGTGGCGATGACGACAAGGGTCAACAGGCCGATTTTGAGACCTTTTTGTAGGTTAATTGATTGTGTCTTCATAAAGTTTTACACTCAAGTAGCTGGTATCGTTCAGAAACAGAGCTTTTGTCAAAAGCTGTTTTTTGATGTCAAAGCTGCTTAACTATTATATTACAACCGTGTGATTATAACATGGTAGGCGAAGTGGGGTAAAATTAGTTGATCTGGACAAAAAGCCCTTTTGAGGAAAGCGATTAAAGTCATGCTGAAGCAATTTTTGCTACAATTGGGCCGCTCTGCTCTGGCTGAACCGCTGATTGGGTGGTTTTTCGCTCGTTGCAGCTTTCTCCTGCCTGTCAAGCGGTTATACGAGAGCGAAACGCTGCTTGCTTTTAGGCACCCGCGACCGAGCTATCCCGTTCACGTTCTGCTGGTGCCCAAGAAGGCTATCCGCGGCCATGCCGCGTTGCAAGCGTCTGATGGCGGTTTGTTGCTCGAAATCATCAAAACCGGTCAAGCGCTGGCTGAATCGTTGCATCTGACTCACAAGGGCTATCAACTTATTCTTAACGCTGGAGCTTACCAAGAAGTTCCCCAGCTACACGTTCATCTCATCAGCGGAAATCAGGCCATGGAGCCGCCACAAACCTGACACCTGGCACCTGACACCTGATACCCGACACCCGATACCTGACACCTAACACCTAACACCTGAACACCTATGTCGTTGATCACCACTCAAAACCTGGCTAAATCCTACGGCCATATCGATATTTTCGCCGGACTGACCCTGAGCATCCCTCACGGGGCGCGCATCGCCCTGGTCGGTGCCAACGGAATCGGCAAGACTACGCTGTTGCGCATCATCGCTGGGGAGGAAGAACCCTCCCTGGGCAGCGTCCACCGCGCCCGCGGCCTGACCATCGGCTACCTGCCCCAGGAGTCGGTCTTCGAATCCGATCTTACCCTCTGGGAAGAAAGCTTGTTTCCCTTTGCCGACCTGCGTACCATCGAGCGAGAACTCTCTCACCTCGAAGAGCAGATGAGCGTCCACCCCGAAGACGCCGACGACTTGATGGAACGCTACGGTGCGCTGCAAGAACGCTTCGAGCGTGGGGGTGGCTATTCGTACGAGGCCAAGGTCAAGCAGGTCCTTGCCGGATTAGGATTCGATCAAGATGACTACGAGATGCCCCTGGCGCATCTCTCCGGCGGGCAGCGCACCCGCGCCTTGTTGGCACGGCTGCTGCTCGAGGAGCCTACCTTGCTGGTGCTCGACGAGCCGACCAATCACCTCGACATCGAGGCGATCGAATGGCTCGAAAATTATCTCAAAGACTGGGATGGCGCTGTCCTGATCGTTTCGCACGACCGCTATTTCATCGACAAGGTTTGCAACAATATCTGGGAGATGGCCCTCTCCGGGTTCGAGGCTTACCGGGGCAATTACACGCACTACTTGCAACAGCGCCAGGAGCGCTGGGAGCGGCGTGCCAAGACCTTCGAGGCGGAGAAAAACCGTCTCTTTAACGACCTCGATTACGTCAAACGCAACATCGCCGGGCAAAATGTCAGCCAGGCCAAGGGACGATTGAAACGCCTCAGCCGCAAAATCCAGGCTATCGAACAAATCGGGATCGACGCCATTCGCGGCAAGGCTTGGCATGAGGTCCGCGAAGAGGTCGAAACGACCACCAGCATGATGAGCGTGGAGGAAGCCCACAGCCGCATCAAGGCGCTGCGCAATCCCTTGCAGCGCCCGCCGGAGATCAACTTGAAACTCAAACCCAGCAGACGCTCCGGCAACTTGGTCTTGCGCACTTACAATCTCGAAGTTGGCTATCCGGGCACGCCTCTCTTCGACGCACCCGATATCATCTTGCGCCGCTTGGAATGTGCAGCCCTGATCGGGCCAAACGGGGCGGGGAAAACCACCTTCCTGAAGACCATCTTGGGCCAAATTCCGCCCCTCAGCGGCGAGGTCGATCTTGGCACCAGCCTGAAAATCGGCTATTTTGCCCAGGCGCACGAAGACCTCAACCCGGCCAACACGCTCATCGAGGAGATTCAAACCGTCGCCCCCAACATGCTTGACGCCCAGGTGCGCCACTACCTGGCCCAATATCTCTTCACCCAGGACGATGTTTTCAAAAAGGTCGCCGTTCTCTCCGGCGGGGAGCGCGGCCGCCTGGCACTGGCCAAGCTGGCCCTCAGCAAGGCCAACCTGTTGCTGCTCGACGAGCCGACCAATCACCTCGATATCCCCTCCCAGGAGACGCTCCAATCGGTCCTGGCCGCTTACGAGGGCACCATCATCCTGGTCTCGCACGACCGTTATTTGATTGATGCCCTTGGGACTCAAATCTGGGAGATCGATCAGGAAGAAGCCAGCCTGCAAGTCTTCAAGGGAGGCTACAGCCGTTACCGGGAGGAGCAGAAACAAACCGAGGACTCAGACTCACTCGCAGAGGATAGCCGAGACCCGGAGCAGATCGCCTACCAAAAAAGGCGCGCGGCCAAGAACCGCGCCAAAGCCCGGCAGCGCCGCTGCAAAGCCCGCATCCAGGAGATCGAAGCCCGCGTCGCCGAATTGGAGACCCGCGCTGCGGAGATCAGCCGAATCCTGGCCGACCCGCCCGACGATACCGAAAAGGTGCAGCTACTCGGTGACGATTATGTCGAAATTCAGAACGAACTACATGCTCTGATCGCCGAGTGGGAGCAACTCCATAAATGAGTTTTTGCCATCGAAATCTTTTCACCACAAAGGCTCAGAGTGCACCAAGCTTTTTCTTTCGCTCGCTCTGCGTGCTTCGCATGCGTGCCCTTGGCATGTTCACAAAGAGTTCCTTGGTGATCTCTGTGTCTTAGTGGTAGAAATTCAATCAGAATTCACCGGCAATAAACGTTGAGAGGAATCAGCACATGGCTTTAGAAAAATCTTGGTGGAAAGAAACGACCATCTACCAAATTTACCCGCGCTCCTTCAAAGACTCCAACGGTGACGGAATCGGCGACCTGAAAGGAATCATCTCGAAGCTGGATTACATCCAAGAGCTCGGCTTCGAGACGATCTGGATTTCGCCCTTCTTCTGCAGCCCGCAGCAGGATTGGGGCTATGACATCCGCGATTACCGCCGCGTCGATCCTGATTACGGCGACGACGATGATGTTCAAACCCTCATCGACGAGATTCATGCCCGGGGCATGCGCGTCCTCTTCGACCTGGTCATGAACCACACCTCGGTGGAGCATCCCTGGTTTCAAGAATCACGCAACAGCCGGGATAATCCCAAGCGAGATTGGTACATCTGGCGAGACGGACGCGGCGACCGTCCTCCAACAAATTGGAAATCGATGACCGGCGGTTCTGCTTGGCATTACGATGAGACCACCGAGCAGTGGTATTACGCCACTTTCCTGCCCTTCCAGCCGGACTTGAATCTGCGCAACCCGGCAACCAAGCAGGCCATGTTGGACATCTTTCGCTACTGGCTCGATCGGGGTATCGACGGTTACCGCCTGGACATTTTTCACGCCATGTACCAGGATGAAAAGTTCCGCGATAACCCTTTTTCGATTCACTATCTGCCCTACAATGATGAAGCCGCTTTCTTTCAAAGGTGGGGATACAGCCTCAACCAGCCAGAGACGATCGAACTGGCGAAAGAACTGCGCACCATTGCCGATTCTTACTCGCCACCAAAAGTGCTCATCGGCGAGGTCTTCGGCCCCGACGATGAACTGCCGAAGTATCTCGGTGAGAACGACGACGGCTTGAACAGTATCTTCTTTTGGGATTTGATCGATTTGGAAGTGGACGCCGACTTCTTCCGCCAGGCCATCCGGCGGCATGAGCAGCAGTTTCCGCCTCCATCCCAAGGCGTCTGGGTCTATGGCAACCACGACAGCAAGCGGGTCATCTCCAAGGTCGGCGCAAACGAGCAAATTGCCAAGCTGCTTGCTTTGTTCCAGTACACTGTCCGGGGCACGCCGGTGACCTACTACGGAGAAGAAATCGGCATGGAGGAAGTGGACATCCCCCTCAAGGATGCCAAAGATCCTGTTGCTCACCGCTATGAATGGGCGCCTTCGTTCTTGCTCGATTGGCTGGACATCTACGTCAACCGGGACGGCTGCCGCACCCCGATGCAGTGGAGCGACGACTCCAATGCAGGATTCTGCTCCCCCGACGCCGAGCCCTGGCTGCCCATCCATGAAAATTATCCTCGTGTCAACGTGCAGGAGCAGCGCAGCGACGACGATTCGCTGTTACACACCTACAAGCAACTGCTGTCCCTGCGGCGCGAGCATGACGCTCTTCGCCGCGGCGAAACAGCATTGCTCACCGATGAAGGAATCGATCAAGACCTGCTCGTCTATCAACGCAGCAGCTCAGGAGAAACGCTTGAGGTTGTGATCAATTTCGGGAAGAAGCCAGTATCCTTCAAGAATCCGACCGGATGTGAAAAGGTGCTCTTCTCTATCGGGCTTGAGGGGATGAATCGGCTGGATGATCCCTGCACGCTGCCGGGTCGCGCGGGCGTGGTTCTGGAGAAGTAAATGGGTCAGAGTTCCAAACAATGGACCCAAGAAATGCCAACTTGATGGGCTCCATGGGCCAAGCGTTTGTCCGCCGTCCACAACGGCGCCCTTTTGGCAGCCGCCAGGGCGAGGTAAAAGCCATCATAAATCTTTGAGTGCCCAAGACGTTCTGCCCAGGTCAAAGCGTCGTGGCAAATCTGCTCCTCAGAGGGGATAATCTTGACCCCCAGGGCGAAAACGTCTTCGACAGCCTGGCGCGTTTCTTGTTCGGTAATCACATGTCGATACACCCCCTGGCGAATCACGAACATCACTTCGGACAGCCACAAATCCGGCGCGATGATCGGGACTTTTTGCTGATGCCAACGCTCAAGCTTGTCCAGAGCAGCCTGGCTATCAGGCGCAATCGGCCAAATCGCCCGCATGGCCAGGCTGGCATCAATCACAATCATCGCTGACCCCATCGATGAGTTCGCCCCCGCGTTCTTCCCGCACTTGTTCTAGCCATTTGTTTATATCCGCAGAGATGGGCTTGCCATCTCGACGGGCGAGCATGTCTTGGTGATGCTGTCTGATTTTGGCAAGCGCGCTCAATTGCTCCTGGCGTTGTTCGTCTTCGGAGCGTTCTACAATGTAGGTTTGCACCGCCTCGCGGACGACGTCGGAAACGCTGCGACCTTGCTCCTCGGCAATCTCTTTGAGGGCCTCATGCTGCTCCGGCTCAAACAAGATTTGGGTTCTATATTTCTTTCCAATCATGCTCATCATCGCACCTCTGCTTTGATTTAACGTGACGTCATGGTATACGTCAATAAGCCGTCAAATGCGGCAGCAATTTTCAATATGTCACTGCGCTTGTCCTGAGCATCAGCGAAGGAACTCGTTTTCTGCGACGAAGCAGTCCCCCCGGGTGTTTGGAAAAGATTGCTTCGCCCTGAAAAAAGCATCCAGAGCTTGCAACGCCAACGGCGCGTCACACCAAAGGTGCACAAAGCGAAGCAATGACATCCATCATGAGAATTGCTGGCTCAACGCTTCAAGGACGGTGTTCTTTTTCGCTCTTGCATAGAGTTCCCTTCGGTATGCGTGCGCTGTTCCTTCGCTTATACCCTATTGATACCCTATTCATACCTTATTCATACCCTATTGATACCTTATTGAAATTACTTACCACACAAGTCGAAACCGGCGTATCCGGCACTGCCCAAAAGGCCGCACAGCAAACCGGCGTTTTGCTCGCGTTTCACATTCAAAATTTTGATTATTGCAAATGCGGTGTAAGCAAAGTAATCAGGAAGTGCGTTGCTCCGAGCAACGCACTTCCTGGACGGTTATTTCACGAAAAGAGGATCAGTCTGAACCTTGCCAAATCAAGGCCTAAACCATAATGCGGTTGCCCATCCAGGCGAATAGAAGCCTCACTCAGACAGGGCAAAACGGTGGTGGCGCGGCGAAAGGGAACGCTCATAAGCAATTACCATAACTTGATGGAATCGATACCAATCGTATGATCGGTCAGCTTGGCGATCAGCGGCAGCGAGAATTTGAAGGCGTTCTGCTTGGCTCGATCAATCACTTCGTGGACAAAATCTTTGGGGAAACCGGCCTGGACGCATTCTTCGGGCGACCATTCCCTCTCGACGAGCAGGTAGAGCATGTGGTCGGCAGCTTCGTAGGTGAAGCCAAGTTCGTCTTCGTCGGTTTGGCCGGGCCATAAATCGGCGGAGGGCGGCTTCTCGATAATCTCCTCGGGAACCCCTACAGCACGGGCCAATTGGCGCACCTGGGCTTTATACAAATCGCCGATCGGGTTGTAAGCGCAGGCCGAGTCACCGTAGAGCGTCGTATAGCCGAGCAGCGCTTCGGTCTTGTTGCCGGTGCCGACCACCAGCCCATCGAAAGCGGCCGATTGGTCGTACAACACGATCATCCGGGCCCGTGCCATCACGTTGCCCCTGCGGATGGCGTCCATGTTGGGGAATTGTTCGATCAGCGCGTCGACCATGCCCGAGATCGGCACGGTCAGCGACTCGACGCCGGTTTTCTCGATAACAAGAAGGGCATGTTCCAATGATTCGGGGGAGGATGTTTTGTAAGGCATCCGCACGGCGAGCACGTTCTCGGGGCCGAGCGCTTCGGCGGCGAGGAAACAGCTCAGGGCTGAATCGACCCCGCCGGAGACGCCGATCACAGCGCGCTTGAACCCGGCCTCGGCGCTCTGCTCTTGGATGAAGGCGATTAGTTTTTGGCGGACATCTTCGGTATCGATGGTCAAATCGAGATAATATTCAGTCATGCGACTCTCCGTTTTGATTTTTGGTGGGATAGCCGTAACCAGAAACAATTACGATGGTTATAACAAAGGAGAAAACGAGAACCCCCAGCGAGCACCAGCCATCCAAGCCGAATCCCCGCCATTGGGGAACGGGATCAACCCGGAGCGAGGCGACGAGAGTCCCCAACAGGGACAAGCCGACTCCCTCCAAGCTGGCAGCCAGCCCCGGAGCACGAATCCGGCCCCGGGCACGGCCACGGTCGACTTCCCAGAAAAGCAGCAAGGTCAACAAGGCGCTCACGGGCTGAAGCGGCCACCGGGAAGCGACATCCCCCCAGACGTCCCGGACCGGGATTCCCCACCAGGCATCTGTGACCGGCCCGTAGGCACATCCGTTGACCCAGTAGCCCAGCCAGGTGCTGGCGGCTACGGCGGTGAGCAGAGGTAGCAAATCGTCGGCACGGGCGCCGAGATTCTCCCCCATCAGCGCCGCGGCGACGAGATAGGCACCAATCCCGCCAGCGAGAGCCCCGGCCCCGAAGATGCCGCCGAGCCAAACTTGAGCGATCTCGTCCGGGTGAAGTTGAAAGTATGGCCAATGGATGGCTACGTAAGCCGCTCGCCCGGCGGTCCCGGCGCCCAACAAGGCCCACAGCCCGAGCTGAAAAACGGCCTGGCGGTGCTCCTCAGAGGCCAAGATCAGAGACCACGACAGCCCCAAGACGGCTCCCAAGGCAATCAGCAGGGAAAAGGTATACACCGGGATGCCGCCGGGAAGATGGAAGGCAATGTCCATGGGCAAAATGATACCACGAGAAGTATTTTAGGAATGGTTTGTTGTATAATGGAAATCGGCCAATCGCCGACAAGAGCAGCATCAAATCAGCAGGATAAAGAGACCGTTTATGGAACCCTTACGTATTGAATCCGTCCAGAGTGAAGTAGATCAACGAGCCTTTATGCGCCTGCCCTGGCGCGTCTACGAAGATGATCCCTATTGGGTGCCGCCCTTCTTTTCAGAGCAATTGGCACTGATGGATCGCGATCACCACCCCTTTTACGAGCACGCCGAGGTGGCGTTTTTCCTGGCCCGGCGCGGCGAGGAAGTCGTCGGCAGAATTGCCGCTTTCACCAATCACCGCCACAACGAATTTCAGGGCGAGAACATCGGCTTTTTTGGCTTCTTCGAGGTGCTTGACGACCCCGAAGCGGCTCAGAACCTGCTGGATAGGGCCGAAACGTGGGTCCGCGACCGCGGCCACGAGGCCATCCGCGGCCCGGCCCAATTCTCGACCAACGAAGAATGCGGCCTGCTCGTGGACGGCTTTGATGATCTGCCGCGCATTTTCATGACCTACAATCCGCCCCGTTATATTGATTTTATTGAGGACGCCAAGTTCGAAAAGGCGATGGATTTATGGGCCTGGGCTGTTCGTACGGACATCTTCGAGAGCGGAAAAAAATTCCCTGAGAAGCTGGTCCGGGTGGTCAAGAAGGTGGAAAAACGGGGCAAGATCAACATCCGCACGATGCGGATGCGCGATTTCGACACCGAACTTGAGATGGTCAAGCAGCTATACAACACCTGCTGGGCCAAGAATTGGGGCTTTGTCCCCCTGACCGATGCCGAAATCGACAAGCTGGGCAAAGAGCTTCGCCCTCTTCTCGACCCGGACCTGGTGCTCGTGGCTGAAATCGATGACCAACCGGTCGGGTTCAGCCTGACGCTGTGGGATTTGAATCAGCCGCTCCACGCCGCTTATCCCCATCCCGATGAGCCCGAACTGTGGAGCAAGATCAAGTTTGCCTGGCAGTGGAAGGTGCGCCGCCGCACCAACTGGGTGCGCGTCTTTACGCTTGGTGTGCTGCCCGAATACCGCGGTCGGGGCATCGACGCTCTTTTCTATTATTACACTGCCGTCGAGGCTTTGAGGAAGGGCATCGAATTTGCCGAGATGAGCTGGATTTTGGAAAACAACGATATGATGAACCGCGGCATCGAGTTGATGGGTGCCAAGGTGTATAAGACCTACCGGTTCTACGAGAAGAAATTGTAGAAGATGGCATTTGAATCTCAAGCCAACCCAGGTAGCTCGTTCAAGATCGTGCGGGCTACCTGGCGCGATTTAAACGAACTGCGCCACCTGGAGAAGGCTTGTTTTGGCGACGATGCCTGGCCGCTGATCGATCTGATCAGTGTACTGTCCATTGGTGGGGTTGTCAGGTTGAAGGCCGTGATCGACGAGCGGATGGTTGGCTTCATCGCCGGGGATCCGCGCGGTTTGGAAGAGATCGCCTGGATCGCAACGTTGGGTGTGCTGCCGGAGTACCGCCGCCGGGGAATTGCCAGTGCGCTCTTGCGGGCGTGTGAAGATCGGTTGGAGCTGAAACGCGTCCGTTTGAGCGTGCGGGAGGACAACACGCCTGCGCTGAACTTGTATCACCATTTTGGCTATCAACGCGTGGGCATCTGGCCGGATTATTACAAAGACAAATCCGACGCCATTGTGCTGGAAAAATGGCTCAAATAGCGTTTGTTTCGAGCCTCATCTCTGGAGGGGGAGAAAACTGCTATAATTGCGCTATGACACTCAATCATTTACCTAAACCTATCTTCATCGCCAATCCGCCGGCATTACGCCGCTTGGCCGATGAATTATCGCGCGAGGCCATCATCGCCGTGGACATGGAAGCCAACGGCCTCTACGCTTACCAGGAACAAGTTTGCCTGATCCAATTCTCTACGACGGAAAAAGATTTTCTTGTCGACCCCCTCGCTTTGGGCAAAGAGGGAATCGCCCCGTTGGGCGTTATTTTCAGCGCCCCTGCGATTGAAAAGGTCTTTCACGCCGCTGAGTATGACCTGATCATGCTGCAGCGTGATTTTGA
Organism: uncultured Anaerolineales bacterium; assembly: GCA_964644835.1. Lineage (GTDB taxonomy): Bacteria > Chloroflexota > Anaerolineae > Anaerolineales > UBA11858 > JAYELX01. Next base: position 46,817 of record CAZXXW010000003.1, read on the forward strand.
CTTCTCGCTGACCAATCTTTTCGACACGATGGTCGCCGCCCGGATTCTCGGCTGGAAGCGAGTCGGGCTGGGCAACATTCTCGAGGAACAGTTTGGTGTTGAGCTGGAGAAAAAGTACCAGCGCGCCAATTGGGGCCAGCGCCCCCTGCCAGATGAGATGCTAGCCTACGCCCAACTGGATACCCATTACCTGATCGACCTGCGCAACCGCATCAAGGCAGAGCTGCAACAAAAAGGCCTTTGGCAACTCGCCCTGGAAGATTTTCGCTTGGGTTGCCAGGTGGACGCCTCGGAGCATGAATTCGATCCCGCCGACCCCTGGCAGGTCAAGGGAGCCTACGATCTCCGGCCACAGGAGGCCGCCATTTTGAAAGAGTTGAGCCAGTTCCGGGCCCGGAAAGCGCGCCAACTCGATCGGCCGGTTTTCAAGGTGATCAGCAACCGGGCGTTGATCTCGCTCGCACAGCGGCAACCACGCAGCCATCAGGAGTTGACCCGCATCCGCGGCGTATCCAAACGCCAAGACAACTGGATCGGTGATGAGCTTCTCGCCGCGATCCAACGGGGAAAAACGGCAGAGCCGATCTATCCTCCCAGCCGACCACGTCCCAGTCGAGCCTATCTCGACCGCGTCGACCGTCTGCTCAACTGGCGCAAACGCCGCGGCCGCAAGATGGGCGTCAAATCGGATGTGATCCTGCCCAAAGATATTATCTATGACCTGGCCAGAGAGCATCCCACGACCCAGGACGAACTCGCCGAGGTGCTCGATGCGGTTCCCTGGCGCTTGGAGCATTTTGGGGATGCCATTCTCAAGCAATTGACAAATTCCCACTAGCATCGAAACACAGAGGCAAGCATGAAGATACACTTTCATGGAGCAGCGCAAACGGTAACCGGTTCCCAGCACTTGCTCGAACTGGACGGTAAGAAGCTTTTGCTCGAATGTGGACTCTTCCAAGGGCGGCGCAAAGAGAGTTACGAACGCAACCGTCATTTTGCTTTTGATCCTGAAGAGCTTGACGCCGTCATTCTGTCGCATGCCCACATCGATCACAGCGGCAATTTGCCTCACCTGGTCAAGAAAGGGTATCGCGGCAATATCTACGCCACCACCGCAACGGCGCACCTGGCCAACATCATGCTGATGGATTCGGGCTACATCCACGAGAAGGACGCGGAATATATCAATAAAAAGCGCAAACGGCGCGGCGAACCGCTGATCGATCCCCTTTACACCCAGGAAGATGCTGCCCGGGTGGCTCAGCATTTTGCCAGCATTCCCTACGATCAGCCCTTCCGGCCAATCCCGCCCATCGAAGCTCGCTTTGTCGACGCTGGGCATATTCTCGGCTCGGCTGCTGTTGTGCTGGACGTGGAGGAGAAAGGCAACGCTTATCGTTTATGGTTTTCGGGGGATATAGGCCGGCGCGATTTGCCCCTGCTACGCGATCCCGTCCTGCCCAGCGATGCTGATTACCTGTTGATGGAATGCACCTACGGCGACAAGCCACACGATGACATCGAAACGGCGTTTCGAGAATTGCGCGATGTGGTTGCGAAAACGGTCGCTCGCGGCGGAAAAGTGATCATTCCCGCCTTTGCCGTTGGTCGTACCCAGGAAATCGTTTATTGCCTTCACCAGATGGTCGACGCGGGCGACCTACCCCCAATCCCCGTCTTTGTTGACAGTCCCCTGGCGATCAACGCCTCCCAGATCTTCCGCGCCCATCCCTACGTTTTCGACGAAGAGACGCGCCAGTTCATCAACGAAGACCGCCACCATGCCGCCCTCGATTTCGAGCATTTGAGCTACACTCGCTCGGTGGAAGAATCAAAAGCGATCAACCACGTCAAAGGCCCGGCAGTGATCATCTCCGCCTCGGGCATGGCCGAAACGGGACGGATTCTGCACCACCTGAAGAACAACATCGAAAACCCGCGCAACACGATTTTGATCGTCTCCTGGCAGGCGCCCCACACCCTGGGCCGCCGCTTGGCCGACCGGGAAACAGATGTCAAGATTTTTGGCAAGCGCTACACTCGCCGAGCCGAAGTCGCTACCATCGGCGGCCTGTCCGCTCACGGCGGCCAAACGATGCTGCTGGAATACGCCCAGGCGACGAAAGACACGCTCAAACACATCTTCTTGGTGCATGGGGAAGAGCGCGGCGCGCTCCCGCTGATGGAGAAGCTCAACGAGCGGGGCATCTCGGCGGTATCCTTCCCCGCGCCGGATACCACCGTGGAAATTTAATCACTTGAGATTTCTCACATTTTTAGTTTTAGGATCAACGTGAAATCATGGGGTGGATGTCATCGCGAGGAGCGTTTTCTGCGACGAAGCGATCTCCTCCGTAAGGGGAGATCGCCACACTCCGCTTGCTTTGCACACTTTCGGTGACGCTACGTTCGCAATGCCAAGGCGCGCACAGCGATGACAAATTTAGTGTTGTTTTTCCCCTGATGGGGAGACAAACCTGCTCTACCTTTTCTTTTTCCCTACGCTGTGACAGCCTCGATCCAATCGAGATACTCCGCCGAGCCGGTTTCCACCGGGACGAGGATGATTTCGGGAACGTCATAGCTGTGATGTTCCAAGATCCACGCTTCAAGCTCTTCATAGAGCGAATAGCGCGTTTTGATCGCCAGCTTGAACTCGGCCTCTTGGGCCACCTCCCCCTCCCACGTGTAGTAACTGCTGATCTTGCTGATTTGCACACAGGCGGCCAAACGATTTTCGACGATTTGGGCAGCGAGCTGTTCGGCCTCCTCGCGACGGGCGCAGGTTGTGATCACAATACAAGCTTCCATTTTTTTTTGCCTCCAAAAGCAGCATCTGAAACGTTCCACTTCTCCCCTCTATTGTACAAAGTTCGTCGGGACGAAACAACCGTTTACCCGCTTATGCTCCCCTGGTATAATCAACCCTGCACGCTGGAGAGGTGCCAGAGTGGACGATTGGGGCGGTCTCGAAAACCGCTGTAGCCCTTGCGGCTACCGTGGGTTCGAATCCCACCCTCTCCGCCAGAATCAAAGAACCGCGTCAGTCACATGACGCGGTTTTGTTGTTTTAAATCGCAAAGCTAGAATTGCCTCAGCCAATTGGGGAAATGCGGTTTCAAGCGGCTGCGGACGCGTTTGCCCCAGCCGAGGGGGAATCCATCCACGGTGACCAACACCCAGCCCTTCGCTCCCAGCGACGTCACCACCTGGCCGCGCAGATAGGCGTCTGTGGAGAGGTCATCGACCGACAGTGACAGCCGTTCGCTCACATCGTCGGCACGCAAGCCCATTGCCAGGGCGTGCGAGGGTTCAAAGCGACCTTTTTTCATCTCGCCCAGCCACCAGCCCCAACGGAGCACGTTCAAATTGCCCAGATCAGGACATCCCGGGGGGATGGCGTAGAGGTAGGAGCCTTTCAAGGCCAGATGATCGGAGGGAGGCTGCCACTGCAAGGTTGATTCGACAAACTGATCAACAAGGGATTGCTGATCCTGGGTCAGCGGTGCGGACTCAATCGAAGTTGGCCCGCGTTGATGGGAGCGTTCACCGTCCCGTCGCATCAGGGCGATGAAATGGCCCTCGCCGGGGAATTTGTCCGGCCACAAGCGGATCGCCCGCTCCAAGTGGGGCACCCGCTGCGAGGGAGTCAGCCATTCCGGGTGTCCGGGCGAGAATCCCGCCACGGGAGGAGGGTCAAGCAAGCTGAAATCGCCCTGTTGGCTCAAAAAACGAGCCAGCGTCCCTTCGTTTTCCTGGGGGGCAAAGGTGCAGGTGGCGTAGACGAGCATCCCGCCGGGGCGAACCAACGCCGCCGCGGCTGCCAGAATGGCATCCTGCTGGCGGGCGGAATCTTCGACAAGCTGTGGCCGCCAGGCATCTTGGACCGAGGCGCTCTTGCGGAACATCCCCTCTCCGGAGCAGGGCGCATCGACGAGAACGCGGTCGAAACTGGCGCCGAAATGGTCGGCCAGCCGGGAGGGTGTCTCGCGGGTGATGATGGCGTTGCGAACGCCCCAGCGTTCCAGATTCTTGGCGAGCACATTCGCCCGGTGGGGGTCAATGTCGTTGGCGACCAGCAATCCCGCCCCCTGCATGCGCGCGGCGATATGGGTGGCCTTGCCGCCGGGCGCAGCGGCCAAATCGAGAATCCGCTCGCCGGGTTGCGGGTCCATCAGAGCGACAACGGTCATCGCAGCGGGATCCTGGAGATAGTAGAGCCCGGCGGTGTGATAGGGATGCTTGCCTGGGCGGGCCTCAGCGGGCAGGAGAAAGCCTTCGGGAACGCTTGGGATGGGGCTGAGTGAGAAGGGCGCCAGCTCTTGGAATCGCTGCGGGGAGAGTTTTCCCGTGTGAACGCGCAGCCCGACGCTTGATGGCTGATCGTAACTGGCCAGGAAAGCAGGATACTCGTCACCGAGCAATCGGTGCATTCGGGATAGAAATGGGTCGGGTAAATGCTGAGACATGGATTCGTTTCCGGGAGTGGCTTGATTGCTTCAAGCGTAACATGCTTTTAGGAGCACGTCAAAAATGCAAAAACCGCGCTACATGGCGCAACGCGGTTTCGATTTGCAAAAATTTCTAGGGGTGTTATTTTTCAATCAAGTAAGCGAGCCCGACGGTGCCCGGCCCGGCATGGGTGCCAACCACAGGGCTGACTTGGGAGAAAACCGTCTTGGTGATGTTGTTGACATGCTTTTGCGCATCGGCCAGCAAGGCTTCGGCGTCTTCGATGACGTTGGCATGCAGCGAGGCCACTTGAATGGCCTCGTATTCTTGGGTCCGCTCTTGGAGCAACTCGACGAGACGGTGGTGTGCCTTTTTGGAAGTGCGCACACGTTCGATCGCTTCGACCCGACCGTCGGTGACCTCGAGAATGGGTTTAAGCTTCAAAGCTGTGCCTAGAAACCGGGTTGCCCCGCCGATACGACCACCCTTATGCAAGAATTCCAACGTGTCGACGGCAAAGACCACTCCGACGCGATCTTTGGTTTCTTCGGCAATTTGTTTACATTCTTCTAGCGTGGCTCCCCCGGCGGCCGCTCGGGCTGCCTCCAGGACGATGAATCCCAGCGACATGGCTACTGTTTCGGAGTTGACGATTTCGACGGTTGCATCGGGGCAAAAATCGCGCGCTTGCACAGCAGAATCGATTGTCCCAGACAATTGGTCTGAAAGCAGAATATTGAGAATGTCGTATCCTTCTGCTGTTAAACGCTCAAAGGCATCTTTAAAACTTTTGATCGTCACCTGTGAGGTCGTCGGGATTTCGTCTGCCTGTTCCAGGCGCTGATAAAATTCCGTTGGCTGAATATCTACACCATCTTGCATCGTGTCGCCATTCCATATTAGGATTTGGGGAAGAACGATAATGTTGTATTCCTCGACCAAGTCTTGAGGTATATAAGCGGTACTATCGGTAATTACGGCAACTTTTGACATCAAATCTCTCCATTGATAAAAGGGATACTTCTTTAGCCCAATAAATACTAACCCGCTTGGAGAGAAATCGTCGCGCCCCAAACGAAAAGTAAAAGGGCGGGGAAGTTAGAGAGCATATGACAATTATCTCTATATTAGGGACTGATACTCAATTTACACATAATACGCTACATACCGATGGCATAATTGGTATAATTGATGTACACAATCGGCACGATGAAAATCCTCTCCCTTCTATTAGCCGAAGGTAGATCGAATTGGCGGTAGGCCTTATTGGTTTGTTGTGCATTTTGATCCGAACACAATAGATCCTTTTCAACGGAAGTAGAGCCTGCTGACAGATACTGAAAATGACCGGGAAGTGTTTTCCTGAACCTTTCGGAGATGCTATGGTGGCCGATTTTGAAAAACTGCAAAGATATGATAAACTTTATTGGTAGAGAATATCTTTTTATTGGTACGAATTCGCATACGATTGAATTAATGACAAAAGCCAATCTTAGGCTCAATGCCAGATTTAACGTAATAGCCTGCACCAGTTATGGGGTGTTTTAACCCAATGCTGGAGTTTTTTGTTTGTGGAGGTGCGTGCAAGATAGATGAGCAAGACAAAAATGCGCGTTCAGGTTGAGTTGTTTGGCCTCCCCCGGCTCATTGCGGGGGAGAAAATGATAATGTTAATTTTTAAGCAGGACGCGACCTTCCGAGATGCTGTCCGACTGTTGGCCCAGCGCTACCCTGATATGATTGGGGACGTGATCCAGGCCGACGGTGAGACGTTGCAGCCTCCCAATATCCTCAACTTAAACGGAAGGCGTATGATCCAGCCCCATCAGGTAGATGAAACCATTAAAGATGGTGATACGATTGTTCTGATGTCTATGTCAGCAGGAGGTTAAGGAATGTACGGTTACAGTGGGAAAATTCTGCATATTGATCTAACTGAAAGAAAGTCTTGGATCGAATCAAAACCCGAAAAATGGTACAAGACATATATCGGCGGAGTCTCAATGGCAACCCGACTCTGCTGGGAAAATATTGAGCCGGGGTGTGACCCCCTTTCGCCGGGAAATCCGATTTGCATGGCGAATGGTATTTTCGCCGGTACTCCCGTGCCCGTGGGTGGGAAGTACGGTATGGCGTCTAAGTCGCCGTTGACCGGCTTCATCGGCGACAGCCTATCGGGCAGTTGGTTTACTACCTCGTTCAAGCGTGCCCGTTGGGATGGCGTCGTGATTCACGGGGCTAGTGAGGACTGGATCACTGTCTTTATTGATGATGATATGGTCGAGTTCAGAGATGCATCTCACTTGCTTGGTCTCGGCACCTCGGACACGGAAAGCGCGATCCGCGAGGAGTTTGGCGATGACCAGGTTCGTACAGCATGTATTGGACCAGCCGGAGAGAACTTAGGACGTATCGCTAATGTGAGCAACGATGGTCGAAAGGCAGGTCGTACCGGCCAAGGTGCGGTATGGGGATCCAAGAAACTGAAGGGTGTCTCCATGCGTGGCACCCACGGTGTTGAGGTGGCCGATCCCGAAGAGCTGCTCAAGTTGTCTTACGATATTCTACAGGCCGCTCAAGGTCCCCATACCCAGAAATACCGCATCTTGGGCACCACCTCCAACGTGCTCAACATGAACAAACTGGGGTTGCTGCCAACGAGAAACTACCAAGAAGGTGTATTCGAAGACGCCGAACTGGTTAGCGGTGAGTATCTCCATGAGAACTACAAGGCCAAAACCATTGCCTGTGCTCAATGCCCCATCGCCTGCGAACAGATCGGATGGGTAAAGGAAGGCCCCTATGCAGACGCGATGTCCCATATCGAGTACGAGTCGCTTTATGCCTTGTCATCCAACTGTGGTGTCAATGACATGGAGGCCGCGATTAAGGCCATCACCAATTGCAATGAGTTAGGAACAGATACCATGAGTACCGGCGTGACCATCAGCTGGGCTATGGAATGCTACGAACGCGGTATCTTCACAAAAGAAGACTTCAAATGCGAGCGGTATCCTGAAGGCTTTGAAGCCAACTTTGGTAACGGCATGGCGATGGTGAGGCTTACTGAGATGATTGCCGACCGCGATGGCTATATGGGCGATCTCCTCGCTGATGGCACCAAACGTGCTAGCGCCTTGGTGGATGAAGAAAGAGGCACGGAGACCTACCAGTGGGCCATGAACATCAAGGGCTTGGAGACACCAGGGTACGACGCCCGTGCTCTCAAGACGTTTGCGCTCGGCCTATCCGTGGGAACGCGTGGAGGCTGTCACAATCGTACGGCGGCCTACGACCCGGACATCAAAGGCCAGGTCGACCGCTTCAGTATTGATGACACCCGCGGCGCGTTAGCCAAGGGTACAGAAGAATACGCGGCGGTTTATGATACGCTGCCGCTGTGCAAGTTCATCCGCCGCTGCTTCACTGGCAAGGCCGATCGAGCGGGAGCTTGGCCAGCGATTGCGAAACTAATCAACGCAACGACCGGCTGGGACTTCGATTACGATGACGTAGATTTGATCGGAGAGCGGGCCCATACGATTAAAAAAGCCTTCAACATTCGCGAGGGTTGGACGCGAGATAATGATCACTTACCCTACCGCTGGCAACACGAAGAAATGACAAAGGGGGCCTCGGCCGGATCCCTCGTTACCGATGAAGAATTGGAATACCTCAAAGACATCTACTACGAAGCCAAAGGCTGGACCGAGGACGGCTTAATCCCCAAAGAGAAGCTGATTGAACTGGGGATGGAGGACGTTGCAGAAGAAATTGGTGTATAGGAGAAAATAATGCCTCTTCCCTCAACTTCAAAATACGAGTATATAACCTGTGATCCCCAGAAATGCGTAGGCTGCCAGATATGCGAGTATGTTTGCTCGCAAGCCAAAACAGGTGAATTCAACACCTTCCGTAGCCGGATTCGCATGGTTCGGGAACATAAAATTCTAATAACAACGGTGGCCTGCCGCACGTGTGAAGATGCACCTTGTGCGATAGCTTGTCCGCGTGACGCGCTTTCTCAAGACCCGAAGACTGGCGTGATCAAAGTAGATGCTTCGCTTTGCGACGGCTGCGCCTGGTGTATTGAGGCTTGTGATTTCGGTGCCATTTCGATTAATCCCCGCACCAAATTGGCCGAGATCTGCGACCTGTGCCAGGAAGAAGATGACGGCCCACAGTGCGTCAAATGGTGCCCGAAAGACGCCTTGGAGAAGACCACGCCCGACCGGAGAGCGCAGCGTTCCCGGCGCAAACTCGCTACTGAGGAAATGCTCAGATGATAAGCGTACAATGAAGGCTTTGAGATCGATTAAAAAAGCCTTCATTGCTATTACTAAGCGCGGTTGCGTCACTGCGTGTTAAGGTTTTCCCGATGACACCCGCCCGCGCCTGACATTACAAATCTGAATTAGTAGATGAAATTTCAACCACTCATGCATGTGTGGGCATGATATTTTTACTGGAGGATCAATTTATGGTAGAAGACAACGGAAACGAAGAGGTTCGCACCGGTGTGTTCGTGTGTCACTGTGGTAGCAATATTGCCGGGGTTATCGAACCACAGGCTGTAGCCGAGTATGCAGCAACGCTTCCTAACGTTGTACGGGCAACCGAAACAATGTATGCATGCGCGGATAGCGGTCAGAATCTCATTAAAGAAGAAATCAAGAAATATAACCTAAATCGAGTCGTTGTGTCCGCCTGTTCTGTGCGCATGCACGAGCCGACCTTCCGGGCAGTGGTGAAAGAGGCCGGATTGAACCCCTTCCTGATGGAAATGGCCAACATCCGCGAGCAGTGCACCTGGGCCCATGGGCATCATCCCGAAGAGGCTCTGGAGAAAGCGAAGAGCTTGACGGCGGCCGCCGTTGCTAAGGCCAAGTTCCTGACCCCGCTTGATATGATCAAAGTCCCCGTTACCAAGAAAGCGATGGTCATTGGAGGCGGTGTAGCGGGTATCAATGCCGCCTTAGACCTGGCCGATCAAGGTATCGAAACAATCTTAGTAGAGAAAGAGCCTACCATTGGAGGGGTAATGGCCCAGCTAAACAAGACCTTCCCCACGATGGACTGTAGTATTTGAATACTCGCACCCAAAATGGTTGACGCGTCGCGTCACCCCAAAGTAGATGTAAGAACATATACAGAAGTCGAGCGAGTAGAAGGATTTGTTGGTAATTTCAAGGTTCAACTGCGCCAGAAGTCGCGGTTTGTTTACGCGGATCGCTGCAACGGCTGTGGCGAGTGTGCAGATGTTTGTCCTATCGAAACCCCTAACTATTTTGAACTGAATTTAGCACCACGCAAAGCGATAGACGTGGCGATGAGCCAATCAGTGCCTCTTGTCTATAACGTCGACATGGATTCTTGCATTGAATGCTATAAATGTGTCGAGGCCTGCGGCGAGTTGGACGCAATCGACTTTGGCATGGATGATGAATTGGTTTGGGAGGACATTGGCGCCATCGTCGTGGCTACAGGTTTCAACCATTTCGACCCCTCTGCAATGTCAGAGTATGGTTATGGCCGTTTCTCCAATGTGATCACGTCCATGGAGATGGAACGCCTCAATAACTCTGCGGGACCCACCGGTGGCAATCTGATTCGTCCCTCCGATAGGGAGAATCCGAAAAGCATCGCTATGATCAACTGCGTTGGATCACGAGACAAACGATTCAATCCATCGTGTTCCAACTTCTGTTGCATGTATGCTATCAAGAACGCGGTTCTGCTAAAGCAGGCCTATCCCGATATAGATCTGAGTGTCTATTACATGGACATCCGCACGCCGTCCAAAGGATACGAGGAATTCTACAATCGGGCGCGAAAGTTAGGGATCCGTTTCATCCAGGGCCGACCAGGCCTGATCACCGAGGATCCTGATACGAAAAACTTATTCGTTCATGCCGAGGATAGGGATTTGGGCCTTGTCACCGAACGTGAGTATGACATGGTGATGCTCAATCAGGCCGCAGTCCCCCAGCCCGATGTGGATACCGTTAGCTCCGTGCTTAACATCACCCAGAGCCCCGGTGGTTGGTTTATGGAGTATCACCCCAAGCTGCGCCCGCTGGATACGCCTACCGATGGCGTCTTCTTGGCTGGCGCCTGCCAGGGGCCGAAGGACATCCCCTCCAGTGTGGCTCAAGGAGCAGGCGCGGCTGCACGAGCCGGACGGGTAGTTCACTCTGACGAATGGGAAATTGAGCCGATCGTAGCCGCGGTTTGGGAAGATCGCTGCATCAGCGCCGACGGAAAGCGCTGTGGCATCTGCGCCCGGGCCTGCCCCTACGGCGCCATCATCTACGAAGAGGGCAAAGCGCCCGATATTGTCACCGCCAAGTGTCACGGATGTGGCGGTTGTGTGGCGGAATGCCCCCACAACGCGATCACCCAGTTGCACTTCACGGACGCTCAGATTCTGGCACAACTTCAGACGTTGTTAGCTGATAAGCCAGAAGAAAAAATTCTGGCGTTCCGCTGTCACTGGTGCTCTTACGGCGGCGCAGACTTAGCCGGAGTCAGTCACTTCGAGTATTCGCCTAACGAGCGCGGTCTCCGTGTGATGTGTTCGGCGCGTATGGATGCCGACTTCATCTATGAGGCCTTCCGATTGGGAGCAGGAGCAGTTCTCTTCTCCGGCTGCCATCCCCAGGACTGTCACTACATCACCGGGCAACGCGTCGGTGCGCGAAGAGCCGAGCGGTTGTTGAAGCAGTTTGAGAAAAAAGGCATGACCCCCGGTCGGTTTCGGGTTGAGTGGATCAGCGCGGCCGAAGGCGATAAGTACGCGAGAGTGATCAACGAGATGCAGGATGTGCTGGATTCACTCTCCAAGGAAGAACTGATGGAGGAGATCGAGGAATTCAAGCCCTATATGGCGAAGAGAGCCCGTCGCATGCGCGAAGCACCGCAAATTGAAGAAGCAGCGGAATTGGCGGAAATGATCGCTGTGGCGTACAGGGCGGGAGAGCCAGAATCAACATGATCGACAAGATGGGCACAATGTCCTCAACGTCTCTTTTCATGATTAGATGGTGGTAGGAGAAACCTTAATGGCAGATCAAAGCTCTCAACCTCAAACCTTCGCTGACCAGGTTCGTGCCATTCCCGGCGGCGAACATATAGAGGATTGCTATGCGTGCGGCACATGTGTTAGCAAATGCATGATTCAACAGAAAGTCGAGCCTAGATTCAATCCGCGGCGCTTACTGCGTATGGTGATGATGGATATGAGTCGCGAAGCGTTTGAGAGCCCGACGACCTGGCTCTGTTCCGCTTGTGACCTGTGCTATTCAGCCTGTCCGCAGGAGATACATATCTCCAGTGTCATCGGCGCGGTCAAGCAACTGGCTGTAGAAGCCGGCTACGAGTCGCCGCTGGAAACCGTCTCGGTGGATCAAGAACGGTGTTCCGGATGTGGCATATGTGCGATGGCTTGTCCTTACCAGGCACCGCATTTAGTCCAAAAAGAAATCAATGGAGAAATGCTTCGGGTCTCGGAAGTTGATGCGAACGCTTGCATGGGATGCGGTACTTGTGTGGCTGCATGTCCGATGGGTGTGATCGCTAGGCCTGGAGTCAGCAACGAAGAAGTCAGGGCACAAATCACCGTTCCAGGGGCAAATGGTGATCCCCGCATGGCCGTTTTCATCTGTGATTGGTCGCTGCGAGTGGATGCAGATGTAACGCTCTTAGAGAGTTATCCTGAAAACGTGCACATCATTCACATCCCTTGCACGGGACGCATTGATCCGGAGATGGCGCTGCAGGCGCTGGACAGGGGATTCGACGGGGTGCTGGTTTGCGGCTGTGCGCCCGACGAGTGCCACTATCAACGCGGCTCCCTTGTCAGCAGTTGCAAGATCGGGCTTTTGAACCGGATGTTGGACCAAATCAACATGGATTTTGGCCGCATCCGCTTTGTACAAATTGGCACCCAGGATCGAGGGCGCATCCGCAGCGAAGTGGATGACATGCTAGAACATCTCACAGCCTGGAGGGAGGCATAATGAAGACACAGTCAAAGCCTAAACTCGCCTTCTACTGGGCAGCCAGTTGTGGCGGATGTGAGATCACAGTCACCGAGTTGGGCATGAAGCTCGTTACTGTCGATCAGAACGTTGATATTGTTTTTTGGCCCTGCCTGATGGATTTCAAGTACAGCGATGTCGAAGCGCTTCAAGATGGCGAGATTGACGTTACCTTTTTCAACGGAGCGATTCGTTCCAGCGAAAACGAACACATCGCCAAACTACTTCGCCAGAAATCAAAGCTGCTTGTAGCCTTCGGCTCATGCTCCCACACCGGGGGGATTCCCGGCCTGGCAAATTTCTTCGACGCCGAGTCGATTCTGGAACGGGTCTACGACACCGCTCCTTCGCTAGACGAATCACGCGGCACTCGCCCGGCACCAACTTTCGATGTGCCGGAGGGCACCATCGAAATTCCCACCTTTTACGATCAGGTTAAAACCTTAAATCAGACCGTAGATGTTGACTATTTTATGCCCGGTTGCCCACCGGTCGTCGACCAAGTATGGAACGTGTTCCAGACGATCTTGGCCGGAGAGCTGCCGGAAAAAGGGGCTACCATCGGGGTAGATCCCAAGACGAACTGTGACGTCTGCCCCCGTGAGAAAGGGGAAGGTGGATTCCGCGTCAAAGAGTGGAAACGCCCTCACGAGGTTGATCTAGACCCAGATGTCTGTTTCCTTGCTCAGGGCGTGATCTGCTGTGGGCCGGCAACCCGAGCTGGCTGCGGCCTGCCCTGCATCAGTGGCAATATGCCTTGCCGAGGATGTTACGGCCCGCCAGAAGGAGTCGTCGATCAAGGGGCGAAGTTGCTCAGCGCTATTGGCGCATTGATCGATACCGATGAACCGGCGTTAGTCAAATCCATCATGGAAACCATTGTCGATCCAGCCGGACTAAGCTATCGGTTCGGGTTGGCTAACTCCTTTATGAATGAACTGAAGTACAAAAAGAGTGATACATGACCCAGAAGATTAGTATAGATCCTATCACCCGTCTGGAGGGCCATGGTCGCATTGATCTGTTTCTCAACGATGACGGTGAACTGGCCAATGCCTATTTAGTCGTCCCAGAACTGCGCGGATTCGAGAAATTCTGCGAGGGACGGCCGGTCGAGGAGATGCCCCGCATCACCCAGCGCATCTGTGGCGTGTGTCCCTTGGCTCACCATGTGGCAGCGGCCAAGGCTGGCGACGCGGTATACAACGTCGATCCACCTTCGGCGGCTAAGAAGCTCCGGGAGTTGCTCTACGCTTCCTTCTTCGTTGCCGACCATGCTACCCATTTTTATGCTTTGGCAGCCCCGGACTTCGTCGTCGGTCCCGACGCCCCCAAGGGCGAGCGCAATCTGCTCGGCGTCATCCAGAAGGTAGGAGAAAAGACTGGCGCCCGCGTCGTACAACTCTTGCAGGACAACCACAAAATCGCCGCCATCATCGCAGGCCGTTATATCCACTCGGCGGGGTGCATTGTCGGGGGGATGAGCAAGCCTATCACGGAGCAGGAACGCGAGCAAATTGAGGAGCTGGTCGAGCGCTCGGTAGAGACAGCCTTGTTTTCTCTTCAGTTGTTCAACGATGTCGTCCTGGGAAACCAGGCGTACGTCGATATGATCTTGAGCGATGCTTATGCCCATGAGACTTATTACATGGGGTTGGTCGACCAAGATAATCATGTCAACTTCTATGACGGAAAAGTCCGCGTTGTTGACCCTGAAGGCAAAGAGCTGCTCAAATATAGCCCAGATGAATATCTGGACGTGGTGGCCGAGCACGTCGAACCCTGGACCTATTTGAAATTCCCCTATCTCAAATCGGTCGGATGGAAGGGATTCGTCGATGGTCCCGATAGTGGTATCTATCGGGCGACGCCGCTCAGCAGGCTCAACGCTTCCGACGGCATGGCCACGCCCAAGGCTCAGGCCGAATACGAACGTTTTTACGAAACATTGGGTGGAAAGCCCGTCCATGCTACGCTGGCTACTCACTGGGCTCGGTTAATCGAGTTGCTTTACGCCGCCGAGCGCTCTCTGGAATTAGTGCAAGCCCCAGAGATCACCAGCGAAGATATTCGCACAATTCCCACCGGAACGCCAGATGAAGGTGTGGGCATTGTGGAGGCGCCCCGCGGGACGTTGACGCATCACTATGAGACTGACGAAAACGGTCTGCTCAAAGCGGTCAATTTGATCGTTGGCACGACCAACAACTATGCTGCCATGAGCATGTCTATTAAACGAGCGGCCCAGAATTTTGTGAAGGCTGGCAAGGAGATTAGCGACGGTATGCTCAACAAGATCGAGATGGCCTTCAGGGCTTATGATCCCTGCCTGGGTTGTGCAACGCACGCGTTGCCGGGCGAGACACCCATGATTGTGCGTGTCTACAACCATAACCAAGAACTGATACAAGAGACTCGCCGAGATTAGGAGTAGGATAGGGAATGGCTAGACGAGGAATATCACAAAAATTCGCCACCGAGCACGAGATAACGATAGAGCGTGCTATGGTTACGCGTCACTATGTCATGAAATGGGACCTGCATCGGTGTGTAGGTTGCCAACTGGGTCCCCTGGTTTGCCCCAAAGATGCTATCACCCACGTAGAGGGTGAGATTGAGCAAGGTCGGATGGTTGAGAAGCAGGCTGTCGATATCGACGCAGATGCCTGTGTTCTTTGTGGCATTTGCGAAATCATGTGCCCGACGAGTGCTATCACCCTGACGATAAACGGCGAACCAGAAAACCCGATGCTGGTGCACGGCACCTTCCCCGAGTTAATTCAATCCACGCAGTTTGACGCGGAAGCGTTTGATTGGAGCAGGAAGGATTTCGTCATCATGAACTGTCCTACTGATGTTATCCGGTACGATAGACATGAAAAGACGATGGTCGTCGATGACGAGCACTGCAT
>CAZXXW010000004.1:0-20443 GCA_964644835.1 uncultured Anaerolineales bacterium
CTGTGTCCCTGCGGTGAAACGTCTATCTGATATTGTTCACGGAGGCAACCTTGCAAGCGAAACAGAAACGCAACCTGACGATCAGTTATTTTCTTTCCCTGATCAGCCTGGGACTGACCACCGCGGCGCTGGGCCCCTCCCTGCCTGCCCTGGCCGAGAACACCTCGGCGCTGCTCAGCCAAATCAGCGTCTTGTTCACGGCTAAAACGGGCGGCTACCTGCTCGGCTCCCTGGTCGGCGGGCGGCTCTACGATCGTCTGCCGGGGCAAAAAGTGGGCGGGACGGCCATCCTGGTGATGATCGTCACCCTGGCGCTGACCCCCGTGATTCCCTTGCTCTGGCTGCTGGTGCTCGATTCGTTCCTGCTCGGCTCGGTCGAGGGCGCGCTGGATGTCGGCTGCAACACCATGCTGGTCTGGGTCCACGGGCGGGAGGTCGGCCCTTACATGAACGCCTTGCACTTCTTCTTCGGGTTGGGCACGTTCGTCACCCCGATTATCATCGCCCAGAGCAATCAACTGACCGGCGACGTGGCCTGGGGCTATTGGGTCATCGCCCTGGCCCTGGTGCCCATCGCTGTGTGGATGTTGAGTCAGCCCAGCCCGTCCGCACCCGAGCCCGACGAGGAAAAGGGCGGCCAAGGCAATCTGCTCTATCTGATCTTGATCGCCGCCTTCCTTTTCCTCTACGTCGGCGCCGAGGTCGGCTTCAGCGGCTGGATTTACACCTACGCCCTGGAGGTGGACATGGCGAACGAAACCACCGCCGCTTATCTGACCTCCTTGTTCTGGGGGACGTTCACCCTGGGGAGGCTGCTCAGCGTGGCGCTGGCGGCGCGGCTGCGTTCTTATTGGATCGTCGTTGCGGATTTGGTCGGATGTCTGCTTGGTTTGGGCGTGCTGTTGTTGTTCCCCGCGTCGGCCGCGGCTCTGTGGGTTGGCGCGGCGATCCTGGGGCTGTCGATGGCCTCCCTGTTCCCCTCGATGATCTCCCTGGCCGGACGGCGGATCAACCTGACCGGATCGCGGATGAGCGTCTTCTTCGTCGGCGGCAGTTCCGGGGCGATGCTGCTGCCCTGGATCATCGGCCAGCTTTTCGTCCCCGTCGGCCCGCGGGTGATGGTCTACGCGATCAGTGCCTCGATGCTTGGGGCCGCGCTGGTCTTCGCTGTCCTGGTCCGCTCCAGCCGCAAGAAAGAATCAACTGTTTAATCTCAATACCAAGTCAATCATCTAACCAAAAAAGCACAAAGTCCACAAAGAAAAACTTTGTGGACTTTGTGGTAAATGGCTCTACGCTGAAGAACTTACGTTGCCTTGTGGACGCCCGTCTCGGTGATGATGTACGCCATGGGGATGTCGTACCGGCCACAGGGAACGGAATCAACCAGCAAATCCTGGTACGTGATTCCGGCGGAGATGCCCTCATAATCGTGCAGGAAGCGATCGTAGAATCCGCCACCGTAGCCCAGACGGCAGCCCTGAACGTTGAAGGCCAGGCCGGGGCAGAGCGCCAGTTCGATCTCGTCGGGATAAATCACGCAGCAATCGGGGGCCGGTTCCATCATCCCGTAGGCATGGGGGATCAAGTTATCCAGGTCACAAAGATGAAAGATCATCGCGCCGTCGGAGACGATCCGGGGAATCGCCCAGCGTTTGTCGGGATGCTCTGTCACCAGCGCGATGAGATCAACTTCCCCCTGCATGGGCATGTACGTCAAGATTGTGTCAGCACGCTCGAAGTGTCTCCACATCTCGATATGCTCACAAATCGCCCGGCTGGCCTCGGCGCGGGCCGCTTCATCCATCGCGGCGCGCCGCTGCTTGCATTTCCGGCGTAGTCGTTTTTTAGAATCTCCGATGTCTTTTCGCATGGCGGTATTATACCTCGTTCTTCTTTTTGTCCTCGATACGGTATAATCAACTCATTAAATCCACCGCTGAGGAGCGGAGTGCGCAGAGATTTGGGTAAAAAAGAGACAAAACAATGTTTTTCTCAGCGTTTACCGAATGTGTTGACACTTTTTTGAAACGGATAAGCGCTGGTTGAGTGTCGCCGTGGCGTGCTTCGCAAACCGACGTTCGCTCAAAAGTGTCTGCTAATTTAACTGGAAAATTTGAACCATCTCAAAGGTACGGTAGAAATTCTCAATTTACACCCCCTGGAGGAAATGCCATGCCCCTGTGCCGTTTGATGTATAAAAGTAAATACTCGGAGCCTCTCAGCGAAAGTCTGCTCGAGGCAATCGAGACGACCAGTCAGGAGAACAACAAAGCGCTCGGGATCACCGGGATTCTGATCGGCAATCGCAGCTCTTTCATGCAGGTGCTCGAGGGAGAGACGAAGGCCGTCAACCAGGTCTTCAACAACATCTGCAAGGACGAACGCCACACCAAGATCGAACTGATCGGGTACGAGATCATCGCTCAACGCGCCTTTGCCGATTGGTCGATGAAGTGCATCGCCTTCGGCCTGCTCGGCCGCATTCTGGCGCAGCGATTGAAACAGAAGTACGGGGAAGAAAACGCCGATCTCAAGCTGCCCAACGACAGCGACGAGGCCTTCTCCCTGCTCTACGATGTGGCCTTCTTGCTCCGGCAGGATGAAATCGACTGAGATGAAAATCTTGGCCCTCGTCGGCAGCCAACGCAAACGGGGCAACACCGCCCGGATGGTCGAGCTGATCGCAGCGCAGATGGAGACCGTCGCTGCCGGGCAGGATGAACCGCTCGACATCGACATCGTCTACCTTGGGGATCTGGCCATCGAGATGTGCCGCGGTTGCCGGGTGTGCTTTGACCGCGGCGAAACGCACTGCCCCTGTGACGACGACCTGCTGGCCCTCTACGAGCAGATGCACGCCGCCGACGGCGTCTTGCTGGCCGGCCCGATCTACGTCAACGATGTCAACGGGGTGGTCAAAAACTGGATCGACCGCATGGCCTTCGTCTGCCACCGCCCGGCTTTCTTCGGCAAGAGCGCTTATCTGCTCGCCACGGTCGGCGTCGGCCCAACGGGGCACGCCCTGAAGACAATGAAGTACGCCCTCAGCTCGTGGGGCTTCGACGTGACCGGACAATCCGGCTTCAAGATGGGCGCGCTGATGGACAGCGAAGCGCTGGTCGAGCAGTTCGAGTCCCGAGCCGAAAAAATCGCCGCGGCGCTCTGGACCAGCATCCGAGGGAGACAGGCTGAGAATCCCAGCTTTTTATCGCTGATGACGTTCCGAATTCAGCAGGGCTATTGGCAGCGCGATCCCCAAAAAGAGTCCATCGATTATCATTATTGGGCCGAGCAGGGTTGGATCGATCCCCGGCGGAGTTATTACATCCCTCACCGCGCCAACCGACTCAAAGTCGGACTGGCCCGCCTGGCCGGAGCGATTCTGGCTCCCTTTGTGACTTGAGAAAGGAAACAAGATGAATATCGTCAGAGAAAAAGTTGAACAAACGGCAGCTATTTTGGCAGAACTGGATGTTGATTTGTGGTTGACGCTGGTGCGAGAAACATCGGGGATGCGCGATCCGGTGATGGATTACATCTTCGGCCCTGAGGGGCTGACCTGGCACAGCGCCCTGATCTTCACCCCAGGCGGCAAGCGGATCGCCATTGTGGGCCGCTTCGAAGCCGAGGCAGTCAAACGGCTGGGGATCTACGATCAGGTGCTCTTCTACGATGAATCCATCCGCCCCTTGCTGCTGGAAACGCTAGAACGCCTCGATCCGGGCCAAATTGCGGTCAACATCTCCCGCGACAACGTTCACGCCGACGGTCTGACCCACGGGATGTATTTGACGCTGAAGGATTACCTGGCCGACACACCCTATCAGGAGCGGCTTATCTCCGCCGAGGGGATCATCGCCGCTTTGCGCGGCCGCAAGACTCCCTCGGAGGTTGCCCTCCTTGTTGAAGCTGTGGACATCACCGAGGAGATGTACCGCAAAACGTTCGAGTTCCTCCGTCCCGGGATGACCGAGAAGCAAGTCGGCGCCTTCATGCACGATCTCGTCGACGAATATGGCCTCGAGACCGCCTGGACCTACGAACACTGTCCCGCCTTCAACACCGGGCCGGATTCCCCGGTGGGGCACGGCGGCCCGACCGACTTGGTCATCGAGCCGGGACACCTGCTCCACTTCGATTTCGGCGTCAAGTACCAGGGCTATTGCTCCGACATTCAACGGATGGGCTATGTCCTGCAGCCCGGAGAAACCGAACCGCCCGACCCAGTGCAGCGCGGCTTTGAGACCATCCTGCACTCAATCGACGCCGCCTTTGCGGCCCTTCACCCCGGGGCCCGGGGCGTGGACGTCGACACGGCCGCCCGCTCCGTGGTCACCGGGGCCGGTTATCCCGAATACAAATATGGCACCGGCCACCAACTCGGGCGCGTCGCACACGACGGTGGCACCCTGTTGGGCCCGCTGTGGGACCGCTATGGGGACGCGCCCAAACAACGGGTAGAAGCCGGGCATGTCTACACCATCGAGCCGGGGCTGATGGTCGAGGGCTACGGCTACATCGGCCTGGAGGAAGATGTACTCGTCACCGAAAACGGCGCCAAGTATCTCTCCGACCCGCAGCACGAGTTGATCTTGGTACAGCCTTGAAGCCAAATTTAAAACACACAGAACTCGGGGTTGGGCACGCCCGAGGTCTGTGCTAAGACGAAATGATTGCAATCTGCATGAGCGCACCTGACCAATGCCTCATGCAGCCCCTAACAAGTTAATCTAATCAGGCAAAGTAACCAAAATTGCCGCGGTAAGGTGTGGCATTCAACGGGTGGGTGATTTCGATGCTGGCGTCTTGGAGTGCTTGAATAACCACTTCTCCGCGTAATGAGATCAGGAACATATCGCCTGGCTTCAGCACGTAATCTTCGAGGTCATTTTGCTGGGTGATCCAGACCATGCCGCGATGACAAATGATCATTCGCCAACGCTGATCGCCTTTCAAGCGCAGGGTTCGATTTCGCTGCAAGTCCATTTCAGGGGTGTTATCGCCTAAATTACGAACCACATCTTTTTGGCCGGACCGTGAGAAGACACCTACCGTAGCGCTCATCACAGACATGTTGTTCCTCCTTTCCTACTTGCTAAAACGTTCTTTTGCGTCATTTGCACTTGTATTGTATGAACTTTGGGGATAAGATAACAGAAGCAGAGAAAACCAATTGTAACCATAACAGTTTAGGAGTTTGGGGAACTGTTATGGTCGCGAGAAGGCCAAACTGTATTGGTCGCTGCAAAGCGAGGTGTCCACATGCCCAAAGAATACAAATACGAAAAAATTGCCAATGACATCATCCATTTGATTGAATCCGGCACCTTCAGCCCGGGGAATCAGATTCCCTCGGTGCGCGAGACCAGCCAACAACGTGGCGTGAGCATCTCCACAGTGATGCAAGCCTATTATTTGCTCGAGGCCCGCGGCTGGGTGGAAGCGCGCCAGCGCTCCGGGTTCTATGTCAGCACCACACTGCCCAGCGAACTACCCGAGCCGGACATCTCCTCCCCGCTAGCCGACCCCACCCTTGTGAGCATGCGCACGTTGGTCACCCAAGTGATCATGACCGACAGCCGCAACCCCCACCTGATTCAACTCGGTGCCGCGCATCCCAACCCGGAACTCTCGGCGACGACCCAAATCAACCGGATGATCACCACCGTCGCCCGGGAGATGGGCGACGAAAGCGGGACCTACGACTACGTCCCCGGCACACGCAAGCTGCGCGTCCAGATCGCTCGCCGAGCCCTGGCGACAGGGTGCAGCCTTTCTCCTGATGATATTTTGATCACCTCGGGATGCGGCGAAGCGATCAACCTGTGTTTGCGGGCTGTCTGCCGGCCCGGAGACACCGTCATCGTCGAGTCGCCGAGCAGCTTGGACGCATTTCTTTGCCTGGAAGTGTTGGAGCTGCAAGCCTTGGAAATCCCCACCCACCCGCGCGACGGGATCAGCATCAGCGCGCTGCGCTTCGCCCTGGGGCACAACGATGTCAGCGCCTGTCTGATCGGGACGAATTTCAATAATCCCTTGGGAAGCTGCATCCCGGATGCAAACAAGCGCACCCTGGTAGAGCTATTGGGTGAGCGCGATATTCCGCTGATCGAAAACGACATCTTTGGCGAAATCTACTTCAACGATCACCGCCCCTCCGTGGCCAAAGCCTACGATCAAAAAGGTCTGGTGATGCTCTGCTCCTCCTTCTCCAAGAGTCTTGCCCCGGGCTACCGTATCGGCTGGGTTGTGCCCGGTCGATTCAAGGAGAATGTGGAATGGCTCAAATACACCACCAATTTGGCCGCGCCGACCATCTGCGCGCATGCCATCGCCGAGTTTATGGCCAGCGGCGGCTACGATCCCTATCTGCGCCGGGTGCGAGGGGAGTACGCCCGCCGGGTGGCGGCCATGTCGCAAGCGGTGCGGCGCTATTTTCCCGAGGCGTGCCGCCTGACCCGCCCTTCCGGGGGCTACCTGTTGTGGGTGCAACTGCCCGAAACAGTGGATGCCCTCGAGCTTTACAATCAGGCCCTCCAGGCAGAGATCACCATCACGCCCGGCCATTTGTTTTCGGCCAGGGAACAATTCTCCAATTTCGTCCGCCTAAACGCGGCTAACTGGTCCGAGCAGGCCGAAAAGGCGGTTGCTTATTTGGGGAAGATGATTGAGAAAATGATGTAGCTCGCTTGCTCAGGCGACACGAACAGATATCGTTGGGATGGTGCTATCTTTCCTGTATCGGCGGTGTCAGAAAAATACGCTGGGCGATTCGCAGAAAAGGCAAACGTGTGTTCGTTTGCAAAATATCCGTAGGGATTGGTTATAATATAAACAGCACCATGACGATTATGAAAGCGATGATTAATGGTTGCAAGGAGCAGAAAATGACTGAAGCGATTACAAGAAATGTATTGTTAAAAAAGGTGAAAGCTGCTGTTCACGCTCTATCACCGGAAGCAGAAATCATCCTGTACGGATCGCGCGCCAGAGGTACTGCTAAAGCCGATTCCGACTGGGATTTTCTCATCTTGCTACCTTCACCAAAAGACAAAGCACTGGAAAGAAAAATCAAAGATCGTTTGTACGATATAGAATTGGAAACCGATACAATATTGAGCAGTATCATTCGCAGCAAACGAGAATGGCTGTCGGCACGTTATGCAGTTGTTCCTTTGCGGCAACAGGTCGAACGTGATGGGATCG
The DNA here is from genome assembly GCA_964644835.1 of uncultured Anaerolineales bacterium. Classification (GTDB taxonomy): domain Bacteria; phylum Chloroflexota; class Anaerolineae; order Anaerolineales; family UBA11858; genus JAYELX01. Next base: position 7,210 of record CAZXXW010000004.1, read on the forward strand.
TTGTATGAGAAAAGAAGAACTTCAAGCATTGATTGGCTACCGGTTGCAACGTGCCGTCGAATCGATGGAAGAAGCGCGCCTGATGCAAAACGAAGATCATTGGAATACTTGTGCCAATCGTCTCTATTATGCAGCTTTTTATGCCGTGTCGGCTTTGTTGGTACAAGGAGGTCATACAGCCTCTAAACACAGCGGTGTAAAGGCTTTGTTCAATCGGTATTACGTCAAGCCAGGTATTGTGACGAAAGAAAGTGGGCGTCTCTATAACCGATTATTTGACCTTCGTCAGGAAGGGGATTACATTGATTTCGTATTCCTGGAGGCGGAAACAGTTGAACCTTTGGTAGAGGCAACAGCCGAGTTTGTTGATACGATCCGGTCGCTGATCGCCAATGATTGAATAACGCTCTACAGTATCAAATTCAGTTGCTTCGTGAGTCAAAGTGAAAATGCAAACAAAGACAACAGAAAGCTGATGGGGCTAATCGTATAAACGGGAAAAACTGTATCATCCCAACCGCTACTCAGAAAGAAAATTCACCATGAGCAAAGGATCGCAAACCAGTGACTTTGGCACCACGGCGCGGATCAACCACGATTCGTCCACCTATTACGACTCGCGTCTCTATGAGCATCTCACCGTCTCGGAACGGGATGTCGGGCCGGATAATCCCTTTCCGGAGGAACTTGAAAACACGATCCTGCTCGACAGCGCCGAAACAATGGAGCAGATTCCGGACAACTCGCTCCATCTGATGGTTACATCCCCACCCTACAACGCATCCAAAGCCTACGATGAGGATTTATCCCTGCAAGAGTATCTCCACATGCTCCGGCGGGTTTTCGCCGAGACGTACCGCGTCCTGGTCAAGGGAGGCCGGGCCTGTGTCAACGTCGCCAACCTGGGGCGCAAGCCTTACATCCCCCTGAGCGACCACATCTCCTTGATGATGACAGAAATCGGCTTCTTGATGCGCGGCGAGATCATCTGGAACAAGGGCGCCGGGGCGGGCGTTTCGATGGCCTGGGGCAGTTGGAAATCGGCCTCCAACCCGGTGTTGCGCGATGTCCACGAGTACATCCTGATCTTTTCGAAGGGAGGTTTTGGCCGCAAGCGCGGCGAGGGCCAGGAAGATACGATTGAAAAAGAAGACTTCATGGCCTGGACCAAGTCGGTCTGGGATATGAACACCGAGTCGGCCAAAAAAGTAGGCCATCCGGCGCCTTTTCCGGAGGAATTGCCCCACCGCTTGATTCAACTATATTCCTTCACGGGGGATGTGATTCTCGATCCCTTCATGGGCAGCGGCACCACCGCCGTGGCCGCTCTCAAGGCGGGGCGCAAATACATTGGGTACGAGATCGAGCCGGATTACATCGAGTTGGCCAACCAGCGTATTGGTGCATTGGGGGAATAATTCGTCGGGGGGATAGATCTCAGGCTACGGCGCTTGAAACTGTATCAATGTTTCAGGTAATAATAAGACCTATCTCAGTTCGCCGATCGAGCGGTCCGAAGGACTGTATCGAGATCAAGAACTGCACCAAAACTGGTTTCGATACCTCCTCCGGGGCACTCAACCGACCTTTTGGCTTTCCCTCTGGAATTTCATAAGAGAGACACAATACCCGGCGCTTCGTCGATTCCTGACAGCTCCGAACCTGTGGTATAAATGTGGCTTGTGAACGGAAAGTATCAATTCTCCCCGCCGCAGCGTACCGGGCGTATAGTCCATCTCGGCATGGTCGCTCTTCTAATCATTGGGGCTGTCTTGGCTCTCTGGGGCATTACCAGAGCGCAAGTAGGACCGACGTTTTTGCTCTACCTGCTGCCGACGCTGGTCGCTCTCGTCGCCGGGCCTTACCTGATCTATCGACTCTACACCCTTCAAAACGCGGTCTACACTCTGGAGCGAGACCAGGTTCGCTTGCAGTGGGGCTGGCGTTTGGAGGTGATCCCCACCCCGGAGATTCGTTGGATCCGCCCGGCCGCCGATTTGAGAGTCCCCCTGCCCTTGCCCCGCCTGCGCTGGCCCGGCTCCTATCTGGGCTTCCGCCGGATGCCAGATGGCACCCCGGTCGAGTTCATGGCATCGCAAAAAAAGAACATCCTGCTGGTTAATTGCCAAGAACGGATGTTTGCCATCTCGCCGCGCGACACCGAGGCTTTTCTGCGGGCTTACCAGCGGGTAGTCGAGATGGGGTCGATCAACCCTTCTCCGCCCGAATCGATCCGGCCAAGCTTTTTGCTCGCCCGGCTCTGGCAGACCGCCCCGGCCCGCTATCTGGTCCTGGCCGGATTCCTGCTCGGGCTGGCCTTGTTGATCTGGATCAGCTTGCGCATCCCCAGCCTCGGTCAGGTTTCCCTGGGATTCACCCCCACCGGCGCACCGCGAGAACCGCTTCCCGCGATCCAATTGATGCTCCTGCCCGTGCTCAACACGATCGTCTATTTCGTCAACGGCTCGCTGGGCCTATTCTTCTTCCGCCGCAAAGAAACCCATCCTTGGGCCTACTTGCTTTGGAGCGTCAGCGTCCTTGTCGCCACGCTGTTCCTGTTTTCTACTTACTTCATCCTGCGAACAAGCTGACTTCTCCACAACCGACTCACACTTATCCACAGAAATCCCCATACTTATCCACAAAATTATGCAACTTTTTCTCGGAATCATCCTTGGCGCGATCATTAGCCTCATCGCCTGGCGTGCCGGCTCGCTTTCCAACAGTGGCGCCGTCGCTGCGGCGATCACCGGCGGCTTAATCTTCGGCCTGGGGGGATTGCCCTGGGCTGCCTTGCTGCTGACCTTTTTCATCTCTTCCAGTGCGCTCTCCAAGCTGTTCGAGGGCCACAAACAAACCATCAGCGATAAATTTGCCAAAGACGACCAGCGCGATTGGGGACAGGTCTTGGCCAACGACGGCCTTGGCACGATGTTGGTGCTCGCTACCCTGTTCACCGGCGGGCAAACCTGGCTGTGGATTGCCTATGCCGGCGCGATGGCAACGGTCAACGCCGACACATGGGCGACCGAGCTGGGCGTGCTCAGCCGGAAGCTACCTCGCTTGATTACGACGGGTCAGCTTGTCGAGGCAGGCACATCGGGAGGGATTTCGCCGTTGGGGACTTCGGCTACCGTGGCAGGGGCAGCCGTTGTTGGGGCCGTGGGAGCAGCTTCCTTCCCTCGGGGCGGGGTCCTGCCCCTGGTTCTGGCAGCCAGCCTCGGGGGAGTCTGCGGCTCCCTGTTCGATTCCTGGTTAGGCGCCACAATCCAGGCAATCTACCATTGCCCGTCCTGCCAAAAAGAGACCGAACGTCATCCCACCCATACCTGCGGGGCGGAGACAAGCCATCTGCGCGGGCGGCTGTGGCTGACCAACGACGTGGTCAATTTTCTCGCATCGCTGGTCGGCGCGCTCGTCAGCGTCGGGCTGTGGACGAGCATCCAGGCGCTGTAATCCGGTTGCCAAGGCGGAATCCTTGGGCTACAATCTGACCATGAAACCTGAACAAAATTGGGGCATGCTGGGACACGAATGGGCCGTTCGCCTGTTGAAAGGACAATTTGCCCACCAACGCGTCCGCCATGCCTATCTGATCACCGGGCCGGAGGGAGTCGGGCGGCGCACCTTGGCGCTGCGATTTGCCCAGGCCTTGAACTGCCCCGAGACATCAACGGCGGGAGAGCCCTGCCGCCAATGCCGCACCTGCAAGCGGATTGAAGGGATGCAGCACCCCGATTTAGCCATCGTCCAGGCCGAGGAGATCGGCGGCTCCTTGAAGGTAGAACAGGTCCGGGAGCTGCAACATGGCCTGTCCCTGGCCCCCTATGAAGCCGACTACCGGGTTGCTTTGTTGCTTCGCTTTGAGGAGGCGACCACCAGCGCGGCCAACGCTCTGTTGAAAACCCTGGAAGAGCCGCCGGCGCAAGTGGTGCTCTTGTTGACCGCCCGAGATGCCGACAGCCTGCTGCCGACAATCGTTTCCCGCTGTGAGGTCATCCGGCTACGCCCCCTGTCTATCGAGCAAGTCAGCCAAGGGCTGCAATCCAAATGGAATGTCCCCGGCGATGAAGCCACTTTGCTCGCCCATATCGCCGCGGGTCGCCCCGGCTATGCCCTGCAACTGCACCGGGATCACGATCAACTGGAAGACCGACAAGCCTGGCTGGATGAACATCAACGCTTATTGCACGCCACCCGGGTGAAGCGTTTTCTCGCTGCCGAGGCCCTCGCAAAAGATAGAGCGAAATTGCAAGCTATCTTACTCATTTGGCTGTCTTACTGGCGTGATATAATGTTGAGAGCGCATGGCTCATCGGCGCCTCTCGTCAATATCGACCATGAAGAGGAAATCAATCAGTTGGCCAAGACATTGGAACCTGCTGCGACCGAAAAAATGGTCGCCGATTTGGAGCGCACCAGAGAGCGGCTCAATCGATACACCAACACGCGCTTGACCCTCGAGGTGTTAATGCTCAATTTGCCTCAAGTGTGATAATATTTACCCAGGAACAGAGGAGTTGATCCAATCATTTATTAGGAGGAAGACGATGAAGAGAAACATTTGGATATTTTGTCTGGTTTTGAGCCTGGCCCTGGTCTTATCGGCCTGTCAAAGCGCTCCAGCAGAGCCCGCTCCCGCAGAAGAAGAGCCGGCGGAAGTTGAGCAAGAAGAAGCCGAAGAACCAGAACAAGAAGATAATGCTGAGCAATCCGCAGCCGAGGAAAGTTCTGGTGAAGAACCTGATGCCGACAGCAATGAGGCGATTTATTATGCCGCCATGGAGGGCGTCGAGACAGATGTAGAAAAGTTCTTTGATGGAATTCCCGTCCCTGAAGATGGCTCCGTCCAGATGGGCGACATGACCAAGATGGACTTCGTCACCTCGATATCGATCGAAGAATGTGTCGAATTCTACCGGACAACCTTCCCCGAGTTGGGTCTGGTCGAAATCGAAGAACTGGGCACGATGACGGATTTCGGCGCCACGCTGGTCTATGGTGGATACCCCACCGGCGAAGCGATTTGGGTAAAAGTGAGCGAACTCTCGCCCACATCCAGGAAGATTCAGATCCGGTTGGTGGATCCCGCCGATCTCTAAATCCTTTAACCTTTCGGAGTGTCCGGGCTGAGACGAATCTCGTCTCGGCCTTTTTGTTTTATGCCGGAGGGGGTTTGGTGTGCTATACTAATGAAAGAGAATGGTTTGACCCCGGAGGAATGGTACTGAAATCTGGGGACAGATGAAAAAGCCTTGGAAAGTTTTTCAATTGATGACCCTCGCCCCAAAGCGTGATTATTCCCCTCTGACTGCATCTCTTGAACTGCTGTACGACATCAGCCGAGAGATTGCCTCCACGTTAGACCTTCACCAGGTTTTGCGCCGTGTTTTAGCGCTTTCGATGCGCACAATAGGAGCGGTCAGCGGCAGCATCATCGTGCTCAACCGGCAAGGCAAGCCGGTCGACTCCGCGATCATCTACAAAGATGAATTCATCGACCATTCGACCAGTTATTTGAATAATCTGTTGAAACGAGGGTTGGGCGGTTGGGTGTTGGAAAACCGCCAATCTGCCTTGGTGACCAACACCAAGCAAGACGAACGCTGGCTGGCTCGATCTCCTGACGATAAAATCGACGCTAAGGCCAAGTCCGCCTTAAGCGTACCCCTGATTGCCCGGGATGAATTCGTCGGGGCGATAACGCTTTCCCATCCCGTACCCCAATTCTTCACCGAAGATCATCTCACCTTGGTGCAAGCCATCGCCGATCAGTCTGCCGTCGCGGTCGTCAACGCCCGCCTCTACGAGGCCAGCCAGCAACAAGCCCGCGTCATGGGCGCCGTGGCCAAAAGCGCGACGGCGATCACATCGACGTTGAATCTCGATCAGGTTTTGGAACACATTTTAGAACAGATCGACCGCGCCCTGATGGTCGAGGTGGTTTCTCTTGCCTTGATCGATGAGGATGAAGAGTGTCTCGTTTACCAGGCCTCCAGTTCGTTAAACAAATCGATGATCGGGATGAGAGTAGACATAGGCACAGGAATCGCCGGTTGGGTCGCCGAAAAAGGGAAAGGGATTGTCGTCCCCAACGTGCAAGAAGATCCCCGCTTTTACCCCGGCGTTGATCAACAGGTAGACTTCGAAACCCGGGCGATTGCTTGTGCGCCGATCCGATCGCAGGGAAAGTTGATCGGCGTTTTGCAAGCGATCAATCCGCTTGATGGCGCCTTCGGCTCCGATGCTTTGCTTGTCTTGACCGGTATCGGCAGCCTGGCCGGGACGGCCATTCAACATGCCCAACTTTTCGAGGAGCTCCAGAACGCCCATAGGCGTTACCGCGATCTGTTCAACAACAGCATCGATTCCATCTTGGTCACCGACTGGGATGGAAAGATCATCGAGGCCAATCGCCAGACGATGATTTTCAGCGGATACGATCAAGAAGACATTTTCGAGAAAAACATTCAAGCCATCCACGATATTGATGTCGAGACGATCGGCGAGAACCTCGAGAAGATATTACCGGGGGAAACCCTTTCATATGAATCCGTTTTGCACACGATCGACGGCAAAAACATCCCCATCCAGGTTCATGTTCACCTGATTCAAATCGCCGGAGAAGCCTATCCGCAATGGACGTTCCGCGACATTACTGAGCGAAAGAAACTCGATCAACTGCGGGAAGACTTGCTCTCGATGATTTATCATGATTTGCGTTCACCGCTATCGAACGTCGTTTCTAGTCTGGATGTCTTGGAAAGCACCGAACAATTCGACAACGAAGCCGCCCACTCCCTCTTCAATGTGGCCGTGCGCTCTACCAAGCGCATCGAACGCTTGACCAAATCTCTGCTGGATGTCAACCGTCTCGAAGCCGGCCAACCCGTCACCAACACTGAACCCACCCATGCGGGCAGCTTGGTCGACGAAGCCGTGGAGGCGGTTCGTCCGATCACGATGAACAAAAACCAAGATATTGATCTGCAAGTGCCCCCCGATACGCTGCTCGTCGACGTAGACCCCGACATGATTCAGCGTGTGCTTATCAATCTGCTTGAAAACGCGGTCAAATATACGCCGCCTGAAAGTGAGATTGCCGTTGGCGTCAAGCAAATTGGTCACCACGTCCGCTTCTGGGTTGAAGACAGCGGCCCGGGCATTCCACCCGAACAACGATCATCGATCTTCGAGAAATATACCCGCTTGCAACGAGAGAATGGGCCTCGAGGGGTCGGACTGGGACTTGCGTTTTGTCGCCTCGCTGTTGAAGGGCACGGCGGCCACATCTGGGTCGAAGAGGGCAGCCGAGGTGGGGCGCTTTTTGCCTTTACTGTGCCGGTCACCGATTCCCCAGAAGTTGATTCTCTATACTTGTAGCCTGACAAGCATGCTGCGCTCACTAACTATGGAAACAAGGCAGACCTAACAACGCCGGATAACGAACGGAACAAAACCACACCCGGAAGCAACATGATTGCTTCTGAGACGATAAATCTAAGGAGAACATTAATGCAAACAATAGCGGATAACATCTATTATGAAGATTCTTATGCGGGAGTCAATCTTGGCGCTGTGACTCTCCCCCGAGGCACCCTCCTAATCGACGCGCCTCTTCGGGTTGAAGACGCCCGCACCTGGAAAGCAGCGTTATTGACCCAGAGTCAGGGCACGCATCGTCTCCTGGTCGTTTTAGACGGGCACATTGATCGCACGATCAGCAGCGGAGTGATTAAATATCCGATTGTCGCTCATGAAAAAACAGCCCAATTCATTAAAAACCGTGGCTCCACTTTCAAAGGGCGCAAAGTCAAGATTGGCGCCGATTGGGAACACTATCCCGATGTAAAAAGCACTGGCTGGCAAGTCCCCAGCATCACCTTCAGCAAACAACTCGAGTTTCATTGGGGGGAAACTATGATCCGGATCGAGCATCATCCCGGCCCATCACCGGGAGCGTCCTGGATCCACATCCCTTCCGAGAAAATCCTTTTCGTCGGCGACGCGGTGACCCCCAACCAGCCCCCCTTCTTGGCCAGGGCAGATTTGGAAGTCTGGCACCAAACCCTCAACGAGTTGGCTTCGCGCCGCTTTTACGAATACACGATTCTGACAGGACGGGGAGGGACAATCAACGCCGAAATCGTTCGAGAACAGCGAAAATTCTTGAAATCCGTCCGGGGGCGCTTGAACACGATGTTGAAAAACCACGCCGAACCCCACGAAACGGCGGAAATGATCCCGGCCCTGCTGGAAAAGATCAACTATCCCCCCGAGATGGAGGCATTTTACACGCGGCGCTTACGCTATGGCTTGGAACAATATTACCGGCGACAACTTCTCGAGGAAGATCAAGCCGATTAGCTCCTGGCCAAGCATGCAGGGGGGCTATGCGCCGGGCGCAGCAAACAAGACAGGATTCCATGGAAAGATCAGATTACATTCCCCTTTTTGAAACCAGACGTGGGGCGCTCCAAGAGTCGCTTCATTTTGGCGCCGTAGCAGTGGTTGCCTCGGATGGTAAGTTGATCGCCTCAGCCGGCGACCCCGATATGACCACATTTTTGCGCTCCACGGCGAAACCTTTTCAGGCCTTGCCGCTGGTCGAACAGGGTGGGCATCAACACTGGCAGCTCACCCCCAAAGAGATTGCTATTCTGTGCGCGTCGCATGCCGGCACGGAAGATCATATCGAAACCGTGCGGGGGATCCAAGCTAAAATCGGGATCAGCGAGGAGGACCTCCAATGCGGCATTCACTGGCCCGCAGACAAAGCGACGAGAAAAGCAATGCAAAGCCGCGGCGACAAGCCGACCCCGCTTCATCATAATTGCTCCGGAAAACACACCGGCATGCTCGCCTTGGCCAAAATGCAAAACCATTCCCTGGACAAGTATCTCGAACCGAAGCATCCCGTTCAGAAGCAGATTTTGCAGACCTTCAGCGAGATGTGCATGCTGTCACCTGAAGAGGTCATCTTGGGCATCGACGGTTGTTCGGCGCCAAACTTTGCCATCCCCCTGTTTCATGCCGCCTGGGGACTCGCCCGTCTCGCTGATCCCCGCGATCTTCCCGCCGGGCGGGCGAAAGCCTGTCAGACGATCACCGCAGCAATGATGTCTCACCCAAAGATGGTCTCCGGCCCGGCTCGCTTTGACACCCGCCTCATCCGGGTTGGCGGCGGAAAGCTGTTCGTCAAGGGTGGCGCCGAGGGATACCTGGGAATCAGTGTAATGCCAGGGGTACGGAATCCTCAATCCCCTGGGCTGGGGATCGTCCTTAAAATCTCCGATGGCGATGGTCAAAAACGGGCCCGTCCTGCCGTGGCGCTGGAAATCCTGAAACAATTAGAACTGCTTTCAGCCTCACAATTGGAAGAACTGTCTTCATTTGGTCCTGGCACGATGATCAAAAATCGACGTGAACTGGTCGTTGGCGAAGGAAAACCGGTCTTTTCTTTGGTCATCGCGGCGAGCTGAGGAGAAGCAACAATGACCGACTTGGAACAACGCGCCCTCAAAGTGCATCAACGCCTGGTGGAGCGCTACGGCAAACCAACCTGGCGTAAAGATCTCTCTCCGATCGCCGAATTGGTCTCCACGATCCTGTCACAAAACACAAACGACACCAACCGGGATCGCGCCTACGAAAGGCTGAGCGAGCGCTTTCCGACGTGGGAGCAGGTGCGCGATGCCGATGTTGAAGAGATCGTCGAGGCTATTCGCGTGGCTGGGTTAGCCAATCAGAAAGGTCCGCGAATTAAAAATGCCCTGGAGCAAATTACCGAGTTGCGCGGGGAGCTGACCCTGGAATTCTTGAAAGATTGTTCACCCGAAGAAGCCTTTGAATGGCTGGTTCAGTTCAAGGGGGTTGGCCCCAAGACCGCTTCGATCGTGATGTTGTTCGCCCTGGACATGCCCGCCTTTCCTGTGGATACCCATGTTCACCGCGTCACCGGGCGGCTGGGGATACGACCCGAAAAGATGAACGCCGAAAAAGCACACGACTATCTGGGAGACTTATTCCCAGAAGAGGCTTTCTACACCGCCCATCTCAACCTGATCCGGTTAGGCCGGGAAATATGCCAGGCGCGGCGCCCCGATTGCCCCAAATGCCCGTTGCAAGACCTGTGCGATTATTACGTCGAACATTTTGAGTGACGATCGCTGAAAAGAAGCTTCTAAAATCGACTTGCCCGTTCTCCAATTCGTTCTATAATCTATAAAACTTTCGCAAAACGATCTTTTTGCCGTATAATCAGCTCATCATCGCAGATTTCTAATTTTTCTACGTTACCCCAACACCTGAAACTCTATGAATCACAACAATCAGCTCGATACGCTCAAGGAATTAGAAAAAGCACTCGTGACCGTTAGCAAGCAAACCCTGCCGGTAGAAACGCGTGCACATATTCAAAATGCTCAAAAATGGCTCAAGCAATTCAAGCGTTCGTTCGAGAAAGAAAGCCAACAAGGGCGGTTGGGCGCGCTCTACCGGGTTTCTCGCAGCTTGGGAAGCACACTCGATTTAGATGAAGTGCTTACCCAGGCCATGGATGCCGTCATTCAACTCACCGGCGCCGAACGGGGATTTTTAACGCTCATTGATCCTGAAACGGGCGAACTGGACATGCGGGCAGTCCGCAATATCGAACAAAAGAGTCTCCAGCGCGAGGAGATGAAGTTTAGCCGCACGGTGATTCGCTCGGTGCTAAAATCGGGTGAGGGCCTGGTCACAACCGACGCCCAAGACGATCCCCGTTTCTCAGGGCAAGAATCGGTTGTCATCTATGCTTTGCGCTCGATTATGTGCGCCCCTCTGCGAGCGCGAGGGGATGTGATTGGCGTCATTTACGTAGATAACCCCGCTCAATCGGGCATTTTTTCCGATGATGATCTGGAATTGCTGAACACCTTTGCCAGCCAAGCCGCCATCGCCATCGAAAACGCCCGGCTTTATACCCGCACCGATCAAGCCCTGGCTGCACGAGTGTCAGAGTTGGAAAAGCTTCAACAGATTGACAAGGAATTGAACGCAAACCTGGATTTGAAGCAACGATTGACGATTGCCTTGAAGTGGGCCACCGGAGAAACCGAGGCCGTTCAAGGGTGGATTGCGCTCCGCGATGCCGAAAGCCAACAACACAAGCTGGTGATCGGCTCTGAGAAAAACGGGCTGCCCGCACCGGGAAAAGATGTCCTCGCCCGGATCGAGTCCAATCCAGAAGCTCAAATCGTGCTGGCAAAAGGGAACGCCCCGGTTTATTACATCGCCCGGTTTTTGCATGGCCAGGAAACGATTGGCGCCATGATCATGACCCATCCCAAAGCTTTCTCTGAGAGAGATCAACATTTTCTCCAGCGCCTGGCCGGACGAGCTTGTGCCGCGGTCGCAAACGCCCAACTGTATCAGGCAGTTGAGCAGGCCAACGCGGCCAAATCTCAATTCGTCTCCATTGTCACTCATGAATTGCGCATCCCCCTGACCTCCATTAAAGGGTACACCGATTTGATTCTGCAAGAAGCTGTTGGAGAAATCAACGAACAACAAGAAAATTTCCTCCAAGTGATCCGCAACAACGTGACCCGCATGTCTGCGTTGATCTCCGATCTTTCGGACATCTCCCGGATCGAGCGGGGCAAGCTGCGCCTGGAGCCGGAGTTCATCTCGGTAAAAAAACCTATCAGCGACACATTGGATGGCCTCCGCCACAAGATCGAACAAAAATCCCAACAGATCGAAGCGAAGCTGCATCCCGACCTACCTCAAGTCTACGCCGATCCCAACCGGGTCATTCAGGTGTTGACCAATTTGGTCAGCAACGCGTGGAAATATTCGCCCGAAGGCGGCAAGATCACCCTGCGGGCTTTTCCCAAAGATTCACACGTGCGCATCGAAGTGGAAGACACCGGCTACGGGATCAGCAAAGAAGACCAAGAGAACATCTTCAGCCAGTTCTTCCGCTCGGAGTCGCCGCAGGTCCGCGAAGAAACCGGTTGGGGACTGGGTCTCAACGTCACCCGGCGACTTGTCGAGGTGATGGGGGGTGAAATCGGTTTCAATAGCGAGCTGGGAGAAGGAAGCACATTTTGGTTCACCTTGCCGACCGAGAAAGTCGAGATGCAGCTTTAAGTTATTGAATAATCGGAGTTGATGGTTGTACATAGATCATCTCATCCATTGGTAATCCGCCAGGAGATGAAGTCTCCTGGCTACAGAACAACGCATCTTGAGAGGACTGGCTAGCCAGGAATGTGCTTCTAGCCGGATTTGCCAACGGCACGCCATGGCGTCCGGCGTTGTTGAGTAGCTTCCCCAAAGGGGACGCAAAGCGATCCCCGTGCTACGTTGAAGAAAATCATACTTTGTGAGCCGATCATGCATTATCCACATTAAGTTCACACAAGAGGAACCATGCCCAGGCGTAAATTTGGAAATCGCTACAAATTGTTGGTCTACCACAGCTTTTGGAATCGTTTGTGGAAACCGGCCTTGTTTTTTGGGGCGTTGCTGGCCGTCGTTTGGTGGCAGGCCGGGTCAGAGAATTCTCCCCTCATCCAAACGGCCAACAGTCCCTGGGTGTTGATGGGCGCCATTGTTTTCCTGTTGATGAGCATACTCGCTTTCTTGTTGCGTAATATGAGCTATGTGCAACCCGCCGATTCGCATTTCCGGCTGGTGACCCCCTTTTTACGCCTGAAAGTATCCTATCGGCGCGTCCGGACGATCCATCCCATCGACCTGGTTCAAGCGTTTCCTCCTCGAGAACAAAGCTGGTCCCAGCGCCGCTTCTTGCAATCATTCTATGGAGAGACCGCCGTTGCGGTGGAGCTTCACGGCTACCCGCTTTCCCGGATGCTGCTTAGGTTGTTTCTGTCCCCGTTGATCTATTTGCCCCAATCGACCGGGTTTGTCTTCATCGTCGACGACTGGATGAAACTGAGCACCGAACTGGATGCCCGCATCGCGTCCTGGCAGGAGCGCAAGAGACCCCGCCAGAGACTCCCCGGTATGTGAGATGTCATTTTTCCAAGGGAGAAAGATCACCCGGCCTCTGTGACCTTTGACCCGTCGACAAAGCAAATAAATCTGATACTATTTGCCTCGGAATGGGGAGAAATCTTCATTCATCGCTGTTTCCTCCTTTGGCGAAGTCTCCATTGGTCTTTTTCCTCACCAACCAATGGAGACTTTTTCTTTTCGAGGGGGCAAAACAGGAAGGGGGGATGAG
>CAZXXW010000004.1:20453-23384 GCA_964644835.1 uncultured Anaerolineales bacterium
CATCTCACGCACTCCCAAGGTGGGAATAGAACCGGATGTGATTCTTTATTTTGAGGGGGTGGAGATTATTCCGCTTGTTCTTGCTCTTGCTGCTCGACGGGCAAAACAACCGTAAAGGTGGACCCTTCCCCCTGAATTGAATCGGCCCAAACCCTGCCCTGGTGATTCTCGACCACCGATTTGACAATTGCCAGCCCGAGCCCACTGCCGGCAATATCCTCAACCACGTTGCTTGCCCGGAAGAACTTATCGAAAATGTGGGGCAAGTCTTTCGGCGGGATGCCGTAGCCGGTATCGCTGACCTGGAGAATCACCTTTTCATTTTCTTCTCGGGCGATGATGCTGATCTCTCCATCTTCGGGAGTGTAACGAATCGCGTTGCCGAGCAGATTGTCAATCACCTGGCGCAAGCGAACCGCGTCACCAAAGATCTGAGGCAAATCCGGAGAAATATCAAGGGTCAGCTTCAGATTTTTCTGCTCCAGTTGATCGGCAAAATTCTCACGAGCGTATTCGATTACGCTGGATAAACTAACCCATTCTCTGCGCTTATCGAGACCAGACTCGATGCGGCCCAAATCCAACAGGTCGGTGATCAGCTCGGTGATGTTGTGCACGCTCGTCCTGACCCGGCTGACGAACTGTTCCTGGCGTTCGTTTAACGGACCGACGCGATCAAGCAATTCAATGTACCCCAAGATCGACGTCAGAGGAGAGCGAAGATCATGCGAGACGGTGTGGACGAAATTGCTCTTGATCTTATCCAGTTTCTTGAAATAGGTCACGTCGTGCGCCGTGATCGTCAACCCAACGTTGGGAATCAGGTTGAGCTGAACATCAAGAATACGTTCATCACTGAGTTCGATTTCGTCTCGATAGGGAAACGTCTCTTGCACGTTAGAAACCAAATCGAGCAAATCGGGAAAATCTTCAAAAACCTGCTGAAACGATTTGCCTTCGAGTTCCTGGCTGGCCAAATCAAAGAGCCCGCGAGCAATCCTGTTGACCAGGATGATCCTGTGATTCTCGTCGATGACGACAACCCCGTCCTGGATATGGGACATCACTTCGGCCAATTTTTTGCGTTCCACTTCCGTGTTGGTGTACAGGCGGGCGTTTTCGATCGCGATGGCAGCATAATCTGCCAGCGCTGAAACCAGGGAGAGATCTTGCTCCCGGAATGACCGCTTGCTTTCGCGATTATCGACGCCGAGGACGCCAATGACGCGCCCGCGCGTCCGCAGGGGCACATACATCAGGGTCTTAACCAAGTAAGAAGTCTTGATTTTTTGAGGGGAATCTTGATCGAGGATCACGGGCTTTCCCGTGCGAATCACCTCACCGGCCAACGAATCCATCGTTGGCAAGCGAAATGTTTGCACAAATTCATCCTGGAAGTTGCGCGCCGCCCGCATATGTAGTTCACCGCTCTCTTCATCAAGGATCAGCAAGCTCCCCTCCTCAGCCTTGGTGATGTTCACAGCGGTATCGACGATCGTTTTGAGAACATCATCCAAATCCAGAGATGCAGTCACCAACTGGCCCACTTGGCCCAACGTTTCGAGCAAATCGACGCGCTGACGGAGTATGCCCGTATCGCGGCGGCTTCGTTTCTTAGCCCAGCGTTTAAGATCCTTTCGCCTCTTCAGTCCTTTGCGGACAGCATCAAGAACTTGATCAGGCTTCAGGGGGAGATCGAGACAATCGAAAATGCCCAAACGGTAGGCCTGCCTCTTGAAATCTTCACTCTGACCGTTGGTCAACAAAATTAGCGATAAAGCAGGGCGGGAACTCAACCATTGATCCGCAAAGTGGAGAGGGTCAACCCCTTCCATGCTGGCCTCGATAATTACGGCATCAACCGACGAAGAGGCGAGATGTTGTTTCGCGTCTTCTACATCTTCAACCGACAAAACCCGATACCCGGCCGGTTCCAAGACCGACCGTGTCAATAATTCGTCTAATTGGGTATCAGATAGGATTAATAAAATTGTGTTACCGGGCATGTATGAGTTCGGTTCAGGAGACAAAATAGATTTATGCTTGCTCTTGTGTCGCTGGTTTGGGCAATTTGAAACGGAAGATGGCCCCGTTCTCTGCTTGGTCATCAATCCAGATCTCGCCGCCATGGGCATGGATGATCTCTTTCGCCAGGGTCAGGCCAACCCCCACGCCTGCCGACATCTCCTCGCCATGGTAGAAAGGATCAAAGAGTTTCTCGCGCTGATCCCCCGAGATCCCGGGGCCGCTATCTTGAATCGAAACCCTAGCGTTGCCCTTCTCATCCTGGCCAACTCGGAGACTGATCTCTCCTCCCTCGTCACTGAATCGAATCGCATTAGAAAGCAAGACATCGAAAACTTGCCCGATGCGCTCGACATCGAGACGGGCAAACACGGGCTGGGATGGCAGATCCTGCTCCCAATGAATCGATCGCTCTTTGGCGATCTTGTCAAAACGGGACACGGCCCCCCGGGCGAGATCAACCAAATTGGCAGTCACAAAATCATAGGGACTGGAAACTTGTTCCAATTGTGACAGCGCGCCGACAACTTGTGCCATTGCCTCGACATCAGCTTGAATCTTCTCCAGGGTTTTCCGGTCATCTTCGGAAAAGTTTCCGTCACCGCGATTGACCAGTCCTTCTAGGCGCTGCTGAACAGCCTGGAGTGGTTCTTGCAAGCGCGGTGTGACGTTGCGGAGAATATTGACCTTGAAATCATGACTTTGTTGTGACGCGGAAGCCTGTTCTTGCAAGGACCGCGCTTTGGCATCAACGGCTTTGAACAAGCGGGCGTTGACCAGAGAAATGGAGGCATAATCTGCGATCGCCTCGAGCATCGCCTCGTTGCCAGTCTGGAATGGCTTCGCCGCTTCGCGCATCACCACCAAAACACCGATGACTTCGGTTTGGGCTTTGATCGGCACGAC
>CAZXXW010000004.1:23394-40674 GCA_964644835.1 uncultured Anaerolineales bacterium
GCGCCGCATGGCCAAGTTGGGCAACCTTAAAACGATTCAGGGGCTTTCCATGAATGGAGAGCGTTTCACCCGAAAGGGCCACCAGGGAGCTGATCCCATCATCCCAGGGTTGGCCCGTTTTTGAAACGATCGATTCGGGCAAATTCTTGCAAGCGCTGAGCAAGAAACGCTTTTTCTTCCCCTCCGAGCGGATGTGCAGCCACCCCTTATCCGCTTCCGCCGCGTAGACAGCGCCATCGACAATTCGATTGAACAGGGCTTTCTGATCCGTAATCGAGGTCACCGCCTGACCGATGTTGATCATAATGGAGAGATCGCGCACCCGGCTCTTCAATTCTTTGTTTGCCTGGCGCAGTTTCTCGGCCAGAAGTTGGCGCTCCCGACGGGCGCGCACCTGTGTGAGGGCCCGCTCGACAGCAGAGACCACTTCCGCTTCTCGAATCGGCCATTTGAGGTAATCCGACGCGCCCAGGCGGAATGCCTGAATCACATCTTCCTCTTTGCCCTCCTCACCGATCACAATCACGGGAACATCAAGTCCCTGAGATGACAGCGCCACGAGCAGGTCTTTTCCGCTCAAGCCGGGCAACTGCACATTTGCAATCACAACATCGGGAGAAAAAGAAACCGCTTGCTGAATGGCCTGGGAAGCACCGGATGCTATTTTGACCCGGTAGCCTAACGGCTTCAAGGATTGGCGTGCGATCAAATCGCTGACTTCGGGATCACTTTCGACAACCAAAATGCGCTCTTTACTGGTACTCATGCTCTTATAATAGCATGGTTACAAAAAAAACGGTAGCGTAAACCAACAATTCTGAAAAGAAGAAAAAAAAACCAAAAGAAGATAACCGGATTCCAGGCTGAGATATTAGAGTTTCATAAAAGATAAACGGAAGAGCTTGACGGAGACCACCGGCTACAAATACAATCAATTTACACCTGAATCATATAGCCGGATCAAAGTTTAGCAAATTCGAAGGATGTTTCATGAAGCAAATAACAAAAATATTGGTATTTCTTGGTTTTGTCTTCTTGTTTGTGTCGGCAGCCTGCACGCTGCCATCCATCACGCTACCATCGAGCCCTACAGAGACAGCCCCACCCGCTCCAACGGCGCAATCCACCGCTACACCCGCTGCCGTCGAGCAAGATAATGATGAAAATGCAGACATCAACCTGCTTGCCCATGATGATTTGTTGATCTCCCTTTACAAGGAGGTCAATCCGGGCGTGGTCGCGATCGGCGTCTTTTCCGAAGAGGGGGGCAGCGGCCTGGGCTCGGGTTTCGTCTTCGACGAAAAGGGACACATCATCACCAACTATCATGTCGTTCGATCAGCAACCGATCTAGAGGTCGATTTTCCCTCTGGACTGAAAACCCGCGGCGAGGTGATCGGTACCGATGCCGATTCAGACATCGCCGTCGTCAAGGTGGATGTTCCCTCCGAGGAACTGTACCCTCTTCCACTGGGAGATTCAGACGCACTCCAAGTTGGTCAAGCTGTTGTGGCCATCGGCAACCCCCATGGCTTGGACGGCAGCATGAGCACGGGGATCCTCTCCTCGCTGGGCCGCACGATGGATTCGCTCCACGAGGCCCCGGGAGGCGCTTACTTCACCGCCGGAGATATCATCCAAACCGACGCGGCGATCAACCCGGGCAATTCCGGGGGCCCGCTGCTCAACCTGGATGGGCAGGTCATCGGAATCAACGCAGCGATCCAGTCTAACAGCTTTAATATCACCGGACAGCCGGTCAACTCGGGGATTGGATTTGCCATTCCAATCAACATCGTCAAGCGGGTCGTCCCCAGTCTGATCGCCGAAGGCTCTTACGACTATCCCTACATTGGCATCAGCAGCCTGGGGGAATTGAACCTGTTCCAACAAGAGGCACTCAACCTGCCACAATCCACGGGGGTATACATCCTCGAGGTGGTTCCCAACAGCCCCGCCGATGAGGCCGGGTTGCGCGGCGGCACTTACGAAGGCGAAAACGGCATCCCCATCGGGGGCGATTTGATCATCGCCATCGACGAACAAGAGGTGAGAAACTTCAACGATTTGATCTCCTACCTGGTCAGCCAGAAAAGCCCCGGTGATACCGTCACCTTGACCATTCTTCGGGATGGTGAAGAAAAGCAGGTTGACCTGACTTTGAGCGAACGACCATAAACAAGCTTATCATCTCCAAACCAGCAACACATTGAGTTCATGGTTTGGAGATTCGTTTTTCGATTTTCGCGTATCTTACCAATTTGATAGAGAGGAGCGATGTATGTTGACCAAAAGCAACTTGCAAGAACTGCTCGATTTTGAAGCCCAACATCTAGTGCTCAGTGTATACCTGAACACAGAGCCGTCCCAAGGCAATGCAGATGTTTACCGGCTCAAATTGCGCTCCATGTTGAAAGACGCCGACGTGCCTGAAGCTGAAGTCGACGTGATCGAGCGTTACTTCGATCAGGAATACGATTGGGCCGGGCGCAGTGTGGCGTTGTTCTCCTGTGTCCCCGAAGATTTCTTCCGGGTGTATCCTCTGGCCGTGCCGGTCCGCAGCCGGGTTCGATACAACGCGAAACGGCCTCATGTCAAACCCCTGGCTAATCTGCTAGATTCCTACGGCCACTATGGGGTCGCCCTGGTCGACAAGCAAGGAGCGCGTTTGTTCTCCTTTCACTTGGGCGACCTGCGAGAACAAGAAGGTATTCTCGGCGAGGATGTCCAGCGAATCAAACATGGGGGCGGTTCTCAGGCAGGCGGTCAGCGCGGCCATACAGGCCAGAAAAGCCATCCTAGACAAGTCGCCGAGCGCAATCTCAAATCGGCGGCTCAATTCGCCGCTCAATTCTTCGCTGACCACAAAGTTCGCCGCGTGATGATCGGCGGAACGGACAAGAACATCGCTCAATTCCGCGCCTACCTGCCAAAGAAATGGCAAAGCCTGGTTGTGGGCACCTTCCCGATGAGCATGGCCGCGGGACATGATGAAGTACTCGAAAAAGCAATCGAGACTGGCTCCCAGGCTGAACGCCAACGCGAGGAACAACTCGTCGATGCAGTCATCACGAACGCCTCAAAGGGGCAGGGCGGCATCGTCAATCTCGACGACACCCTCAGCGCGGCTCACGAGGGCCGGGTTCAGACCCTGTTAGTGCAAGATGGCTATCGCTCGCCCGGCTATCGCTGTCAGGGATGCAGCTATCTGACCACGCAAGAAATGGAAACATGCCCCTTCTGTGGCGGGAATTTCGAAGAGATTCCCGATGCGGTTGAGCTTGTCGTCCAAAATATCATGCGCCAGGGAGGGAATATCGAATTTGTGAGCGACAACGAAACTTTGCAAGAATATGGCAACATTGGCGCACTGCTGCGCTACTAGCTAAGCAAACAAACATCAGAAAAAGGAAGAGACGCCCAGGCACTTGGGCGTCTCTTTTTTTGTCCCGTAAAAGCAGGCTCTCGTGACGTTAGACAGGGAGCCAACCGTGTTGGCACAGCGTTTCATCGCACGGCGCCAACGCGGCTGGGTCTCTACCCCCAATGATGCTTCTAATCTGTGCCGACCGAGACGGTGGTCAAATCGGGGATAACAGGGGGCATATAAACCGGCTTTCGATCGCGGCGCTGTTTGTCGGCGTTCCCTCTTTCGAGGGAGTCGAAGCGGCTGGTACCGGCAAGTTGATCAATCGCTGCCTGATCGGTGAGCACGCGGGCAACTTTTCCATCGACCATCTGGATGACTTTATCGACGTACTTGCACATTCGCAGGTCATGGGTGACCATGATGCCGGCCTTGTTCTGCTCGTGGATCAGGTCGGCAAAGATGCCAACGACCTGGTTGGCTCGGGTGGTATCAAGGCTGGCGGTCGGCTCGTCGGCCAGGACCACGCTGGGGTTGTGAATCAGAGAGCGGGCAATGGCAACACGTTGCTGCTGCCCACCGGAAAGCTGAGAAGGCAAGTTATCGAGCCGGTCTTCCAATCCCAAGCGGACGAGCAACGCTTCGGCGCGTTTTCTTCCCTCCCGGCCATTGAACTTGTTCAATCGCAGCATCAACTCAACGTTTTCAAGGGCGGTGAGATAAGGCACCAAATTGTTAGCCTGAAAGGTAAAGCCAATTTTCTGACGGCGGAAGCGAGTGCGCTGAACGTCGTTCATTTGATTGAGATATTGCCCGTCGATGACCAACTGGCCTTCGGTGGGGTTGAGCAACCCGGCCAACATCGCCAACATAGTGGTTTTGCCCGAGCCGCTCGGCCCAACCAAACCGACAAATTCACCTGTTTTGACGTCAATGGATACTTGATCGACCGCTCGCACGGACAGATCGCCGCTGTCATAAATCTTGGTTACAGATTGAGTTTCGAGAATGTTGTTCATTGCTTTCTCCTACATGCCTAAGGCGGTCAAAGGCTCGACTTTCAGAGCCAGCCGGATGGAAACCATCCCGCCGATGGGTCCGATCAAGAGCAGAGCCACAATGGCTGTGATGATAGAGGTTCCCGTGAAAAGAACGGGGATACCCTCGGGCAGGCCCAGGGCCAATCCAAAAGTGCTCAAGCCCCCCAGAGCAACACCGAAGAGGGTCACCAAAATGATTTGCATAATCGCCGCCAGGGCAACAGCACGGTTAGGTGTGCCGATCGCTTTGAGCATGCCAATCTGGGGGACTTTTTGCAAGGTCTGGATTTGGAAAAAGCCTCCAATGACAAGTACACCGATCAGGAAAGTGAATCCCTTCATCGTGTTGAGCGTGCTTTGCTGCTCGGCGTAACCGGGTGCGGCCTCGTAGGCAGTTTTGATGTCGGTGACTTCAATGCCATCGACGCGATTTTCCAGAAAACCGGCCATCGATTCAAGGGCGGAGGGGTCTGCGAGCCGAACGGCGATCACGCTGGGGATCAAGGCCGCGTTGGCGCTCGTTGTCTTCGCCTTGGGGCGAACGTCATCCCAAACTTGCAGGGAGACGAACATGGATGGCTGAAAGAAGTATTGGCGCCCCTCGGTGATCCCGGCGACGCGCAGTTCGTAGCCTTCTTCTTCCGTCCCCTGAGTGGATTTGATCGTGAGCACATCGCCGACCTCCAGCCCCGATTGCCTGGCAATCCGAGCGTCGATCACGACCACTTTAGCCTGCTTGGTTTTGATCTCTTCGCCTGTCAGCACCGGCGGGGAACCGGGCTTGCCGGGCTCAACACCGATCAGGGAGACATCCAAAGCGCCCTCGCCACCGGTTAAATTCAACGAGACATTGCTGAAGCCAATTGCACCGGCATCTGCGATTCCTTCCCAGCGGCGGACCTTCTTGAGCACATTGTACTCCAAGCGGCTCTCGATCGTAGAGTAATTGACATCTTCTTGAAAGACCAATAATTGGGCGTTCAGTTTTTCGAGATATTCCTTGTTGGCCGAGGCCAACCCTTCACCCAGGCCAGCGGTGAAAAGCACCAAAAACGTGATCAAAGCAATCACCAAACTGAACAGAAAAAAACGGCCTTTGTTGCGCCAGATTTCTTTGAAACTGAGATAGAGAGACATCTTTACGGGACTCCTTTTTCTCTTGAGTATGTCCAGATTATACAGTATTGCACATATTTTGTCAATTATTTGAAAAACTAAGTCCAAGTCTGTTGATTGAATCAAAAAGCCTCCCGTCTGGGAGGCTCTTGTCGGTATGCCCACAGAGGAAATGCTTCAGGGCGTGCGGTCGTACAGGCGGCGATAGATGGCAAAGATTTCGTAAATACCGCGGATATAGTTGCGTGTCTCTTCGAAGCGGATCACTTCCAGGAAGAGATCGGGGTCATCGTTGGCCAACCCCTTCCAGACCGCCGCGTTGCCCGGCCCGGCGTTGTAGGCCGCCAGGGCCGCGTAGAGATCTCCGTCGAAATAGTCGCGCTGATTGCTGAGGTAATCCGTTCCCAAGGTGACGCTGACCACAGGGCGATACAAATCTTCGCTGGTGAAATCGGGCGGCCAACCCAGTTGCTCTGCCAAATATTCACCCGTGCTGGGGATAATTTGCATCAGTCCGCTGGCCCCAGCAGACGATTGCACCCACCCGGCAAAGAGGCTCTCCTGCCGCACCAGGCTGAACAAGAAAAGGGGATGGAAATCGTAGGCGTTGGCGGTTGGGATGATCAGATCGCTGAAATAGCTCCCAAAGCGGAGATAGTTGAAGTACATCGGCGCGTTGAGCGTGGCGGCATCATCCATCTGATTGATGTTGAGCACCTCACGGGCGGCAAAAATGGCCGTATAGTAGGCGCCTAAATCGACCAGATAATTGGCCAGGCGATAATTATCGACCGGGCTGGAACGGATATCTTGCCACAAGTCCTGGAACTCCTCGTTGGCCTGGTCGTACATCGCCAGGTTCCACAACTCGGTGCCGCGCACCAGACGCGCGTCGTTCAACAGCGGCCCCGGTCGGGAGAGATCGACATCCGCGGGGATGGCAAAGGTCTCGCGCATCCAGGCTTCGGCCTCGGCCCGTTTGGCTTCGGGGTCAAAGCCGAGGTCATAGGCCATCGGCGGGGTGAAAGGCTCTCGCTCCAGCAAAATGTCGCGAGCCCGCTCGCTGTAATAACCGCTCGGATCGACGGAGGCGGCCTGTTCCCAGGCCGATTCGGCAGCGCCAAGATTCTCCATCGCCTGGAACGTTTTCCCCACCCAGAAGTGCGCCTGGGCGCGCACGCCGGAATCTGACGAGGTGCCGAGATAACGTTCGAAGGTGCCCACCGCGGTGTTGTACTCTCCCTGGCGATACTGGGCGATCCCGGCCAGAAAAATCGCATCGGGCACGAGATCGCTGGAGGGGTACTCGTCGGGAATCCGCAGCCACACAGCGGCAGCCCTGCTCAAATCCTGGTCTCGTTCCGCGATTCGAGCGGCATTGAACAAGAATTCGGCCGCCCGCGAGTGCAAGGGATTCTCGCCGACAAAATCGAGCATCGTCTGGACAGCATCATCATACTGATCAAGATAAGCCCATTGGGTGTAAGCTTTCGCCTCCCAGGCATCATCGGCGCGCTCATCTTCGGGATATGCTTCGATCAGCGCATCCCAGGCCCGGATAGCGGCTTCTGGCGATCCCAACGCTCGATAAGCCAGCCCCTTGTAATAATAGGCGATGGCGAGACTTTCCGTAGCCGAATCGAGATAACGATCAAAAGCAGCGATGGCCAGGTTGTACTCCCCGGCAAAATAATCGACCAGCCCGCGATCTAATTCATTGACAGACTGCCCGGCTTCGACCAGCAAGATCAGCGCCCGGTAGGAATCGTACGAAAGGGGATAATTTTCAACCGCGTCGAGATAGGCGGCGTAGGCTTGTTCCGTCTGGCCCAGGGCGGTGTACGATTGGCCGATGAGATAGTCCAGGTGCGCTTTGGTATAATCGTTGTCGCTGCGCTCATAGATGTCTTCATAGGCAACAAGAGCCGTTTCGTGATCTCCCAAAGCGACATAGACATTAGCGATTTTAATTTCGATATGCACGGTATCCCCCTGGCGAGGAGCAGCCAGAGCGGCCTGATAGGCGTCGATGGCGGGGAGCAGATCGCCAGCATCAACGAGAGCATCACCGCGCCATTCTTGGATATAAGAATCAATCAGACCCGGACGCATCTCCAGGTAAGCAGCGTAAGATTCGGCGGCCTGCTGGTACTGATCCAGGTTGGTATGCGCCTGGGCAGCGACGATGTGGGCCTGGACAGCAGCGGGAGAATCAGGACAAAGTTCAAGCAGGCTGCCCACATGGAGCAGCGCTTCGGCGTGTTGCTCCAGATGATGAAGGCTGCGGCCAATCCCCAACAGGGCAGCGCAGTACCGCTCCAGGTCGTCCCCGCTGGTCTCCAGAGCGATGGTGTAGGCCTGCAAGGCCGCTTCCCAATCGCCATGGAAAAGCGCTCGGTCGCCTTCCTCGATGCTGACCGTCGGCTCAGGCGTGGGCAGGGGTGTCGCCGTGGGTGGTAGGGTCGGAAGGGGAGTCGTCGTGGGCGTTGATGTTGCTTCCAGTTCAACCGGTGCAGGGGCCGAACCCGATTGGTAGCGGTTGCACGCCCCCAGCAAAGTGGCGATGATCAAAAGTGAGAAGAGAACTTTTTTCATAGAAGTATGTTACCATTGAAGCGAAGAATTATCGACTCAGGCACAAATCTCGGAGAATCTATGTCTCTACAGCAAACGTTGCTTCAACCGATCCTGAAAAACCCCCTGATTGGGCGCATCCGCCGGAATCACGGCCTGGAGCACGCCACGTTGCACATTCTTTCCCGCCGTTACCCGGGCCGACGGTTGGGCGGGCGCTCCGGCCTGGACGGCTTCTGGTTGATGGGCGACGTCCCCGACGCGGGAGTCCGTGACGCCGTCGAGGAGGCCCTCAGGCGTCTCAAGAGCGGCGAATCTCGTTTAGCCATCCATCCCAATTGCGGCACCAACTTTGCCGTCGCCGGAATTCTGGCTGCGCTGGCCAGTCTGGCCGGGATGTGGCGCGTCGGCTCACGCAAACGCGACAAATTGGAGCGGCTGCCTCTGATCGCAACGCTGGCGACTTTGGCGATCATCGCGGCGCGGCCCTTCGGCCTGTCCGTCCAACAGCATATCACCACATCCGGCAATCCGGGCGACCTGGAGATCGTCGACGTCGTCCCCACCCAGCAATGGGGGGTGAAGAGCTACCACATCATCACGCGAGGTTGAACATGGCCACCAAACCGGTCATCTATCTGCTCCACGGCGACGATGAGTACGCCATCGCCCAACAAATCGAGGCGATGAAAGAGAAGCTAGGCGATCCCGCCAACGCCGATTTGAACACGACCGAGTTTTCTCAGGACGAGTTCGATCTCGACGCGGTCATTTCGGCGGCCCAGGCGATGCCTTTTTTGGCTGAACGCCGCCTGGTGGTGGTCTATGACCCCTTGTCGCACTTCAAGAGCGCCTCCCTGCGTGATCGCTTCAAAAAATTCCTAGAAACGATCCCTGAAACGACCGCGCTGGTCATCGCTGTGACACATCCCTTGGTCGGCTACAAAGATAAGAAAAGAGGCAAACAACACTGGCTGCAAAAATGGGCCCAGGGACAGGAGGGGCGCGTTTACGAGAAAGAGCTGTTCTTGCCCCGGGGAAGCGGGATGAACGCCTGGATCCAGAATCAAACCCGGAGCGCGGGCGGCGAGATCACCCCTCAGGCAGCGGCATTGTTGGCCAGCCTGGCTGGGGAAGAGCCGCGCGTCGCCATGCAAGAGATCGAAAAATTGTCAGCCTACGTGAACTACAACCGTCCGATCGAACCCGACGATGTGCAGCATCTGGTCAGTGGCCGGACCGAGGGCGATGTCTTCGCCATGGTCGACGCACTCGGCCACCGCAACGGTCGAAAAGCCCTGGACATGCTCTACCGCCTCCTGGAGCAGGATGATCCCCTGCGCCTGTTTGGCATGATCGTGCGCCAGTTCCGGCTGCTTTTGATGGCCCGCGAGCTGCTCGATTCGGGCTATCAGGCCAACGATCTCGCCGGCGAGATGAACATCCATCCTTTTGTAGCCAAGAAGCTCGTCCCCCAGACGCACAATTTTTCGCTCGAATCGCTCGAAACGATTTACCGCCAGTTGTTGGATATCGATGAGGCGATCAAAACGGGGAAAATCGAAAGCGAAGTCGCCCTCACCACCCTGACCACCGCTCTAACCCTTTAAAACCAAAACCCCAGGGAAAGAGACACCTGGTGGTGTTGAGGAGGAAACCCTGGGGTCTTGTCAAGAGGAGACGATCTTACGTCTGGTTAGCTATTCGGGGGAGATGATCAATTGTGACTGACGTAACCCTTTGTCGGAAAACTTAGCCACAGATGAATGCAGATGAAATTGATAAATCTGTTTTTATCCTTTTATCTGTGGCAGTATCGAATGATCTAACAGTCAAAACTAACTACCGGCGCCACTCGATTGTCCAACTCCTATCCAAAAATGATTGGGCATCATCGAGATGGAGGGGCGAAGCTGGACACCCTTGCTTGTAGGCTGGCTGCCGTTTTTCCCGTTTCTCTTCGTCTTTTTGCTACCGCCATTTCTCGCCAGCATCGAGGGGTGCACAAAACAAAGATTGGGGCTGTCGCCATACTTCTTCTGGTAATATTCAGCCGCCCGCTCGATCTTGGAATCCAAATCGGCTTTTTGGTCGTTATCAAACCACAACATGCCTTCTTCCATCATGGCAAACCTCCATTCCCCAAATCAGAACTTATGTTCTAATTATATCTGCAGAACATACGTTCGTCAAGAAGGAATTTAAACGACGAACCGCGTTGCTTTGAGCAACGCGGTTCGTCGTCTCTCCCTGGCCAGTCCCGAATTTTATATCCCCAACTCGTCAGCCATCCAGGCCAAATCCAGTTCTTCCAGCTTGGCGCGGGTGGGCGAGCCGGTGGCCACATCCCAACCGGCCAGTTTGAAATACATATCTTTGGCTTGTTCGACTTGTCCAATGGGGACGTACGCGCCGTCACTCACGCCGCCGCGCAATGCCTTTTGGAGCTTCTTGGGGAGAGTATCTTCAGAACGGTCGATGCCATCGCGAGCGTTGAAGGCGCGCATCATGTTGACGCGGCGTTCGCCGATCTCGAGCAACTCGTCCACGCCGATGTCCCAGCCGGTGACAGCACGCATCGCCGTAGCCAAATCTTCAGCGCCGTATAATTGCCAGGCGGGGCCAAAAACGAATTGGCAAACATTGACCGTGTCCAAGCAGGCGTAAAAATATTGCGAAATCAAGGCGAAACGAACCTTTTCTTCGTTGAGAACATCATCTGGCTGGGGATCGGTCAAGCCAATCTCAGCCAAGCGATTGGGAAAGCTACGGTAGCTGGGATCATGCTCGCTAGATTCATGATCAGCGCCAAAGGGGTTGACCGTGTAGATCAGCGCCAGGCTACGTTTGACCTCGGGCATGTGAGCGGGGTATTCCTGCTTTTTGGCGGCCACAACCAGATTTTCGGCCTCAGGTCCAAATTGGGCGGCTGCCCGGGCCGATCCCTCCGCTAGCAGATCGCCAAAACCTTTCCGCTTGCCGATTTGTTCGACCAGTTGAACCAGGGCCTCGGCGTTCCCAAACGTCAAATCAAGTCCGCCGGTATCGTCGGCTGTCAAGATGCTCTGCTCAAAGCAATCCATCGCCCAGGCGATGGAGGCACCGCAGGAAATCGTGTCCATGCCGTACATGTTACAAAGCTGGTTGGCATAGGCCACGGCGTGGAGATCATCGACGCCGCAATACGAGCCCAATGCGGCCAAGCTCTCGTACTCGGGGCCGCCGTAGGTAGGATCGAGGGGATAAGCAGCCTGCTCGGCCTCGACGACGCGTTTGCAGCGCACGGCGCAGGCATAGCAAGTATCGCGCCCCTTTAGAATCGTCTCATTCATGGTCGTGCCATCGAGGGCCATGTGTCCCTCAAAGGTGCCGCTTGACCAGTTGCGGGTGGGCAAGCCGCCGGCAGCATCCTGGTAGCGGATCACCTCGGCGGTGCCATAGACTCCCAGCCCTTCCATGCCGGTGCCTTTGATATGCTTCGCTCCCCAGCGGGCCAAGGCTCTCAACGCATCGGGGTCGGCGATCTCCGGCCTCTCGTCGCCGCGCACGACCACGGCTTTGAGGCGCTTGCTGCCCATCACCGCGCCGAGGCCGTTGCGGCCGTTGGCTCGGTTCGCCATGCTCATAATCGCAGCAAAGCGGACGCCCTGCTCCCCAGCGGGACCGCACTGCAACACTTGAATTTTCTCATCGCCGAGTTCTTCTTTGAGCGTGGCCTCCACCTGGCCGGTGACCTGGCCCCATACATGGTTAGCGGATCGCAGCTCGGCCTCTCCATCATGAATCCAGAGATAGACCGGCTCTTGGGCCTGCCCGTAGACAACGACGGCGTCAAACCCGGCGAATTTCATCTCAGCGGGAAAAAATCCCCCGCTCTGGGAATCGCCCGCTGTACCGGTGAGGGGTGATTTGGCCGTCACGGTCAAGCGACTCTGCCCGGAAATGGGCGCGCCGGTCATCGGGCCAACCGTGAAAACCATTGTGTTCTCCGGCCCCAACGGGTCGGCGTTTGCGGGTGTGTGCTGGAGTAAATAGTACATCCCCAGAGCGCTGCCGCCGGGATATTGGCGATAAAAAGAGGGCTCTGGTTGCTCGATCTCGAGGTTCCCCTCGCTGAGATCGACGTGTAAGATCTTACCGCTGAAACCATAGGTCATGATTCTCTCCAAATACTCAAGGATTTAATCAATTGGTCAGATGATAACATAGCTTGATTATCGGTGGAGGTGATTTTTTCGCTTCCCGTTCCTGAACACAAACCGGGCTGCTCAAAGCAGCCCGGTATGATATTTTTGATTCCGTTGGCTTATGGCTATTTTAGGCCTGAACCCAAAAGCTGATACTCTCGATGTGATAGGTCTGGGGGAAAAGGTCGAAAGGGGTGATCGTTTCCAGCCGGTAGCCGCCCTTGGTCAGGCGTTTGGCGTCGCGCGCCAGCGTGGCGGGATCGCAGGAGACGTAAGCCACCGTATCCGGCTCCAAGGCAAGGATTCCGTCCAAGGCGCCGCGATCCAGCCCCGAGCGGGGAGGATCAACCAGAATCACCTCGGGGTGGGCTTCCAACTCCGGGAGCACGTCTTTCACCGGAGCCTGGTAAAGAGCGACATGGTCGAATTCATCCAGATTGATGACAAAATCATCACATGCGTTGGGCGATGACTCGATCCCGATCAACTTGCCCACGTGGGGGGCGAGAAAAGCGCTGAACAGACCAACGCCACAGTAAGCGTCGATCAGCGTGCTCTGCGCCGTGAGATCAAGATTCTCAAGGAGATGGTCGACCATCTTGGCGACCATCGGCGTATTGACCTGGAAGAAAGACTGCGCCGAGACGCGGAAAAGCCGCTCGTTGACCTCGATGACGATGTGATCGTCACCGGCCAGAACCAGCAAGCCACCCGGCCCCTGGTGCACTACCGAGACGGGGATGTCCACGTTCAGGCTGACCGGTTCGGGCTCGCTGCTCTCCAGAACGATGAGCAAATCATCGTTGGCGCCCAAGCGGATGGCAACCCGGTCGAGTCCAGGAATCGATTCGATCTCTAATTGAGGCCAAAGTTCGTTGATGGTTGGCTCGGGGAGGTGGCACTCGTCGATAGCGAGGACGCCCGCACCTCGCGGGGTCTGAAACCCAAGTTGCCCCGCGGGGCTGATGTGAAACTGGATGTGATTGCGATAATACCAGGGATTTGGGCTGGAGACCGTGGCCTGCACCGGGGGCGATTCGAGCCTGCCGATGCGCTCCAACTGATCAGCCAGAATCGCTCTTTTGTAGGCAAGTTGCTCTTCGTAGGGAACATGCTGGTAGTGACAGCCGCCGCAAACCTGGGGCCAGTTGGTTTTTGGCGTATTGGCCGCCAGGGAGAAATGGTGCTTGCAGCGCGGTTGAATCCGCTGAGACGAAGGCTCCAACACCTCAACCAGATCGGCGCGGGCAAAGCGTTTTTTGTTTTCGATCAAGCGGACACGCACGGTCTCGCCGGGCAGGCCATAGGGCACGAAGACAGCCCGCCCGTCGTCGAGACGTCCGAGCAAGTCGCCGCCGTAGAGAAATTTTTGCAGCGTTACAGTTTCAACAGACATAAACGGAATTGATAATTACCTCAGGGTTCAAAATCACGAGCACAGCGGAATCCGATGCTGCTGCCTCGCATATAGGGCTTGAACGGCTTGCGCACAAAGGAGCGCAAATAGGTGGCCGTATTGAGAAAAGACCCGCCTCGCAAGACACGGTGGGTGCCATCAAACAATTCATCGGCTTCCGGATCACCACCTGGGTAGGCATTATACCAGTCTTGAACCCATTCCCACACATTGCCGGTCAGATCATGGACGCCATACGGGCTGACACCACGGGGATGTGTACCCACTTCAGCAGTGTCTCCCAGGCAGGGGCCGGTCGGCCAATAATTGGCCCGGGAGCAATCGGGAGGCTGCTCTCCCCAAGGATAGAGACGCTCATCCGTACCGCGGGCGGCTTTCTCCCATTCGGCCTCGGTCGGAAGCCGGACGCCACGCCACTTACAGTAGGTCTCCGCAGAATCCCAGCGCACAAAAATGACCGGGTAATCGTCAAATTCGGGATTGCCAAAATACTGGGGGCGCGTCTTGGAATTGGGGATATTAGGAGGATCACATACGCCCGCGTCGACGCAGGCGGCGTATCTGGCGTTGGTAACCTCATATTTGTCGATGTAAAAATCGGGCAGCCAAACCGTATGGGCAGGGGCAAATTCGCGGCGATCCGAATCGGAGCCCATCACGAAAGCGCCCCCCGGGATCAAGACCATCGGAACGCCGTGCTCATCTTCGATCAAACTCAGATCCGGCGTTGGAGTCGGCGACGCAGTGACGGTTGGAGAAGCTGTCACCGTTTTTGAGGCCGTTACCGTTAGGGAAGGTGTCCGGGTGAGCGTGGGTGCTTTTGTCGGCGTGACACTTGCTGTTTGCGTTGGCCGTGTCAGGGGCAGCAAGCCCGGCGGGAGCGAATCCGCATCTCCAACCAACAACCCACCCCCCAAGACGATCAAGAGCATCAAGACAGCGACAAAACCGAGAATCGTTCCCCAGCGAAGCTTCTGGCGAGACAGGGGTGTCGTTTCGCTTTCCCCGAGTTCTTTGCCAACTCGATTCTGTTGAAAAGAGAGACCAATTTTAGTGATCGCAGCGAGCAGGTGATTCAGGTTTTGATCGTAGCTGCCCTGATCAAAGGAAATATACTGCAACCCAGAGAGATAGAACTCAAGTGGGGTACCCAGCGTATCCACCGGCTGGCAATGGACGGGAATCAACGGCTTACGATGATTGGCCGCCATGCACAATTCGCGTTCGACGTATTCCGAATGAAGAGATTTGGGAGAAAGAACGATAACAACCAGTTCCGATGAACTGATCCCATCGGTAATTCGCTGGCGCCAGCGATCTCCACCGCGGATATTGCTGCGGTCAATCCAAACGTCGATACCGTTCTCGATCAGATCGCGGGCGAGTCGATCAACAAATTCCTTGTCTGCGCGTGAGTAACTGATAAATATTTGACTACTCATAGAATCAAGGCCACTCCTTGCTAAGAGCGAGTAAAAACTGCTCATCCGGCCACCTGGGCAGGAATTCATGTTCGTTTGATAGCAAAAAGTATATCATACGAGCAGCGACCATTACTGCAGTAATGGTTAATTACAAAAGTGTAAGCCTGTCACAACGTCAATGCGCAAGGTTATTTTCTTGGACGTGTTCGATTGCACCGGCGATGGAATTAGCTTTCTAATCGATTTTGGGTTATGATTCAGGCAATATGCGTACTGGTAAGCTCCTTATCCTTCTAATCATCGTACTCATCTCATTGAGTCTGAATATACCCCTGTCGGCAGCCCAAACGACTACCGACCCGTATGCGGTCATCGCGGCGGTGAATGCGTTTCGTACATCCCAAGGCCTACCGGCGCTGGAAATCAACAATTCTTTGATGGCAGCGGCCCAGGCACAAAGCGATTACCAGGCCAGAATTCGCACGGTCACCCACAAGGGAGCCGGGGGAACGGGTGCCAAAGATCGGGCGATCGCCCATGGCTTTGGCGGCGGTGCGACGGTCTTCGTCTCCGAAAACATCGCCGGGGGGATCTCTATGTCGATCGAAGACGCCATCTATAAATACTGGCAAGATGACCTCCACCTGCGAACGATGCTCAACCCGGCGTCGGTCTACATCGGCGCGGGCGTTGCCACAGTGCCAGAAGATAATTACGTCTACGTCTATTACACGGTCGTCACCGGGTACATCGCCGGGCAAGCGGGCAGCGGCTCCGATCCGGCGTATACTCCTCCCGCGCCCGCAGCGACCGCAGCGCCAACATCCACACCGGGGCCGACTGCGGTACCCTTCATCGTTTCGACTCCCCGCTCGGACGGCGCTATCATCCACGTGGTTGGCTACGGCCAATCCCTGATCGGTATCGCCAACACCTATGACATTCCGGTTGCTGAGGTGCTCGAGCTCAACGGGATGACAATGGATGACGTCATTTACCCGGGGGATGAGATCATCATCAAGCCATCAGGAACGCCCGCACCGACGAAAGCTGCCCCAACAACGGCACCATCCTCCACTCCTATCCGCACGGCAACGCCACGGGAATCTTCAACGGCCCAACCAACCTGGACGCCAGCGAACACGGCCACCCCCTCGATTACGGCTTCGCCAACACCGGTTATAATTTCCTCTGAAAAAGAGCCGGTTGTCGTTGGCTCGGTTTTCTTCTCATTAGCGGTTCTGATCGGGGTTATCATCCTCGGGTTGATCAAGCGAAACTGAACAAAATCCCTAAACAAAATTCTTGGATAAAGTGGAACACAAGGCGACGAAATGAAGAAGGAAATTTCGGCTTTGATCATAGAAGATTCTGAGAATGATACCCTTCTTTTGGTTCACACCATCGAGAGCGAAGGGATCCATCTGGATTGGCAACAGGTTTCCACAGCAGAAGCCATGATGGCCGCCTTGCAAGAAAAAGAATGGGACATCCTTTTTGTCGATTATGCCCTGCCCCAATTCAGCGGCATCGAGGCGCTCAACATTCTCCAAACTCACCACCCTAACATCCCCGCGATCATGATCTCGGGCACCATGGGTGAAGAAACCGCCGTGGAAGCGATGCGCGCCGGGGCGAGCGATTATCTGATCAAGGGGAATTATTCTCGCCTCATTCCGGCCATCGAACGAGAGTTGCGCGAAGCCCAGATGCGCAAGGAGAAAGAGCAAGCGGACATTGCTCTGCGAGAGAGCGAAGAGCGGTACCGCACCCTGGCTGGGCAGCTTCAGACAGCCGCCGAAATCGGCCGCGATGCCACTGCTGCTCACGATGTCGACGAGTTGCTGAATCGCGCAGCGACTTTAATTCGCGACCGCTTCAGTTTCTACCATGTCGGCATTTTCTTGATCGACGAGCAAGGAAAATACGCCGTTTTGGCCGCGGCCCCCGGGGAGCCGGGCCAACGATTATTGGCAAAGGGCCACAAATTAGAAATAGGCAAAGTCGGCATTGTCGGCTACGTTGCCCAAACGGGAAAACCGCGCATCGCCCGGGACGTGGCGAAGGATTCGGTTCACTACAAGCAACCCGTTTTGCCAACGACGCTCTCCGAGATTTCTCTGCCCTTGACCATCGATAACACCGTGATCGGCGT
>CAZXXW010000004.1:40684-58711 GCA_964644835.1 uncultured Anaerolineales bacterium
AAGTCAAGAAGAAAACGCTTTCGACCAGCAAGACATTCAGGTTTTGCAAACAATCGCCGACCAACTTGCCGTAGCGATCAACAAGGCGCGCCTGCTTGACGAGGTTCAACTCCGTGCCCAAGCAATGAAAAGCCTCTACGAAACGGCCCTGTCCACAAGCAGCCAACTAGATTTCGACACCTTGCTAGATCACCTTGCCAAACAAATCCGGCAAATGTTGAAACCGGATGTTTTCTTCATCGCCATCTACGATCCAGAGAAAGAACAAATCAACTTCCCGCTGGCGATGAAAGGCGACAAGCATATCCTGGCCATGAAAGGGGTCGATTTCCCGCTAGCAGATTCCGGGCTATCGGGCTGGGTGATTCGGCACCGAGAAACGCTGATCATCCCCAACCTGGAAGAGGATACCCTGCCCACCAAGCTGATACGCAATTCCAAAACCTGGCCCGACACACGCACGTGGATGGGGGTTCCCTTGATTGTGCGAGAACAAGTCGTCGGCGTCGTTTCGATCCAGTCCTTCAAAGCAAACGCCTTCGACCAGCATGACCAACGCTTCCTGGAGGCCTTATCCGCTCAGGTTGCCATTGCGATCGAAAATGCGCGCCTGTTCGAAGCGGAACAAAAAGCGCGCGAACACGCTGAAGTCGTTCGCGAAGCCGCAGGCGTGATCGGCAGCACCTTATCCCTGGAGCAAATTTCCCAAGTCGTTCTGGAACAACTGGAACGCGTCTTACCCTTCGACAGCGGTAGCGTGCTCTTCGTCGAAGAAAACCAGATCATCACCCAGGCCGGGCATGGCTACGAAAAATACCTTTCGGATGATGGCGATTTTCCCAAAATCGCTTTTGATCCCAAAACAAACGAGACCTTTCGACCAATCATCGCCTCCGGAAAACCGTTGATGATTCCCGATGTCAAAAACGATCCCCGCTGGGTCAAATCCCCCATTAGCGAGCACGTCCGCTCGTGGTTGGGTGTGCCCCTCCAAATCAGGAATCAAGTCATCGGTATACTCAGTCTTGACCGGGTCACGGTGGGTGGCTTCAGCGAAGAAGAAATCGAGGTTGTGCAAACATTTGCTGCCCATGCATCAGCAGCAATCGGAAACGCCCGGCTTTACGAGACCCTGGAAAGGCGCGTCGCCGAACTGCGAACCCTGCGTAGAGTCAGCCTCCATCTGACGGCCAGCCTGGATATTCAAAACGTGTTCGAAGCAATCTTGAACGGTGTTTTTGCCCTTGTTCCGGCGATGCGCACCGCCCATCTTTACACCTACAACGATGGAAAACTGACCTTTGGGGCCGCCCTCTGGGGAGATGGCAAACGCGGTGCCCCGATTGCCAGCCCCCGACCGGATGGGTTGACTCACAATGTGGCCCAATCGGGCAAAATGATCGTCGTTCCCGACATGCAAAACCACCCCTTGTTTGAGGACATCGATGAAGAAAAAGACTGGAAAGGCTCGATCATCGGTTTGCCCCTCAAAATCGGCGACCGTGTCGTTGGTGTCATGAATGTATCTTGCCGGGAACCACGCTCATTTTCCAACGCCGAACTGAGAGCCTTACGGCTGCTAGGCGATCAGGCCTCTTTTGTGATCGAAAATGCCAACCTGTTCGAGCAAACAAAAAAAGAACGCAGCTATCTCTCCTTGCTTTACGACATGGGCAGAACGCTGTCGCGCAGTTTGGATCCGGAAGAAATCTTCAAACAAGCCACCAAGCTGACCTGCGAAGCCTTGGGCGGCATCTCCAGCCTGGGACTCCTGTATAACCACAAAAAGGAGCATCTCTATCCCGTTGCGATGTATAAAGACGGGGAAGAGCTTTCAATTCAACCCGTCCCCACCCTGCCCCTGGGAGAAGGCCTGGCCGGATGGGTTGCTCAACAACGGCAACCCGCGCTGATTTCGGACGTCAACGAGGATGACCGCTGGGTCCCGGTGCCCGAAACCGATACCGGTGTCGTGTCAGCAATCTCGGCCCCGATCATCAACGAAGAAAAATTGTTCGGGACGCTCTCCGTCCATCACAAAGACAAACAGGCGTTCGAAGAAAATCATCTAGAGATATTGGATGCGATTTGCCAGCAAATCACCCTGGCTTATAGTAACGCAAAACGCTATCAAGAAATCAATCGGCTGGTGGACAAGCTGGCCAATCAACAATACCGGCTGGAAAGCCTGATCAAAGAATTACCCATTGGGGTTTTATTATTCAACGAAGAGAATTATTTGATCACTGCAAACGCTTTGGGCCAGGAATATCTCTCTCACCTGACCAGCGAAAGGGTAGGCGATCAAATTTCCCAACTAGGTTCTTACACCTTGCCCGAGATTCTCGATCAGCGATCGTCCTCGCTGCCTTTCGAGATCAACATGGAAGAACCTCCCAATTTGAAGTTTGAAGCGATGGCGCGTACCATCTTCGGCGGAGAGAGGCCGGAATGGGTTCTAACCATCCGGGACATCACCAAAGAGCGGGAAATTCAAGAACAAATGCAAATGCAAGACCGCCTCGCAACGGTGGGCCAACTCGCCGCTGGCATTGCTCACGACTTCAACAATATCATGGCCGCTATTGTCATCTACGCCGATCTCTTAAGCGTCGATCCGACGATCTCAGAAGATGGGCAGCAACAATTGGCCACCATCCAGCAACAGATCCAACGGGCCTCCAGCTTGATCCGCCAAATCCTGGATTTCAGCCGCCGCTCGGTGATCGCCAAAACCACCCTGGACTTGCTTCCTTTCCTCAAGGAGATCGAAAAATTGCTTCAACGGATGTTGCCGGAGACCATCCATACCCAACTAAAGTATGAGCAAGACACCTACATGGTCTATGTTGACCCCACACGAATCCAACAAGTGGTCATGAATCTGGCCGTCAATGGGCGCGACGCCATGCCCAACGGGGGAGAATTAACCTTCGAGTTGCGCAAACGTCACGTCGACGAAAGCGACGAGATGCTCCAATCGTATCTCCAGCCAGGAGATTGGATTCAGCTTTCGGTCAGCGATACAGGGATTGGAATCAAATCTGAGGATCTGAAACACATCTTCGAGCCGTTCTTTACCACCAAGCCTACCGG
Organism: uncultured Anaerolineales bacterium; assembly: GCA_964644835.1. Lineage (GTDB taxonomy): Bacteria > Chloroflexota > Anaerolineae > Anaerolineales > UBA11858 > JAYELX01. Next base: position 43,781 of record CAZXXW010000004.1, read on the forward strand.
AGAAGGAACGGGCCTAGGGTTGGCTCAGGTTTACGGCATTGTCAAACAACATGACGGTTACATCAATGTCGAGAGCCAACTTGGCGAGGGGACGATATTTCACATCTATTTGCCCCAATTGATCGAAGAAGAGGAGAGCAAGTCTGGAGAGGAAGATTTCGTCGAAGTAAACGGCGCAAGCCGAAGCGTGTTGCTCGTGGAGGATAATCAGGCGACTCAACATGCCGTCCAGGCGATGCTGACATCGCTTCAGTTCAACGTCTTCAACGCTACAAATGGCCTTGAGGCGCTAGGCATTTTGGAACAACAGCCCGGCCTTGTAGACTTAGTGGTCAGCGATGTTGTCATGCCAGAGATGAGCGGGGTGGAGTTGTACAACATCATCCACAAGGCGCACCCGGACCTCAGGTTTTGTTTCATCACCGGGCATCCCATCAAGGGCGAAGCATTGGAACTGCTCGCCAAACCGGAAATCGTCTGGCTGCAAAAGCCCTTCTCGATTCAAGAATTCCAGCATGCCGTCCAAACGTTGCTTGACGAACACTGAGGGGGAAAGCGGGTCAATCGACTCCTAGGAATAGCAACAACTCTACCAACCTGAGCAATAGGGGGATGGCCAGTAACCCAACGAAGATGTACAAAACAATCTTCCCAGCGGTCCAATCATCAGGCTGCTGAACCTGCTCCCCCTCGGCCAACTGGCGGACTATCTTGGCTGCTCGGTGAGCCCGTTTGGAAAGTTGACCATCGCCAGGGCAGGCCCAATGCCAGCCTTCTACCTCGGTTGGTACGACGACGCGATCGCCGCTATAATCTTGCAGCCATAAGCGGATCGCTTCGGGCGGGGAAGCGATCAACGCCGACGAAAGCACAACAGCCTTGGCGGCAGAGAGATCGCTATTGGGTGCGCCGCGCTCGATCGGGTGAACGGCTACCGGCAGCGATCCGGCCTCCCGGTGTAAGGTGTCGACAAGCATCCTGGAAAAATCGTCAATCTCTTTTGTCAGAATCAAAACAGGGAATTGAGCATAACGTTCGGCCAGGGAACGCTCCGCCAGTCGAAGATCCACGCGCAAGACATACCAGTGATAACCCAGCAAGAGCGCAAACAGGATTAACGATTTCGAAAGCGAGAGGGATGTCCGCAGCAAGTCGAGAGAGCCATCTCCCAGCAGGGTGCGCAGCAACTCATAGATCAGTCTACCGCCGGAGACCATCACGCCAATCACAGCGGCGAAGAGAGCCGCATAGAGAAAGATCTTGCGCACGGTTGACCGCCGGGCCCGATCGGCGCGCTCGTCTTTCTGCCAGACCCGTTGATTCAAGGGAAACCAGACAAAACCCCATAGGGGTGCACCCACCATCAAGGTGGCCAGCGCCGCCGCCAAACGTTCCCGGAGAAAGCCCCCCCCGGTGAGGGGATCGACAAGGAAGACATCGATCAAATACGAAAAGAGCATGTGCAAACCAAAAACCGTGGCAGCAAGCCCTAACGCCGAGAGGATATACTGATACGCCCGGCGGAGTTCATCACGCTGAGTCGATTCGGGCAAGATGGCTAAATCGATTTGAAGCATGCGTTTGTAATATAACCAGACTGCCACCATAGAGAGGGCCACCGACAGCGGGCGGCTGATCGCGGTGATGATCTCAACCAAACCGAGGGCTTGCCCCAAGACCACGTTCAAAAGCGTATCGAGGATGATCCCGGTCGGGATCAGGATGCTTCCCAGACTAATCAAACAAATCGCATAGAGAAGGACTAGGCGAAGCAAAGCACATCGTTCCCCCGATTGGCTCAAAGAACGCTGCACCTGCAACCAAGTGTAAGCCCAGAGCGGCGCACCAACGAGGACGAGACTGAGCCCGTTGGCTAAAGCTGCCTGGGGTCCGGTACCGAACGTCTCTGCTAGGTTGAAGATGTAGTCCAAAACCTGAGATGCGCCCAAAATGAGCATGACCAGCCCATACACGACCCAGATGTAACGATAAAGCCGTCGGGTTTGGACAAAAGCATCACGTTCTGGCAGATCTTGCCAATTCTGGCGCTGGACGAAGAAAAGATAACCCGCTGCCAACCCATTGATGGCAATAGCGATGAGGTTATCTGGCCAGGTTTGGGAAGGGCTCAAAAGCGCCTCACGAGCGGGTAAATTCAAAACTCGAAGCCATAGATGATTCACCAGCGTCAACGTATTTTGAGCAACAGGAATCAGGGTGGCCAAAAGCGCACCGTATAAAAACAGGGCCCGAACCCGGCTGGCGCGTTCGTCTTCATCTTGGCGAGCATCACGTTGAGCCACAAGCCAATGGAGTAGAAAAACTGGCACCCCAACCAGGATCAAGGAAAGGGAACGAGCCAAATGGCTGGCTCCGCCGCCAACGATTTCTCCACCAACGGCAGACCGACCGAGATCAATCAACCCCCAAAGGATCACTTCCAGGCTGATCAACGTGACAAGGTAACGATATATGCGCCGAACGGTTTTCATGGTGAGCTTCCCTTCTCAGCTTGATACCAGTCCCAGCCCCAATACGGATAGGGAAAAGATGCCAGCTTCCATTCCCCCTGTTGCAAGGTCAGCCAGGCTTCGTTGTTCTCGGTCCAGGTGCGCTCAAATGGGCCCGTCCCGCCGCGGATCACGGTGAGATGAACGGTAGCATCATCACCGGATCGCTCTATCGAAAGGATTTGCACACCGGTGTCTTCAATATTGGAACCGGTATTCAGAAATGTCTCTCGAAATTGGGGATAGGTGGGTTTTCCCTCAGCGTCCTGGAGATAGCTGTAGGCCCGTTGGTAATCCCCGGCATGCAAGGCCAGAACATAGTTGCGCGCGACTCCCTTGGGGCTGGATTCCGGCCCGTAGGCTTGATCAGCGTCTCGAACGAAAAAGAGCACCAACGCCATGGCGATGAGCAAGACGATCACGCCCAAAAATAACCACATGGCTCGATCTGGTTTCATGAGACCATCCTTCCAAGCCGGGAGTGAAGCAGTTCAATTTACCCTTGCGAGAGAAGCTTCCCGGCGATAATCTGATTGTGATGTGAAAAGAGTTAGATAGCTAAACAACGCGGCGTTGACCCGGTTGCATCGATATAACGAGAAGAGGCCCCAAAATGGGGAAGAGGGCCAGCAATCCGTAGACGAAATAGGCCCACCAGGTGAGTTTCCGTTGGCTCAGATAAACGATTGCCAAAGCGAGCATGCAAAGAATGCATCCCAGCAGCAAATAGCGCATGATCAAAGGGGTGATGGGTGTCATAGGGAGGGCCTCCACTGGACTTGGGAAAATGGATGATGACAATTTAGATTTTATAAGATTCAAGCGACCAGCGCAAGCATTTCGTTGCCGTTTTCTATGCGGTGATGAAACAAGGAAACGATCCACAGATGACAGTATAATAAGGCTATGACGAACCAAGACGAGGAAATCCGCCGGTTGGCCTATTGGCTGCTCAAGGATGTCAACCGGGCGGTCAACGACTTCGAGATGATCGGCGGCGGCGACCGCATCGCTGTGGCTGTTTCTGGTGGGAAGGATAGCTTGTGCCTGCTGCGCCTGCTCGATTGGCGACGCAAATCGGTGCCGGAAGATTATGAACTCGTCGCCATCCATGTGAGCGGCGACTCGCGCGGACCGAGGATCTCGCCGCACCAACCCTTGCTAGCGTGGCTCGAAGGAAATGACTACGAGTACGCCGTCGAGCCAATCTATCTCCCGGAGGGGGAGCAACTGCCGATGGATTGCCACCGCTGCACCTGGAACCGGCGGCGGACCATCTTCGAGGCCGCTCACCGCCTGGATTGTAACGTGGTCGCCCTCGGTCATCACGGGGATGATTTGGCCGAGACGACGCTGATCAACTTGCTCTATCACGGCAAGGTCGAGACGATGGCCCCGGTTGCGGATTACTTCGACGGCACATTCCAGTTGATCCGCCCGATGTGTTATCTTGCCGAGAAAGATATCAAGCGTTTCGCTGCACTGGGCGATTTTCCCGCTCCAACGCCGACCTGCCCCCAGCACGATCAGAGCAAACGCGCTCTGATGGCGGAGCTGCTTCAAAAGGCAATTGGCAATTGCCAGGATGCGCGCATCAATTTGTTGCGGGCGGGGTTGCGCGGTACCATGAAAGGGGAAACATAAAAAACGAGCCTTGCAGGGTGACAAGGCTCGCTGGGGAACAAAAGAAAGGATCACAAACGGAATCAGGCTGCGGTACCGCCGTGAGGCTCCTTGATCTTAAACAGAGCCAGCAAAGAGAATAAGAACAAAATTCCGTAAATGGCCATCAGCAAAGAATATCCGAGCATGTCGCCAATCGGGCCGCCAATGTAAGCGCCGACTGCGCCCGCGCCAGCACCGGCCAGGTTGGAGATGCCCAAATAGCGACCGGCCTGCAAGCGGGGAACGATGTCGGTGCCCAGGGCCCAGTTTGCCGTGTAGAAGAATCCGGCGCCTCCGCCGATCATGCAGCCGCCGACATAAATAAGAGTCATGTCCGTAGCCAGTACGATCAGGAAGGTGCCCGCCGCGGCTATCAAGCCACTGAAGACCAAAACGGGTTTGCGTCCAAAGTGGTCTGCCAGCCAGCCGCTGGGCAAAGCCGTGAGCAGGATGAAAACGCCGACGAACAAGACCAATTTTGAAGCCGGTCCGGCAGCCTGCGCCCCGCTGAGTTCGGGGAATTTCTCTTGCAAGAAGTAGACCACAAAACTGGCGATATTGTTGACGCCGACCAAGAAAGCCAGGCGGTTGATCACCCACCAGGTGAAGGAGGGATTCTGCTCGGCACGCTCGCCCACGCTGATTCGAACGCTGATCCAGACGCCCAAGCCAATGGCAACGCTCATGCCCAGCAAGCCGATCAAAATGGCAATGATGTTGGCGTTGCTGAGCGCGTTGTCCGTTGCCCAGGCGGTGCCCACTTTGACGCCTCTACCCGCCCCCAAGATGATCACCGTAAAGGCGGCGGTCATCAACAAGAGTCGTAGAATCGGCTGCCAGTCCAGAGGGCCGGGGTCTTTTTCGAGTTGTTTTTCGGGCACCAGCATGGCGATGCCCATACTGGCTAACATCGCCAGAGAGAGCGCGATCAAAGCGCCCCACAGGTTACCGGCAGCGACCAACTTGCCCACCACGAAGGAGACAAAGATCAGCGGTAAAGGCAGTTCGAACAAGGCCTTGACCCCGGAAAAGCGGCCGCGTTTCTCTTCGGGCACGAGATCGGGGATGATTCCTTGGGTGGCGGCGTGGGCGGTGTTGGAAGAGACCATCGAAAAGATATACAAGACAAATAAAACCCAAAAGCCGGTCATCCCCTCCAGGCCTGCGGTGAAGCCCATCAACATGAAGATGATCACTTCACCGATCGTCCCCACCATGATGAAGGGACGCCGCCGTCCCGCCGGGTGGGTACTGCGATCGGAGAACATGCCCATCAGCGCCTGCATCAGCAAAGCGACCATCAAGGCCCACAAGCGCAGCGTGCCCATATCGGTTCCTTTGGTTTCTTCGCCAACGAAGCTCTGAACCAATAACGGCAAAACCAACGGAGTGAGCACCTGCGATCGGGCAGTGAGGGCAAACCAGTATACATTGAAAGTGATGTAGTCATACCAGCGAATAGCTCTTTTCATTGAGGGGCTCCTTTTCTCCTGGAATTGATCGTCTGTTAAATCAAAAAAACACAGAGCAAGCGTCGTCTCGCTCTATAATTCTTGAGGTTTGGGTTGTATCACAGTGTTGGGATCGTCTCAACGTTGGTGGCATCGTGCTCTCGTTACCAAGTCCTTGTTTTCAAACCACGATCTTGCCTCTGATTGGGGCTTCACAAAAGGCGTCAACGGTTTCAACACGAACACCGCGCCGGATTCCCAGTTTCATCATATGAAGTTTAAGAAAATAATCCGGTAATAGCTGTTCTCGCTGTCCGCCTGGAGCTAAACCTCCAGGCTCATAGCTCAACCCCCCTGTGGGACTAGGGCGGTTTACCGGCCTTCAGCCATGAGCCTGAGGCTTGAGCCTCAGGCGGGACAGGATTACCGAATTAAATCTTTAAAGTCCATATGAACGAAAGGGGACCTCGGGTTGGCGTTGGTGCCAATCGGTCACGCCTTGGTACAGGTGAGCAGCAGAAAACAACACATCTTCTTGGAATGGAGGGCCGATCAGTTGCATCCCGATGGGCAAATCCTGCAGATCAAACCCCACCGGGAAGGTGATCGCGGGCACCCCGGCCAAGTTGATCGGCAGGGTGTAAATATCTTCGAGATACATGGAGAGCGGATCGCCGCGGTGGGCGCCTATCTCGAAAGCTGTCGTCGGCGCGACAGGTGCAGCAATGAGATCGACTCGCTCGAAGGCGCGTTCAAAATCCTGCTGCATCAACGTGCGCACCTTCTGGGCTTTGCCGTAGTAAGCATCCTGGTAGCCGGCCGAAAGCGCATATGTCCCCAACATGATCCGGCGCTTGACCTCCCGACCGAACAGCTCGCCACGGGTTTTGCGGAACATCTCCATCAGCGTGTCATCTTCCAAACGCGGCCCGTAGCGGACCCCGTCGTACCGGGCCAGATTGGCCGAGGCCTCGGCAGGAGCGATGAGATAATAGACCGGGACGGCGTACTCGGTATAAGGTAATGAAATCTCTTCAATCTCCGCGCCCAGCTTTTCCAATTCTGCAACCCCGGCACGGACAGCCGCTTCAACCTCCTCGTCGAGACCTTCCTGGAAATATTCATCAGGGATGCCCAAGCGCACGTTGAGGGGTGGTTCCATTTCATGGAAATCGATCACCGGCATGGGACGATCCGAGGAGGTCGCGTCGAGTGGGTCGTGTCCGCCCATGACAGCAAAAATAGCGGCGACATCTTCGGCAGATTGGCCCAACACACCAACAGAGTCCAGCGAAGAGCCGTAAGCGATCAGCCCATAGCGGGAAACGCGGCCATAGGTTGGCTTGATCCCGGTGACGCCGCAAAACCCGGCCGGTTGGCGCACGCTGCCGCCCGTGTCGGTGCCCAACGCGACAGGAGCCAAGCGAGCAGCCACGGCCGCGGCGCTGCCCCCGCTGGATCCTCCGGGGACGCGGCTCAAGTTCCAGGGGTTGTGGGTAACGTCATAGGCCGAATTCTCCGTGGAGGAGCCCATCGCGAACTCGTCCGTGTTGGTCTTCCCCAGGATGATACATCCTGCTTCTCGCAGACGGGCCACCGTTGTGGCGTCATAGGGAGGGTGAAAGCCCTCCAAAATCTTGGAGCCAGCCGTGCAGGGTAGCCCTTCCACAGCGAGGAGATCTTTCACAGCCAAGGGAACACCTAACAATGGAGGCGTCTGCTCGTCCTTGGCACGTTGACGATCGGCAGCATCGGCTTGCTCCAGCGCGCCTTGCTCATCCAGACAAAGAAAAGCGTGCAAATCCGGTTCCAGTTCGTCGATACGATCGAGATAAGCCTGGGTAAGTTCACGCGAAGAGATAGCACGTCGATCAAGTTGGGCAACGATTTCGCTGAGAGAGTGTTCGGTCAGTTGGGTCATAGGAGAGGATGGTTACCGGTATGTTGGTAACCACCATAGCAAATCATTCAAATACCGGCGGCACTCTGAAGTGGTCATCTTCGGAGTCGGGTGCGTTGTCCATCAAGGCATCCACATCGAGACTGGGACGGGCTTGATCGGAACGCAAGCCGCTTCGATCCGGCTGAACCCCAGATGTGGGGGCGATGTCGGTTGTATCCACACGCTGGAGCTGCTCGAAATAGGCCAGAATCGCCGAAAGCTGCTGGCAGTAACGCTCCTTCTCCTCGGGCGTCAGGTCCAGGCGGGCCAGGTTGGCAATATGTTCAACTTGCTCAAAGGTTAACGTCATGCGGAGATTATACCATTGGGCCAAGAGCAAACACGGGAAGAAATGGGGACGTAGTGTCGCGAAAGTTCATCAATTTCGGTCGTCCAATAAACTTTTGGAAGATACTATCCCCACAATAACCAAAAAATATGAGCGACGACGATGCCGAAGAGTGTACCGATCAACGCTTCAAAAGGCGTGTGGCCCAAAACTTCTTTCAATTGTTCCTGTGTTTCTTGCCTCAAGGGGCTTCCTTTTTTGAGCGGACGCCCCTCTTTCAAGTCGTGGATAATATCGTTGATCAATTTGGCATGTCTACCCGCCTGGCGGCGAATCCCGGTGGCATCGTAAATGACGACCGCAGCGAGGGAAAAAGCCAGGGTAAAAAAGGGCGAGTCGAACCCTTGAAAGAGTCCGATGGAATACGCCGTCGAGCTGACCAAGGCAGAGTGGGAGCTGGGCATTCCGCCCGTGCTGAGCAGCAAACCCCAATCCCATTCTTTCGATTGCAGATAGTGAATCGGGATTTTGAGCACCTGGGCCAAAAACCAGGCCGTGAGCACAGCCCACAGGCTGCGATTGTCGAAAATATCGATTGCGGTCATTGGGCAGACTCGAAATCAACAAGGGAATCGCCGCTGAGTTGCTGGACTTTCAGTTCGGCTTTGTCGAGTAACTCGGCGCAGTGGCGGGCTAGCTTTTGACCCCGCTCGAATTTAGCCAAGGTTTCATCCAGGGTGCCCTCATCGGCTTCGAGGGTTGCAATCAAAGCTTCAAGCTCGGCAAAAGCTTGTTCGTAGCTAAGTTCTTCGATCGGGTGGAGTTTTTCGCTCATAGAAGTTTCCTTATCATCTTGTACACAGAGACGTAAACGGCGCAACAATAAAGCTTCGCATATGATGAAAATGAGAATTTATCAATTAGGCAGCTTGGATAGCCGAATAATCAATTTTCGACCCAATCCTCCACAATCAGACCAGGGACACGAGAAAATTCATCAAAATTATTGGTTACCAGGACAGTACCTAAACTTAATGCCTGTGCCGCGATCAACATATCTAAGGAACCAATTGGCCTTCCTTTTGCCTCTAAATCCGCTCTTATCTTCCCATAAGCCATCGCGGCTTGGTCATCAAAAGGCGTGATTTCAAACGGAAGGAGAAATTGTTCTAAAGCAGCTTGATTTTTCTTTCTATAGCGACTCTTTTGAACGCCATAAGCCAGCTCTGCTACCGTGATCGATGAAACACCAATTTCACCAAATGAACATTCCTGAAATTGCTGCAATACCTGTAGGGATTTCTCCTGTATCACATAAATACAGATATTGGTATCCAAAAGATATTTCATTCAAACAAATCCTCGCGCTCTTGCTGAGATGGTTGTTGCCGTTCTTCCATGAAATCATCCGAGAACAAAGCCAGTCGTTCAAACCATGCCTGCCAGCTTCCCGGATAGGGCAACAACACAGTGGCAACTCCCATTTTTTTTATATAAACTTGATCGCCATCAAATCGAAATTCCTTGGGAAGACGCACCGCTTGGCTGCGACCATTTTTAAATAACTTTGCTGTTTTCATACTTCCACCTCCTGTGGTATATACCAAAAGTATATATCAAGTTAATGGATTAAGCAAGCAATCGACGGTACGCATGGAGACGACTAAATTTCCCATCCCGTCCATCGTGTTTATCCTGTCAAGATAAAAGCTACCAATCATCTTTTACCTTGACACCAAACTCGCCGTCGCTGACGCGCACATGGAGGGCATCACCCGGTTCGACTTGCGCCGCCGAGCGGACGATTCGTTCCTCGGCATCGGTAACCAGAGCGTAGCCTCGCTTCAGAACGGTTTGCGGATTGAGATCGTTGAGGCGTTGAACGGCTGCGTCCAGGCGCGAGCGTTGAATTTGCAGGGTGTGCCGCACAGTAGTAGCAGCGCGATGGCTGAGTTCGTCCAGGCGTTGGCGGTCGCTCTGGATGCGTACCTGCGGCGAAAGCCGCCGGATGGCTTGGGCCAGATTCTTGAGCTGCCAACGTTGGTCGTCCAGCTTCAGTGTGACGACTTGCTCCAAGCGCTGGCAGGCGGCGGACAAATCGAGCAACAGATCTTCACGGTTGGGCACGGCCAACTCGGCCGCGGCCGTGGGCGTGGGGGCGCGCAGATCGGCGACGAAATCGGCGATGGTGAAGTCAGTCTGGTGGCCGACGCCGCTGATCACGGGGACCTCCGAGGCGGCGATGGCGCGGGCCACATTCTCGTCGTTGAAGGCCCACAAATCTTCAATCGAACCGCCGCCGCGCCCCACCAGGATCACATCGGGCTTGACCTTCTCGTTGAGCACCTGGAGCGCCCGCACGATCTCGCCCGGTGCGGCCTGCCCTTGCACCGCGCTGGGAGCCAGGAGCACCTCCACCAGCGGGTAGCGCCTGCGCAGGGTATTCAACATATCCCGCAAAGCCGCCCCTGTCGGCGAGGTGACAATCCCAATCCGCTCCGGCCAGAGGGGAATCGGGCGCTTGCGCTCTTCGTCGAAAAGGCCTTCCGCCTCTAATTTGGCCTTCAGGCGCAAAAATTCCTGGTACAGGGCCCCCTTGCCTCGAGGCTTGATCCTGTCGACATAGAATTGGTACTGGCCGCCAACTTCATAAACGCTGATCTTGCCGTGGGCTTCGACGGCGTCGCCATCCTGGGGCAGGAATTTTTGCTGCTGCACGGTACTGCGCCACATCACGCAACGGAGGGAGGCGCGGTCATCTTTGAGGGTGAAATAGATGTGACCCGAACGCGGTCGAGCGAGATTGGACACTTCCCCTTGCACCCACAGATCGCGCAGGTTGTGATCGCTCTCGAGCAGATCGCGCACGTAGCGATTGACCTCGCTGACGTTCCAGGCCTGAATTTGGAAAAGTGAGGCTTGAGTCATACCTTGATTGACTCGGTTCCGGAAATCAGCGCGTAGGCGCCCGTTCCCTCCAAAATCATCCCGACGATGATGAAGAAGATCCCCACCCGCGAGGGCGTCCAGTCAACGGCCATCATCTCAACGATGAATCTCATGATCCCGTTGGCCAGATCAACCCACACGGAGGCGGCGGGCACTTCTCCCATCGGCGAATTGGCCATCTGCGGCACGGTGGCGAAAATGGTCACGATCAAGCCACAGAGCAAGAACAGCAGCCCGGTGACGACTAAAATCCAGCCTAATCGAATTCTTACTGTCATGATGATACCTTGCTTTTCTCGTCGGGAGGATCAGGTTCGTTTAGCGGAACCCTGCGACGAGTGAGTCCGAGAATCAGACTCACTCGATCAGGATTCTGATTCAGGAGCAGAATCCCGTTTCCCCAGGTTTAGGCCTCCGGGGGCACATATTCCCAGCGGAAATCACAGCACTCGTCGCCTTGGCCAATCGTCCCGCTGCGTTTCCACTGAATCGCATCGGGGAAGGAGTCCATCAAAACGTCGTCCAGACGGCAAAACACGGGAGTCAATTCGGGCGAGCCGTAGTAGGTCAAGACGTCGAGATAAAAGCAATTGTGGATGTCGAAGGCGTAGGCGCGCTCATCGTCGGCGACGATTTCATACTGCCAGCCGGGGGAGGGGAAGAATTTATCCATGACGAATTGGGTCAGGCGGCGGAAAACGTCGAAGTCTTCGAGAAGGCTGCCCATCTGGACGACGAAGTTCATGTTGACAGGCGGGTAGAGTGTGAACCAGGCCTCGAAGATTTGGTTGATTTTCTCGATGGCGGCTTCTTCATCGAGGCCGTCCTGACGCAACGTGAGATACAGCGCCAACCCGGGAAAAATGTCATAAAGAACGTGGAGGTTGAAGATGGCCCGATCGAAAATTGGCCGACGGGCTTTGAGTTCTTCATAATGGCTTTGAACGCGGGCCATAAAAACGGCCGCGTCGATTTCGCCGCGTTCCTCCACCAGGATGCGCTGCCAGGGTTTAGCGTTAGGCATCCGCTCTTTGTGGAGAAGTTTCTTGGCCGCGAAAACGCCTCCCAGCGTGCCCAGTGCCAAGCCCATCCAAAACTTTGATGATTTGTTGCCCATGAGCTTCCTCCTTTTTTGCTTTAAAAAATCAGGAAATTTCTTTTAGCATCATTGAGTCCACTGAAAAAACCATTTTAACGCGGAGACGCGGAGAGCGCAGAGAATAATTTAAACGGTTGAGCCAAAAAGTTCAAAAAAACGAAATAACTCTTTTGATAATCTTACACAAGCTTTTAAAAACTCAGCGTTCTCTGTGTCTCTTGCGGTGAGCTTGATCTTTTTTCAGCAGAACCATCATTGCAACCTGTCCAAAAATTCAGCCGATTGTATGATGGGTATTTGTTCAAACGAAACCATATCGAGCAAATCGGCATCGCCTGAGACGATGAAGTCAGCTTCACCAATTAAGGCAGCTTCAAGGAATTTATCATCTTTTGGGTCACGACATGCAGAAACGGATTTATTGGGGATAACTAATTCACCGCGCAGGCGCATCAGATCAATCAAAGCGGCGATGCCATCTGGCTGAATATGGTACTTCTTATGAAATTTTTCCCTACCCAGCACATTGACTATTTCTACGAGCATATCGGTGGAGTAAATGACGGTAAAGCGATTGTCACGCAGAGTTTGCAACACTTTTCCCGTCGTCCCTCGGCGACAAATCAATGCACTGACGAACACCCCAGTATCGACAACAACCCGCATGAATTATCCTTATCGCGCCGCTTTTATGTCGGCAGCGATTTCTTCTTCGCTATACTCCGCATTTAACTCATCAAGACGATCCCAAACCCGATCAAATCGAGCCAGGACTTCTTTTTCTTGCATCTGCTGAAAACTTTGATAATCCTCATATGAAATCAGGACTGCTTCAGGTTGTGAACCGCGAGTAAGAATCAACGATTCACCTTCATGCGCGACTTTATCGAAAAATAAGCGAAAGCTGCGCTGGAGTTTTGTCACACCAACAATTTTTTGCATGTTCAACTCCTCTCTACATATCTCAATATGTATTATAGCATGTGCCCCCCGTGTTGTTGCAGGAACAAGAAATATATTTTAGGTCATCGTGATTCTAGCCGCGCCGCCAGCGCCGCGCCGATGATGCCGGCGTTATGGCGTAAACAAGCAGGTACGACTTCGGTTTGTACGGCCAAACGATGGGCATATTTCTTGTATTTCTTCTTCTTGCTTGCGCCTCCCCCCAGAATGATCAAGTCAGGCCAAAGCAGATTTTCCATCGTGCAGAGATATTCATCGAAGCGTTTGGCCCATTTCTTCCAAGAGAGATCGTCGCGCTTGCGGGCCGCGTTGGAGGCGCGTTCTTCCGCCTCTTTGCCGCGGATTTCGATGTGTCCCAGTTCCGTGTTGGGGACCAGATGTCCATTGCTGAACAAGGCCGTTCCCAGCCCGGTTCCGATGGTGACGATCAGTACTACCCCCATGCGTCCTTGACCGGCGCCAAATTGCATCTCGGCCAAACCGGCCGCGTCGGCGTCGTTGACCACGGTGACCGGGCGGCCTGTCGCCTCGGCCAGCAGCTCGGCGACATTAACCCCCAACCAATCATCGTGGATGTTGGCCGCCGTGCGGGCGACTCCGTTGGTGATAGCGGCGGGAAAACCGCATCCGATCGGTCCCTGCCAGTCAAAATATTCAACGATCTTGGCGACCGTCTCTGCTACCGGCACTGGCTTGGCCGGTCGCGGTGTTTTGATGCGGTGGCGATTTCTAACCGCCATTTTTCCGGTAGCGATGTCTACCGGGGCGCCCTTGATCCCCGATCCGCCGATGTCGATTCCCATAATTTCCATGTACACACTCCTTTTTGATCAATGTGCACATTATAACGTCAACATCGGCAGATGAGAGGGAGAATCTTCTCACCAAACCCCTGGCACGAGACGATAGCGAGTCTCCTGCGTGTAAGCTTTATAACCGGGCAATTCTTCTTGCAGGGTTTGATCTTCCAGATAGGTGCGTACGACCGTGGCAACCACGGACACCGCCGTGGGAAGATAAGTCCACAATGAATTGAAAATCAAGGGTGTGACCAGATACCAGACCAGGCCACCGGCGTAGCCGGGATGACGGATGAAGCGATAGGGGCCCGATTTACAGACGGTTTGGCCGCGATCTTCCTGGATGCGCACAACGGCGGAGAAGTAGCGGTTTTCGACCATTGCCCAGGTAGCGAAGATGTATCCCAAGACGCCTAAACCCAGGGTGACAATCTGCACCCACAGCGGAATCACATCCGTCCAGCCGAAGCGTTTGTTCAGCCCGGCGACGATCATCGTCAGGAGCGGCCCGTACAACGCACTGATGGGCAGCAGTACTTTGTCCCAAGGTTTGATGTCTTTGGCATTTTGGGAACGGGCGCGTTCGGCCAACAAGTCGGGGTGTTTGCGGCGGGCCAAGACTCGGCTGACGATGGCAGCAAGGACAGCGACTATGAAATAAGCCCAGGCCATGCCCCACCGCGCCGTCCCCGCGCTGAGAAACAAGACCAGGGGGTTGAGAATCAGATAGCTGATGAATTTGATCAGCGCTCGGATGATGGTTTTTGTATCGGTCATGGGAAGCTCCTCAGGTGGAATCTACGAAGGGCACCAAGTTTAACTTTCTGGTTCTTCGTGTTCTTGGTGGATAAAATCTGTGATCACTTCGCAGCTGACTATCAGCAATGGCTCGCAGTCCGGCACGAAACAAAATGGCGCGGCTAGCTACGAGCTTGTTTCCCTTTTCTCAACAAACGCATACCATTAATCGTGACGATCAGCGATGCGCCCATGTCGGCGAAAACGGCCATCCACAGCGTGGCGATGCCAAAGAAAGCCGTTATCAGGAAAACAGTTTTGATCAGCAAGGCAAACCAGATGTTGAACTGAATCGTGTTCACCGCTTTACGCCCCAAGCGGATGGCGAAGGGCAATTGAGTCAAATCATCGGCCATCAGGGCGACATCGGCGGTTTCGATGGCCTGATCGGTGCCCGCTCCGCCCATGGCAATGCCCAAATCGGCAGCGGCCAGGGCAGGCGCGTCGTTGACGCCGTCGCCGACC
>CAZXXW010000005.1:0-55973 GCA_964644835.1 uncultured Anaerolineales bacterium
AAGGGTGTCGTAATCACCTTGTCCTTCAAACATGCCGGTCAATGTCGCGGTATCGAGCATCACCAAGGTGTCATCGCCCGCCCCTGCCCATATGTCAACGTCTTGCGCCCCGGCTGAAATCGTGAAGACATCATCGGCGCTCAGGCCGATCAGGTTTTCGAAATGGCTGAAGGTCAAAACGCGGCTGCTGCCATCAGCTTGGTAGGTATCAATCGGCGTGGTCACCGTCCAATGGCTGTCCACGCTGAGCCCCGTCAGGGAATCAACTTTTGTTGTACCATCGATCAACTCAACATTATCGAAACCGCCTGGAATGGTACTATCCGTGCCTTTATAACCATCCACCGAGCCTAAGCCGGTCAAAACGACGGAACGGCCAGTTTCGTAATCGGCATAATTGAGGGTATCGTCGCCCAAACCTGCATCAAGAGTGCCATTCAACCTGACGCCATCATCGAAGTTGAAAGTATCATTTCCGCTGCCAGTGACCAAATTCTCAATTTCATCCAGGGCGCCGGTGACACGATTCAGGCCCGCGGTTAAGCTTATGGTTGTCGGGCTAAGATCAACATCGACATCAACGCCAAGGGACGAGAGATCAAAGGTTTCATTTCCAGATGGATCATCAACATGGTCAACACCCCAATCTGCGTTGAAGACATATCGGTCGCTATTCCCCTGACCGTCAAGGTGATCATCGCCAGGGCCTCCAGTGATGGTATTCGCTTCGGCATTCCCGGTGAGCGTATCATCTTGACTGCCGCCGATCACATTTTCAAGGGTTCCGGCAAGCGCTAATTGGAGATTGGTATTGACATTTTGATACACGGCCGAGGAGGGATCAGGCGTGGTTGTTTGTGACAAATCAACCACAATGGTTTCATTCTCCGTGGGGGAGAAATCAAGCGTGTCGATACCGCCCCCGTTACTCGCTGGCGTTTCATCAACAATATCCTGGCCTAAAGGACCATCGGTATCGAACACGTAGGTATCATTGCCACCGCGCCCGATCATAATATCATCACCGATCCCGCTGACGAGAATATTATCATGTTCGTCGCCGTACAAGGTGTTGGGGGTAACCAAACTGCCGATAACATTCTCAATACTGGCGACACCACCTTTGACACCCGAAGCAACGCCACTAACCAAGTCAACGTAAATGGAGCAATCGGCCAAGCCGCAGGTATCATCATAGAGATGATAATCAAGCGTGTCATTGCCAGATTTACCATCAATGCTGTTGGTCACGCCGGGCAACACAGCGCCATTATCAAAGATGAAGGTATCGTCAGCGTTCCCGCCGACCAAATTCTCAATGAACGTCGTATGCAGGCTGTGAACAATACTTGTGGCAGGGTCTTCAGCAGCATAATCGATGCTGTCTGCATGGATAGAGAAGGTCCCGTCGAGATTGACGCCTTCGATGGAATCAGCGCCCAAACCGCCGATGATCTCATCCATGTTGAAGAAACCGTCACGGATCGTTGTTTCCGTTCCATGGAAGCTGGTTTCCGTTCCCAGGCCGGTCAGAGTGAAGTAACGCACACTGGTAGCCGTGGACAGATCCTGGTTGTAATCGAGGAGATCAACATCACCCTGACCGTCGATCAACCCGACCAGTGCGCCCGTCTCTTTGAAGACAAACGTATCGGCACCGGGGCCGCCATAGAGGTCGTAGTCCTGGGTAGCATGGATCGAGAAGGTATCATCGCCCTGACCACCGATGATGACGTCTAACTCTCCAATGTTAAAATCAACGCGATCAAGCACCGTCGCCAGACCATCGGTCACGGAAGGGGTAGCATCAAGAACGGCGTTCAGGTTGGTCGTGTCGGTCACCGCGCTGAAGTCCAACGTGTCTTGACCGGAGGCATCTTCAACCGTATCCTGATCCCAGCCATCGCTGAACAGATATACGTCGTCGCCGCCCTGACCAATCAGGGTATCGTTGCCCGCGTTACCAGTGAATTCGTTGGCGTTGTCGTCGCCCACCAGCAGGTCGGCCTGTGACCCGCCGATCAGGTTTTCGATTTCATAAACCCCGCCGCTGATGCCAGTGGCCGTATGAGGATCAATGGTGACGCTGCTGCCATCCACATCGGCGGTGACAGCAGTATCGCCCATATTGACATAAACTGCCGTGGTATAAGCGCTGTAATCTAAGGTATCGACGCCATCGCCGCCGCGCAAATCGTCATCAAAGGTAGCACCATCGACAAAGACGAAACGATCATCTGCTGTGCCGCCGTGCAAGTTTTCGAAATCGAAAATGGCAAGGGCGTGGCCATCATAGGTATAGGTGACATCCGTATCCAGTGTAAAGGTGGCCGAAAAATCGCCGCCGGTAAAGGTGTCAGCCCCAGCGCCGCCGATTAAGCGGTTGATATTGGTAAAGTCGCCCTGAGCAGCAAAGCCCGTTCCTGTTCCGGCGAAGCCGTCCACATCCCCTTTGCTTTGGATGGTGATACTGACAGGATTAGAGACAGGATACCCGGCATAGGTCAATACATCGTCATTGCCCTGACCATCAACGCGGCCTTCAAATGCGACGCCGCTGTCGATGGTGAAGGTATCAACGCCGGTGGAGCCAATCAAATGTTCAATTGATTCGAAATCAAAGCGGGAATCGACTTGCCCCGACCGGCTGCCGGTCACATGGAAGCTGTCTCCTGCCTCCCGGCCGACAAGCTGATCTTGATCTGAGTTGCTGCCGATGTATTGATCGAATTTGGCGAATCCCACGCCCAAATCGGTCGCCGTGCCCTCAAAGCCGTCGCTATCCGCGGCACCCAACACAACCGTGCTGGGGCCAGCGTGGTTGCTGTAATCCAAGCGGTCATAACCACTGTTTCCGATCCATTCTTCAACTGACTCGAAAGCAAAGAGTGCATCCACGTCTCCGGCATTCTGTCCGGTCACATGGAAGGTGTGCCCTGCTGAACTACCGATCAATTGGTCCGTCGCTTCGCCGCTGCCAACATATTGATCCATATTGTCGAAGCCAACCGAAAGATCTGTAGCCGTTCCCTGGAAGCCATCTTCCGTGCCCGGAGCGCTCAATGTGACCGTGCTGGCTCCTTTGAGATATTGGCCGTAATCGAGCACATCCGTGCCCGTGTCACCGATCAGCTTTTCAACAGCGCTAAAGGTAAAGCTGCCATCGACATTGCCGCTGTTCGTGTCCGTGACATGGAACGCATGCCCCGCCGAGCTGCCGATCAACTCATCCATCAGGGTTCCGCTGCCAACATAACCGTTCACGTTGTCGAAGCGGCCGGTCAGATCTGTGGCCGTCCCCTGGAAGCCATCAGCCGTTCCGGCAGAATCCAGCTTGATTGTGCTGGCGCCCTGGGTGGATTGGCTGTAATCCAAGAGATCAACCCCGGTGTTCCCGATCAGATTTTCGACACCGCTAAAGGCAAAGACGTCGTCCACATTGCCCGTATCCGTTTCGGTCAGATGGAAGGTATGACCCGCCGAACTGCCAAGCAATTGGTCTGTCAACTCGCTGCTGCCCACATAAGCATCGACATTGTCAAAGGTGCCGGTCAAAGCGGTTGCGGTACCCTTGAAACCGTCATCTGTTCCAGGATCGCCCAAGGTCACCGTGGTGGAGCTGCCGTAGTTAGTGTAATCGATTCCGTCTTGACCAAGCCCGCCGTCCAACTCGCCCGTTAACGACGCACTGTTTTCAAAGGCGAAGGTGTCATCTTGGCCGCCGCCGAAGAGATCAAAGGTTTGGTGACCATAGATCGTAAATGTGTCTTCTTGATCGCCACCCCGCAGGATGTCAAAGCCTTCAAAGGTCAACGTATTGGTGCTGAGATAAACGTTATTGGGCTGATCAAGCGTCCAATCAGCAGCCGCGTTCATCCCTGTGAGCGAGTCATCAGCAGCGCTGGTCCCAATGATCTTGTCTATATTGTCAAAATCAAAGGGGATATTGGTGACCGTGCCCTGGAAGCCGTGGCCATCACTGCCCAAATCTGTCAAGATCACATGGCGGCCTGTTGCGTAGACGCTCAAATCGAGTACGTTTTCATCCGTGCTGCCGAGGAAATTCTCGACAAAGATACCCGGCACCCCGACAAGACCAACATGGCTGGCATCATTGAGATCATAACTGACATGGACATTGTCCAAGCCAAAGGTGAAGGTCAGGGGCCAAGCCACCAAAGAGAAGTCCATCGTGTCGTAGCCGCCAGCCGCTTCTTCCACAACCGAATCAACGCCGTAGTCATTGCCAAACCGGTAAGTGTCATCACCACTCAAGCCAAGCAAGGTATCATCCCCTTGCCCGCCGCGGATCGTATTGGCCTTGGCGTCGCCGATGAGCACGTCATCCGCACCGCTGCCGATGATGTTTTCCATCGCGCTCAACCGTCCGGCAGCAGCGCCATCAACACCAGTGGCTGAACCTTCAACGTAGACAACGGAATCCACTGTAACCGGTTGATCATTCAAGTTGACATGGACACTGGTTGTATATTGGCCGTAATCCAGCGTGTCGCTGCCATCTCCACCGTTCAAACTGCCGGGGAAGGTAGCATCAGCAGAAAAGATAAAGGTATCGTTGTTGGTTCCGCCGATCAATCTTTCAATATTGAGCCCGTGATGCTCGACCTGGTTGGTGTCATAGGAAACAACTTGGCCATTTGTGTCTAAGAAGAAAGTCAGTTTTTGCGTGACAGCGCTGAAATCCAAGGTGTCGGTTCCGGCCGAGGCATTTTCGCTGACGGTATCGACGCCGTAATCATCGCCGAACAAATAAGTATCATCACCAGTCTGCCCAACCAATCTATCATTCCCGGCGCGGCCCGTGATTTGATTGGCACCACCATCACCGATCAAGTCATCAGCGTAGTCGCTGCCAATAATGTGCTCGACAGCGATAACTCGATCCGATGCGCCGGAGGCAATCGTGGTTGCTGAGCGGCGATTGTGACCCAAGACAGTTATGCCACTCAGGTTGACGGCCACGCCACTGTCATAGGCGCTGTAGTCTAACGTGTCGTCGCCCTGACCGCCATCAATTTGGCCTGTCAAGGTGCCACCAGCGCTGAAAGCAAATGTGTCCGCCTGATTTCCGCCCACCAGGGACTCAAAGCTGGAGAAGTCCAAAACGCTATCTACATTCCCCGCATCAGCAGCGGAGATGGTAAAGACTGTGCTGGCATCAACGGAGGCGTTGAGCGTGTCGCTGACGGCCTGACCGCCTGTAAGCAGATCAATATTCGTAAAGATTGATCCGGCGCTCAACCCTGTGCCCGTCCCAGAGAAACCATCGTTGATGCCTGGGTCACCCAAGAAAACGCTGACCGGGTTGAGATGGTCGGCGTAGCTCAACACGTCGTCATTGGCAGCACCATCCAACAAGCCTACAAACGAAACGCCGCTGCCGATTTCGAACCGATCCACGCCCGAGCCGCCGATTAAGTTCTCCACATCTGAGAAATCGAAAATAGCATCCACATCGCCCGAGCGATTACCGCTGATATGGAAGGTATTGTCAGCCGCTCGCCCAATCAATTGATCAGCGGGCGAACCAGAACCAACATAGCCATCCATATTGTCGAAGCCACCAGGAATATCTGTTGCTGTACCCTGGAAGCCATCCGATGTACCGGCGTCAATCAGCGTGACGGTGACAGGTCCAGCATGATCGCTGTAATTGAGCGTATCGTTATCCAGTCCGCCAATCAGATCTTCAAAAGCCGAGAAGATCAGCGTGTGACCGCCCGAAACATAGCTGTCCGCCGCTTCAAGATACCAATTCGCCGGGGCATTCAGGCCGGTTAACGTATCTCCCGCTGCGCTGGTAGCGATGATTTCATTGAGACTGGTGAAGGGATTGCCGTCTATGAGACCATCGAAACCATCCAGCGTTCCAAGGGCGGTGAGCAACACATCCATGGGGTTGGTATATGCCGAGAAATCGGCCACATCTTCCCCGACACCGCCTTCCAACGTGTCACGGAAGCCAGAGCCAAGCGGGAAGAGGAAGGTGTCATCGCCAGCATTGCCAACAATCTTGTCGCTGCCGCCAAAGGCGTTGATCACGTTAGCCCGATCGTCACCGCGCAACGTATCATCAAAGTCGGAACCGGTAATATTCTCAATCTCGGTGACGGTTCCGCCAACGCCATCAGCGGTCTGAGCCAGCAAGTTCACACTGACGCCGGATGGATAGAGGCTGTAATCCAACACGTCGGCCTCAACCCCGCTGCCACCATCGAGATCACCAGAGAGACTGGCTGCAGCATGGAAGGTAAAGGTATCGGCGCCGGTGCCGCCCATCAGGTTCTCCACCGAGGAAAAGTCTAAACCGGCGACATCACCGGAATCAGCCCCGGTCAAAGCAAAGGCTGCGCCCGTTTCCGGACCCAGAATTGTGTCGCTGAAGCCGCTTCCCACCAACATTTCCACCGCGGAGAAGCTATCCAGACCTGTGGCGGTATCGTTTTCCAAATCAAAGTTGATCGGGCCGCCAAAGAGGCTGTAATCCAACGTGTCTACGCCGGTGCTGCCAACCACATTCTCAAAGGAAGTAAAGTCCAAGCTGCCCACACTGACTTGCCCCGCTCCGGTCACCTGGAAGGTGCTGCCAGCGTCGCGGGCAACAAGGAAATCACTCGCGGGGCTGCCCGTGATGGTCTCAAAGCCGGTGAAGGAATCGAGCCCGGTCGCTGACATGGTTTCGAGATTCACGGTCACAGCGCTGGGATAACCGACATAGCTGAGCACATCGGTTGAGCCAGTCCCACCAACCAGATTTTCAACGCTTGTGAAGAAAAAGACGTTCTCGACGTTGCCGCGGCTTGCTCCCGTTATGTGGAAGGTGGCGCCCGTATCCGCGCCGATCAGCGTATCGCTGTCAGAACTGCCGGTCAAGTTTTCAATATCCCCAAAGGTTCCCACCAAACCCGTTGCGGTGTGAGACTGCAAATCGACCGTAGCGGCGTTGTCGTAAGCACTGTAATCCAGACGATCAGAGCCACCAGCGCCGTTCAATTCGCCCGTGAAAGTGGCTGTGCCGGAGAAAGCAAAGGTATCGGCTCGCGAACCGCCGTTCAGGGTCTCAAAGCCAGAGAAAAGAGCGAATTTACCATCATAGCTATAACGGTCGTCCGCACCAAAGGTGAACGTTGCGGCCAAGTCTGCGCCGGTCAGGCTGTCGCCAGCGGCAGCACTGGCAATCAACTCGTCGATATTATCGAAGCCCAAGGAAATAGCACGGTCGGCAGGATTGACTGCATCCCAACCTTGAACACCATCCGTCGTGCCCATGCCGGTTATGAGCATATCCCGGGAAGCATCACTGCTGAAGTCAAGTTGATCATGGCCAGCATCCCCATCGACACGGCCTGTCACCGCCGCCGCGCTGCTGAAGACAAAGCTGTCATCCCCGCCACCGCCGGACAAATCGCCAACGTGATCAACGGAGATCTGGAAAGCATCTTGTTGTGAACCGCCGTTCAAATTCTCGAAAGCAGAGAAATCAAGTGTGTTGAGGCTGTGGTATTGACCAGCGGCCAGATCGAAGGTGGCCAGCGCATCCCGGCCGGTGAGCGAATCGGTGAAAGGTGTCCCCACCAGCTCATCTATATTGTCGAAGTAGCCAGAAGCACCCAAACTGGCATCCCAGCCCTTGAAGCCAGCATTGGCGAGCGTCCCCGTCAAAGAGCCGACATCGGTCAAGGCGATGTGGCGGGCGCTGCCGTAAGCGCTGTAATCGATGGTGTTATGGCCGCCCTGCCCGTCGATATAACCGTTGATCGCAGCGCCGTTCTCGAAGAAGAAATCGTCATCCGTCGGGCCGCCGATGAAATTCTCGATCTGGTTATCCGTGGTGATCACGCTGCCCGTGAGCGCATCCTCTACGCGAATGGTGCTGCCGTCAAAGGTAAAGATTAACGCACCGCTGTTCAACGCGGTTACCTGGGAGAAGTCCAGAGTATCGTTACCGCCGCCAAAATTGGCCGGGCTTTCATCAACTACATCGACGCCCCAATCATCGTAGAAGACGTAGGTGTCATCTCCGCCCATACCATAGAGGCGGTCATTGGTAGAACCGCTCTCCAAAACGTTATCGCTGTTGTCTCCCCAAATTTCGTTGATCAACGAACCGCCAATGACATTTTGAATGCGGCTGATGCCAACAGGAGCGCCATTATTGACCCCAGTGGCATAGCCAGCCGCGAGGTTGACCTGAACCGGCGATGTGTAAGCGGTGTAATCAAGCGTATTGCTCCCGCCGGGGCCACCGTCAATAAAGGTACCCAACCCTCCATCAGCTAAAACGGCGTCTTCGGCGAAGATAAAGGCATCATCCCCTAAACCACCAAGCAGATTTTCGATATTGTTATTGGCCGCATTGAGCTGATTGAGGCCATCTTGAACACGCAAATCGAACAGATGGATATTGAATTCCAGATCTGTCGTTGCTGTGGAGAAATCAAGGGTATCATCCCCGTTCGTATCGGTGAGGGTATCCGTTCCCCAGGTAGCGCCAGCGAAGAAATAGGTATCGTTGCCAAGGCCGCCCTCGAGGGTATCATCACCATCGTTGCCTGTTATCTCGTCCGCACCGGCATTGCCGATCAATTCATTGGCACCGTGATCGCCGATCAAAACATCATCGAATGAGCTGCCAATGGCGTTCTCCATGGCGGCCACACCAGCAGTCCCTGTCGCTGTACCGGCCAACAAGTTGACATCAACACCGGTATCATAATGGGCGTAGTCCAATGTATCGGCATTTGCGCCGCCGTTGAGCGTACCGATCACATCACCGGAGCCATCTGTTGGCAAGGTGTGCGTTCCAGTAAACAAGAAGGTATCAGCTTGTAGACCGCCGACAAAGTGCTCGATGACGTTGCTGCCATACTCCACCTGATTGACGCCATCGGAGACCGTGAAATTGGGCAAGTCGAAATCCAAAGCCAGCAGAGCAGCGCTGAAGTCAAGTGTGTCATCCGCGCCGGAACCGGCGACATCAGACTCAACAACGGTGTCGGTGCCAAAGGCGTCTCCGCTGAAGAGATAACGATCATTACCATAGCCGCCTTCAAGCAAGTCATCGCCGCCGTTGCCAGTGAGGGCATTGTCGCCGTTGTTGCCAATCAAATGATCATCAAAGGCAGAGCCAACCAAATTGTGGATCCCCTCGACACTGCCCGGCACGCCCGGGTTCTTGAAAATGCTGGTAGCTCGGTTATTGGGCAAGTCGACCTCGACGCCGCTGGAGTCGCCTAGATTGTAGAGATGATAATCAAGCGTGTTGGTACCGCCGCCACCATCGAGGGAGCCAAACAATTCCGCCGCACCCTGGATGTAGAAAACATCGTCGCCGGGCCCGCCAAACAAGTTGGCTTGCGTATCCGCAACGAGGGCATAGAAATCGGCGTCATTGCTGCCATAGAGATGATCGAAGCCTTCAAAGCGCAGCGTATTGGCAACATGATCCAGCCTATAGGTGCTGGCGGCGCCATCGAGAATCCATTCCGAACTGTGCCAAACCGGCTCAGAAGGCTCCCAAATATAGCCCCTCAGCGTGGAGCCTTCGATACCCGCCGCCGCAGTACCAACCAGATGATCGATGCCGCTAAAGCCATCGGTGACCGCTACAACCGTGCCGATGTAGCCGGTTGCATCTGCACCGGTTACGGTCATATCGGGAGCAGAATCATGTTGGGAGAAGTCCAGCGTATCTTCAAGGCCGGTCTGACCATCCAACAAGCCCGTCAGGGTTGCGTCCGCCAGGAAGTTGAATGTATCACTGCCATCGCCGCCGTACAAGTCGTAGCTGCGGTTTACAGAGATGGTGAACGTATCTGCCTGCGTGCCGCCAACCAAGGTGTCAAATCCAAAGAAGGCCACATCGTGGGCAGGCTGTAGATCATCCTGATAGCGGTCGCTGCCGTTCAACGCCCAGGTAGCGGCACGATCTGCGCCCTTGAGAGTGTCTGTGGTTGTTCCACCAGCGGTTAGATCCAGGATATCGATATTATCAAAGCTGCCAATGATGCCCGTACTTTGTCCAGCATACCCATCCAAGCTGCCCAAGGCGGTGAGAATTACGTCTACCTGATCAGCGTAAGCGCTGTAATCCAGGGTATCTTCCCCTGTGTGCCCATCCACCGTGCCGGTGAAAGAAACCCCCGTGAAGAATGCAAACGTATCCTGAGCGCCACCACCGGTCAAAACATCCATCTCGGCGAACGAGAAGGGATTGCCCGTCAGGGTGTCAACGTATTGATAACTGCTGTCCAGCTCCCAAGTGGCCTGCCGATCTGCGCCCGTGAGCACATCGGCAGCAATGGTATCACTGCCAACCAATGAATTAATATGGGTAAAGGTGCCATCAATGGACGTAGCTGTTCCAGCAAAGCCATCGGCGTCTGAGGGAGCATCCAGATCAATGATAATCGACGATGTGAGCGTAGTGTAATCAAGCTCATCAGCACCATCTCCGCCGTCAATATCTCCGCTCAAATGGCCGGGATCGGTAAAGACGAAGTTGTCAGCGCCGTCGCCACCGGTGAGGCTCTCCACAGCGGTGAAGAAATAAAGGCCGTCAATGTTGCCGCTGTTGAGCCCGGTGATGTTAAAGATTGAGCCGCCGTTGGGGCCAATCAGCGTGTCGTCCAAATCGGTGCTGCCGTTGAATTGCTCAAAGCTGCTGAACTCGCCACCCAAGCCATCGGCTGTGCCCGTCTCCAAATTGATGGTCACGGGCCCGCTGTAAGCGCTAAAGTCAAGCAGATCGGTTCCCTCGCCACCGTCCAGGTTCTCGATATCGGTAAAGAAGAAAGTGCTATCAATATTACCCTGGTTGAGCGCCGTCACGCTGAAGGTGTCGTCGCTATCCGGGCCGATGAGGGCATCGCCGTTGCTGCTACCGGACAAACGTTCGACTTGTGTGAAGGTGCCGCTTAACCCTGAGGCGATTCCCGTTCCCGAACCAACATCGGAAAGTGTTACGGTTGCCTCGCCATTGTAATTGGTGTAATCGAGTACATCATCGGCGCTACCGCCACCATGGATATCGCCCTGGAAGGTGTAGGTATCCAACCAAAACCCGAAGGTATCAGCTGCGCTACCGCCGACCAACTCATCAAAGCCAGAAATCTCCAGGTCATTGCCGCTGCCAGCGTCGATGACGCGATCCGTTCCATCCAATTCCCAGGTCGTGGCGAGGTTGGCACCGGTCAGCGTGTCAGTGAGAAGCGCGCTATTGGCGGTGATTTCATCAACTTGGGAGAAGGTACCACCAATGGCTGTAGCTGTGCCGCTGAAGCCGTCCGCGGAGGGACCGGTCAGGGTCACATCAACCTGTGTAGAGAGCGCCTGGTAATCGAGAGCATCGCTGCCCACACCACCGGTGACATCCCCGCTTAATTGGCCGCTATCCGTGAAGGCAAACGTATCGTCCCCACTTCCGCCAATCAAATTTTCAATCGCAGAGAAGAAGAAGGTTTCATCAACATTGCCCGCATCGGAGCCGGTGAGGTTGAAGGTTGCTCCGCCGTCTGGCCCAATGAGCGTATCGCTAAAGGCGGTAGCGGTTACGTTTTCAACATTCAAGAGGATGTCATTACCGCTCTCGGTGCTGGCTGCTTGGCCCGTTTCGAGATTGACGCTTATGCCCGCAACGGCATTGGCATTATAGTTAACCGTGTCGCTGCCCGCGCCGCCGTCGAGATAATCATCGCCAAGGTTGCCGCGCAGCAGGTTAGCGCCATCATCACCAATCAGAATGTCATCGCTGTCACCGCCATACAGATCGTCAATATTGGCAACTTCTTCAACGCCTGTAGCGGAATGAGGCTCAACTGTCACGGGGCCAACGGTGACGGCTGTATCACTCAAATTGACATATACGGGCGTGGTCGTGAAGGCCTCATAATCCAAGCGGTTGCTTCCAAGTCCACCGTCGATGTATGTCTTTGCGCCGCCGCCCGCCAAGGTAACACCATCTTCGCTGAAAACAAATTCATCATCGCCGGAACCGCCCAACAGGCGCTCGATGTCGTTGCCGGTCACATGGAGAACATTGAGACCATCGCTGATGGTGAGTCCGGCGATGGCGATGCCAAAGCTCAAAGCCAGAGAGATGTTGGTGAAGTCGAGTGTATCCAGACCGCCCAAGTCGGTAAGCTCATCCAGGCCCCAGTCGGCCAAGAATTGGAAGGTATCATCACCGGAACCACCTTCGAGTGAGTCTGCTCCTCCTGCCCCACGGATGGTATCGTCACCGTCGCCGCCATTGAGATAA
The DNA here is from genome assembly GCA_964644835.1 of uncultured Anaerolineales bacterium. Taxonomy (GTDB): domain Bacteria; phylum Chloroflexota; class Anaerolineae; order Anaerolineales; family UBA11858; genus JAYELX01. The sequence goes on from CAZXXW010000005.1 coordinate 12,281, forward strand.
TTGGCCCAGGCGTCGCCGATTAAGGTGTCTGCGAAAGCGGAACCGATGACGCGCTCAATGCTGCTCAATCCACCTGCCAGCGCGTTATAAATGGCGGTAGCGGTGCCAGCAGCCAAATCAACGTCCACACCGGAGGCTGTGTAGGCAGCATAGTTGATCTCATCGTCACCGCCCTGGCCGTTGATCTTGCCGGGGACAACAATGATGTCATACAGGGTGAAGATGTCATCTCCAGCGCCGCCCAGATATTCCAAGACTTGATTGTTTTGCTCGATGAAATCGAAGTGATCGACCAGGCCGCCGCCGTGGACGTATTCAAATTGATTAAACGTCAGGGTGTGCAGCAAGGGGTCGGAACCGACGACATGATAGACGTTATCGGTTGCGTTGATGGTGAAGGTTGCTTCGGCGTCCATACCCGTGATCGCATCAAGGGAAGAGGCACTGGCAATGATGGTGTCGATATTATCGAAGTGGCCACCAATCGAGGGAGTCGGCTGGGTGACGATAATCCCATCCACATAGCTCTGCTCGGTGCCAGCATAGCCATCCTGGCTGCCCAGTCCGGTCAATCGGATGGAGCGAGGCGTGGTGTAGGCCCTGTAATCTAAGGTGTCACTACCGGTCCAGCCATCAAGAGAACCCGCAAGGGAAGCCGTATCGGCAAAGACAAAGGTGTCGGGGGTCGGGCCGCCGGTGACATTCTCAATGTTGGTGCTGGTGGAGGGTAGATCGCCCGTGTGGGTGACCAAATTCCCATTCACATCGCTCACAGCAATGACGGGTTTGCCGTCAAGGTCAAAGTCAAACGCAACTTCGAGCGAGCCGCTGCCAGCCACGGTAACCGTCGAGAAGTCAAAGGAATCGTCACCCTGATCGTTTTCTTCGTAAACGACGTCGTTGCCCCAGCCGTCACCAAAGACAAAGGTGTCATTGCCGAGACCGCCCGTCATGGTGTCGTCTCCGGCATTGCCCGTAATGCGGTTATCTCCGGCGTCGCCAATCAAGGTGTCGTCGTTGCTCCCACCGATGATGTTTTCAAGATCGACCAGGCGGCCCAGAGCATTGTTGGCAACATAATTGGCCTGACCCGTACTCAAGTTGACGTTAACCACATCGGTGTAGGCGCCAAAGTCGATGGTGTCACTGCCGCCCTGCCCATCAATCGAAGACTGGAAGTCAGGATGGGGCAAGACATTCAAATCGGCCATTGTGGCGCCTTGCTCGAAGATGAAGATGTCAGTGCCCGCACCTGCATGCAAATTGTAGCGTTGGGTATCTTCGACGATGCGGAAGCTATCGCTTTCCTTGCCCGCCTGGATGCGCTCGAAGTTAGCAAATTCGAGACGATAATCAGGAGGATAGGTATAAGTGAAATCGGCTCCCAGCTCGGTGTAGGTGTTACGATCGGTAGCAGCGACCATAACGGGAGCGAACTCCGGCTTGAAGAGCGGATCGGTATCTACGGTGACACCGTCGATGTCAAAACTGCTGTTCTGGTCGAGCGTGTATAAAGTATCAATGCCGATGCCGCCAAAAGCGTATTCAATCTGGCGGGAGCTGTAGTTGAGCTGGTTGCTAGAATCATCCACGTCCGTAACGGTGTCCCAGAGGGCATCATTATCCATGCGGAAATCCAGGTCGGCGGTTACAGGTTGGGCTGTAAAGGTGATCGTATCGCCGACGTAAGCATAAAAATTGATGGTGTCATCACCGCCGTCCGCTTCTTCGACGACATCATCCAGGCCCCATCCATCCACAAACATGTAATAATCATCCCCGCCGAGACCGCGCAAAACGTCATCGCCTAAGCTGCCGCGCAGCACGTTGGTGCCATCATCACCGGTGATGGAGTCGTCTGCATCGCCACCGGTGACGTTTTCGATGTTCTCTACGCTGTCGATGGTGCCATCGTTGACACCGGTAGCAATGCCGCGGGAAAGGTCGACGATCACACCGCTGGTGTAGTCGATGTAATTGAGCAGGTCTGCTGTGCCGCCCTGGCCGTCAATATGAGCCGTGGTCGAACCGGCGTCGCCTGTGGCCAAAGAAGCGCCATCGGCAAAGTTGAAACTGTCGCTGGCTTGGCCGCCGATGATGAATTCGATGGTGTTGCCGTCGTGTGTCAGACTGTTAGCGATGCCGAGGGAGACATCCACGTCTCCAATCGTGGCGGTGAGTTCGGTTGCATCGATGACAACCCGCAGCTTATCAAGGACATCTTGGAAGTCGAGGGTGTCATTGCCGCCGCCGCTGTCTTGCAGACTATCGATCTGGCCCCAATCGGGAGCGAAATCCCAGGTATCATCACCGGAACCACCATCGAGGGTTAAATCGAGGCTCGGAACGGCGCCATCGGTGAGCAAGTTGAAGACGTCATCATCGGTTTCGCCGTTGAGCAAAACCTCAGCCGTGCTCGTGGTATCAAACTGAACGTTGAAGGTGTCTGTGCCCAGACCGCCGTTGATGGTCAAATCACCGGATAGATCATTCAAGTTGAAAACATCGTCTCCGCGGCCGCCGTAAATAGTGGTCTGCGCGTCGGCCTGGGTAGCGGTGACATCCAAGGTGTCGGAGCCGTAACCAAGATAGACATTGACAGCTTCCATATCTTGATAGGTGATGCCATCGTAATCGACTTGATTGGGATAGCCCATGCCCAGGCCGGTCAAGCGGCGATTTTCACTGGGATCAGCGTAATACACTCGGTAGCTGGCGCCCGTTGTTGGAGCAGTTTGCCAGGTCGAATCTAACGTCAGCGTGTCGGCGCTGTTTTTCGAAATCAGGCCAATTTCAACAATGGAGCCATCCAAATCGAGAATGCCCACATACATCCCGGCCAAGCAACCGTTGGTGCAATCGGTGGTGGGGAAGCTGGCAGTCGTATCGGTCAGCGTATCGGTGTCAACGCTGGTAATGGTGCCATCCTGGCCAGGGATGCGGGTATCGGTCAGTTCGCCGGTATCATCGGCAGGGCTGCCGTCGTTATAAACGTTGAGTGTATCGGTTTGGGTGGCTTCGTCGACGAAGAGGGTCGCGCTGGCAAAATAAACCACAAATTCATCACCTACGGTTGGAATTGGCGTTTCGGCCCAGGTCTCGGGGTTAAGCCAGGTATCCCACATTTCATCGGTATCCAACTCGAGGATTTGGGCATCTGTTGCGGAAGCGTTTTCAACAAATTGATACCCGGCCAACCGTCGGAATTTGACCATCTCGCCGGCAGCATCGAGAACACCGACAAACATAATGCCGTCATCGGCGAATTCTTCCAAGTCACTATCTCGGCCTTCGCTCAGGTAGGTGAGGGTCTGATTGGCTTCATCAACATCTGTGAGCGTGCCGGTGGGGACATAATGATTGGTTTCGTGCGGCAGCGTAACGGCTTCGGCCAGTTGGCGTTCAGTCGTCAAAACACCGCCAACAACCTGCAAGGGGCCGTCGATTTCGTCAACGCGTTTGGATGAAGATGTAAAGTGCAGCACGTTGGGATCACCGCTGGGCACATCGGTTGCTGTGATAGTTACAACTTGAGGCGTGTCCCAATCATTGGCATTGAACACCAACTGTGAGGTAGAGAGCTGATAGGCTGGATCGGATGATTCAATATTGATCACAACCGAGCTATCCGCAAGCATAAGGTCATCTTGAGGAACGGGGGCATCTTCAACGGGATCAACGGTGACACGAACCGCGGCGACTCCGCAGGCGCCATCGTCGTCACAGAGCATGTAGCTGAAGCTATCGTTGCCGTAGTAATCGGCTGAGGGGGTATACGTGATGGTGTTATTGGCGTTGATGGTGATCTCGCCCTGGATCGGGTTAGTAGCAGCCTGAACCGTAAGAGGTTTCTCACCTTCGTCATTTTTCAAAACATTTATATCCACGGAGGTATCTTCGTCGGTAGAGACAACTTCGTCATGAGCAACAGCAGCAGCTTCAGCCGGGTTGACCATGAGATCAACGGTAGCGCTGTGGCAAGCACTGTTGGCATCGCAAATTTGGTATTCAAAGCTGTCAGCGCCAACATAGTCTGTTCCAGGAGTGTAGGTGATAAGTCCAACGGGATCCACTTCGAGAGAGCCATGAGCAGCGTTTGCTGTCACGGTGACGGAGGTATCATCCAGATTGCCGTCCACATCCAAATCATTGGCGGGAACATCAATGTTTACATCGGTATTCACCGAGGTAACGGCCAGATCATCCTGGGCAACCGGGGCGTCATTGATCGGATTTACCTTGATGCGCACCGTAGCAATGTCGCAAGCGCCGGCGCCATTATCATCACACATCAGGTAATTGAAACGATCGTTACCGAAATAATCCTGAGAGGGCGTGTAGGTAATCGTGTTATCGCCATTGATGACGGCGCTGCCATTGGCCGGATTGGTGACACGGGTAACCGCCAATGGTGCCACGGCTACGCCATTGGGGTCGTCATTGGCGAGCACTGCAAGGGTAACGGGGATATCTTCATCCGTCGTGGCTTCATCATCTTGAGCCGTGGGATTGTCTCCGGCAGGGTTGACGGTGATATACACGGTGGCCGTTTCGCAATTGGTCGGGGAATCTGTATCGCAAATTTGGTATTCAAAGCTGTCATGACCGACATATCCCTGGGGATCGTAGGTGATCTTGCCGGTACTCTCGTCGAATTTGGCGATGCCGTTGGCCGGATCGGTGGTAATGGTGACAGAAGCGGGATCAAGATCACCTTCAGGGTCGCTATCGTTGCTGGAGACATCGACCGAAGAGCTATATTCTGGCGAGGTGGTGAGCACGACTTCGTAAGTGTCGCTTTCAGAGCCGTCCGTCGCTCCGGCGATGACAAAGGTGTTGCCATCAGACTCGGTGATGAGCACGCTGGCCTTGTCACGGATGCTGGCATCCAGCCGTTCGGTGATACCATCAAAATTGGTGTCGCTGCTGCTCAGGCTGTGCAAAATGCGGGCTCGATGCAGGCCTTCGGCGGTATCATCTTCCTCCGCCTGAATTTCGATGACCTGTTCATCGTTCCAATTAGCACTGGTAAAGACCAATGTCGTCGGCGACAAGAAGTTCAGTTCCCCGGTACTGACGCTGTCCAGACTCAATTCCACGGTGACATCTTCGCTGGGAGCGTGTGTCAGCTTGACGCTGTACGTATCGGTATTGGGGGAGCCGCTTTCAATCACTTCCGTTTTTCCATCGGTCTGATCGATAACCAACCCGCTGCGATCATCGTCACGCGTCCTAACGCGCACATTGCGGATGGCAACCCCGTGGTAGTCAGGATCGTCGCTGATGACACTGTGATTAACCTCAACATAGCGGTCGCCTTCAATCAGCGCATCATCTTCGGCGCGTACCGTCACCGTCTGGGGGGAATCCCAGTTGCCGGGGGTGAAGACCAGCACTACAGCGAATTCATAGGTGGTTCCATCTGTGGAAATTGCAACCGTCTTGCCGCCGAGTTCCTGCTCATCCATCTGGGAAAGCGGCGCTGAAATGGTCAGGTAAACGGTATCTGTGGGTTGGCTGGAGAGACGCACATCGTAGGTGTCCAGCGTGCCACCGCCGTTGACCTCATCCACCTGGGAGGCAGCATCACTTTCACTGAGAATCACAGCAGCCTGATCATATCCCACCGCTCGAATTTGCACGTCCTCAACAACAGCATATTGATAATAGGGGTCTTGGGTAATCACGGTGTGAGAGATGATTCCGCTGTGACCCATCAAATCATTGCTGACAATATCGACATCAACTTCACCGGAAATATTGAAGGTGTCACTGCCGCGGTTCCCGATGATCACGGCTGACCAATCTTCATGGGTGCTGAGCACAAAGAAGTTATCATCGCCTTCCATGCCATCCAGCTCGATGATCTCGACATTTTCATAGGTGACATTCAGGCCTGCACCGTAGACGCCGTCTTTGGTGATGACAAAATTATCGTGGAATTCGGTACCGATGATGACAACCGAGTCTTCGCCGTCACCACCATCAATGCTAACCGGGGCATTGATCACGTATTGAATCTTGTCGCTGCCTCCACCACTGTTGATATAGGTCATGGCCTGCTTGGAAGCTTCGTTGAGCATAACGAAAGCACGGACAATGAAATTGTCGTCATGATTACCACCCTCAAGCCGTAGCACAGCCCGGTTATGGTAAACCTGGAAATTATCACTGCCGTCAGCGCCGTAGGCGGTCAGCGGCTGGCTAATCCCGTTGCTGAGGAAGCCGCGCGTCGTCTCAACGGTTTCGAACTCGTCACCAGGCAAAATGCCGGTATCTGTGCCCGCTACACGCTCCGATTTGAAAAGCTGCCCAAATTGGAAGTAGTCGCTATGATCGCCACCGTCGAGCGTGGTGATAGCACTGTTATCATCCACATAGAAAGCGTCGTCACCAGCATAGGCGTTGACCCTCAATCGCCCATTGATCCTTTCATCGTAGTTAACCCGGACATAATCATCGTAGCCATCACCATCTCCATCAATGCCCTCATTAATGAAAGCAACAAAGCCTTTGCGCAACAAGAAAAGATCGTCATTGGCCGTGCCGTTTATCTCCAGGCGGTCGACACCGTCATCGTTGGCGCCGCTATCATAGACATTGGCCGTCCACCGGTCAGCAACGTCAATCTCGAACTGATAAAAGTCCGTATCGCCGCGCCCATCCATCGTAAAGACGTAACCAGCATCGCCGTTGGCAATATCGTGCAAAATCGTGTCTTGGTCGCTATTGCCATAGACTTGGATGGGCTGGTTAGCGATAAAGGTGCCAAAGAGGTTAATTTGACCGCCCGCCGCATCAGCATTGCCGTGATCTGCACTCAAGCGGATGTAGGTATCAGCCTGAACAGTTGCCCCGGGCTGGACGGTGAGAATATCCCCCGCTTGCAGCCAGACAAAAGATGCTTCTGACCGAACGGTGACCCCGTCATTGACGGTTAGATCATCGCCCGAGCCTGCCGAGTCATGCGCTGTGATGGTCACAGAAACACCAGAGACAATATTTGTCGCCACGGTTACCGGGCTGGAGGCCGAGATAACGACTGGGCCGGCGCACTCCACGCCATTGGCCGCGGCCGTCACTTCGCCGGTCTGCAGATCGCCACTGTTGGCAACATAGCAGCCGCCGGTGTGAGCATAACCTTCTAGCTTGACATTGGATGAAATAGCATTCTTCGTAGAGGTCAGCGGATTGGCCTCAATGCCGATATCAACCACGGCGTACAGACGCACCTCGCCAGAAGTAATGTTACATCCCCCAGGGTTGGCTTCCGTGCATGGGCCGGGGTTGCCGTTGAGGATGCTTTGCGTGCTGTCGATGAAGGCGGTGCCATACCCGGTGGCGACATTCATCAGATAGAGATCGCCATCGAATTCTTTGAGGAATGTATCTGATTCGCTGAAGGAGGTCAGTGTGCCATCGCCGTTATCACCCAGGTCGGAATCGATCTCGAAGTCGCCATCGACCGCCCCGCTGATGTTGCCGTTGTAGGCCGTCAGGAAAATATTTTCGCCAATGGCGTCGGCGGCAATATCTTCGTTCCAGTCTTTGAGCGACATAGAGGCCCATAGGCCAACATCGCCGCCTGTGGAGATAGCTCGATCCACATTCATATCACCGATCAACTCAGCCAGGAAAATATGCCGTCCAGCGCTGGCGTAGAATTTGCTTTCAGAGTCGATATCGATTTCAATGTAATTATCGTGAATACCAATATCTAGGACGGCAGTGATCTTCAATTCATGGGTCTTGATGTTGAGCAAGCCACCATAACGATAGCCATTTGCATCCGTACTATCATCATCGTAAGCGTCGTAAATCGAAGATTCGCCATCAATTTCAACATAATTGACCGCGTAGACACTATCGAGTTTCAGACCAATATCTTGAGAGCCAACCAACTCACGGAGGTAGATTGAATCCCCTGCTCGGGCGGTGATTTTCTCGTCGCTGGTGTCAACCATATCTACAGTGAAGAAGTTATCACTGGCACCGATGTTGGCGGAGGCCGCTTCGAGAATAATATTGCCCCCCTTGACGTTGGCGTCTCCGGAGCTGTCCACGTTGACCAACCCTTCGCCGCTCTTCAGTCGAACCGCGCCACCGGCATCAATGCGGTCGACCCGCAGGTTATCTTCAGAGCCCAGGTAGACATAATCACCCGCCGTGATGTTGACCACACTGTCGCCAGCCAGGCCAGTGTCGCGCAGTGCCAGGTCGATGTCCTCTTTCATATTGATGTAAATCTTGCGCACGGTCAGGTCGACGATATTGTTTACCGGATCCCAGGAAGGATCATCCATGGAGACAGGCGATACCTTGATGGTCAGGTTGTCCACACGAACGGCATAATAGGTTTGCCCATCGTTGATACCTTCAATGCCTTCCAATTCCCAGGTGCCAGGGAAGGTGATCGCGTTGCCGGTTTGCAAACCGTGCCACACACCGAAGATAATCTCGTCGTCATCAGGATGGATGATGGTGGCATCATCGCGCTCAGTAGCCGCCAAGTTAGCTTTGTCTTCATCGGACAGCTCTTGCGGATTGGAGAGATCGATGATCTTGATGCCTTCATTAGAACCAACACCGCCATTAGGGGTCAACAAGGTAATGTGGCGAGCAGTGATATTAGGATCTTCAACCGTAGTCTGCGTGTCAGAAGTCTCTTTGAGCCAGCCGCCGGTCATGCTGTAACGCACATCGACTTCATCCCAGACAGTATTTTTCTTGAGCGCCTCGGTATCGGAGAGCACCTGCGTGCCGGAGCCGGAGGTCAGCGTAATGTAGACACCGTTTTCGGCATCTTGGCGGGTTTCAGCCAGTTGGACCGTTTGATCATCAATCACGATGATGTAATAGAATTCCTCATGTTCCAAGCCGCCCAGGTCTGTGCCGCTGCCGTTATCATAGAGGACGCCCTGCCCGGTGCGGAAGATATGTCCACCCGTAAGCGTAATCTGATCGTTGCTGACTTGGCTGTCGCCGTCGAAAGAGGGTTGCCATTGTGCAGCAGCGGTATAATCCCAATCTTCTTCATGGGTGGTCGTCACCCCATCGAAAATACCGGCAAACAACTGATACTCATCGGAGCGCTTCTGCTCGATGGTATCGAAATCATCTTGGCAGGCGGCCCAATCGGCGCAGCCCAGCGAGCGGGCGATATTGTCCTTCTCGTCATCGGTCAGGGTGATGGTGTAATTATCATCGTTGGGGTAAGGATCGTTATCGCGATATTTCCAGTAACGATGATATTCATCTTCACGCATCAAGACGTAGGCATCCACACCAGCCTGGGCAGCAGCTTCCGCCGCGGCCCCGGTCAGGTTCATTGCGTCCCACAAAGCGGTGAGTTCTTCAATGGTGCGGGTGTCGGGCTGGAAGCCAAAGCGCCGGTCGAGTAGCGAACCATCGGTAACTTTAATCCAGACATCTTTTTCTTGCGAAGTCTCGATACTGTACAAGTGTAGATCGCCAGCCGTCTCCTCGATGAAGACATCCCCCACTGTCGAGATGGTCAGCGTATCGCGCCCTTCGTCACCGGTATTGATGCGAACCGGCAAGTCCGTTGATGTTCCCACGCCACCGTAATGCGTGGTGATGTCGATCAACCCGCCCTGAATCAGAGAAGCACCACCTGTATGCGGCACCAGGTTCTCGTTGACATCCAGATAGACATCGCCATTGCCGGTTGTGATACTGTCATAGTAGAGGTCGCCGGTCTTCTCAGAGAGGTAAATACCGCCTTCAGTGGTGGTGGCCGTGAGCGTACCGCCCTGCATATCCAGAACCAATGGGCGCAGTTGCGTGCCGACGCCCTCAGTAGTATCTAACACTAGGTTGTAACTACTGATGACTACCTTATCGCCATTTGCCGTGATAGCGCCATCCTCGGCGGTCAGGGTGGTGGTGCCGGATTCATTCTCGATGGAATAATTAAGCGAAATACCCTTCTCGGAAGTAATCGTAATAATGCCAGCATCGAAACCAATGAACTCGATGTCGATGGGATTGTCGGCACTGACTGTGTGGGTGTGGATATCCTTGTATTTCATTTGTGACCAATACTCATCCACATAGGTGCGCCCTAGCCCCAGGAAACCGCTGCGGTAGTCGTAATGATTTTCGTGAACCTGTGACCAACTTTCAAGGATCAGCTTTTGGTACTCGTACTGATATTCTTCTTCACTAGGCGAACTGAAGTCCAGATAATCACCATCCCATAGAATGACCTTATCCAATGTCGTTGTCTTGCTTCTTACGAGATCATCCGGGTCTTTAGCAGCCCAATCCGCGCCTAACCATTCAGAACTTGAATATTTCTCATACTTCTCAACTTTCTTACGTTGCCCTGTGACCCAGACATAACTCTGTGGCGAATGCGGATCATAGGTGTAGTTCCGCGTTGCTCCATCCACCGTATATTCTGTGACCGTCGGATTAGATTCAGAATCCGCCGTATCGGTAATGATCAATTTCCCATCTACGCCGTGACCAGCATCTAGGGTGTTGAGCACCAGATCATATGGGAGCTGGTTATCCACCACAATGCGGCCATAGCCATCCATCACTTTGATCTCGCCGCCGCCGGTACTCATGATGTGACCGGAAAGCTCCATATAACCGCCTTCAACCATCACACGGGCCAGCTCGATCTCGTCGGTCTCGGCATTGTAGTAGACCACGAATTCGACATCTTCGCGCAGGGCTGTTCTCTCGTCCGGGTTCTTGCCCTGGTCTTTTTGATTGTTGTACCAGTTCTCGAAATGATCAATCTTGCCCTGGTAGGTTGCGGAGTCCAAAACCAATTCCCGGTCGGCGATGCCGCTTTGAATCAGGCCGTTGATATTCAGATAGCGGGCGCTGATGAAGACCATATTGCCGGCGATGATGTTGCCGTCGTTGCCGCGGGGTGTCGAATCATCGTAGGGATCTATCGCATAACATGATTCACTGCGATCACAATGCCAGGCTTCAGACGCATTGGCCACATCCGACCAAGCGCCGGCAGGCGAACCGCCGCTGTGATAGAAGCCATCCACATAGCCCTGGACGAAATCGCGCCCGGCGACAATTTCAACATCATAGGCGGTGATATTCGCCGAGGAATCCGAACCTTCCTTGGTCTTCATCAGCACGCTGCCAGAAATATTCTCGATATATACTTCCCCCTGTGCAGTGCGCACCGGAGCAGAAATATCGTTGAGAATTTCGATATCCGGCGCCGGTTCACTCCCGCCAGGGACATAGGAACTGGTGACTTCGATGCGCGGCGGCGCTGAATCGGCGCTGGCGTTGATGGTGATGCTACCCAATAAGGTGGTCGGAGAGTCGTTGTATAGCACGCGCCCACCGGTATCATCCGGAATGGTCAGGCGGTTGATCCACAGGTAGAAGGGGCCGCTATTATCAATGGTAATTTCCGCATCCCCTGGAGCGTGCATTTCGCCGCTACCGCTGACGCTGTCAGCTTCGACCCAAATATCGCTCGACTGCGCCCAGATATCATCGATCTCGACCACATAAGCCGGGATTTGGCTTTCGCAAACGGTGACACCGTCATGCACAGAGCAGTAGCCAAGGTCTTGCATCTGGTTGTGCAGGCGTTCGATTTCGTCGTCAAAGGCCTTCTCGGCAGCCGCATTGCCGGCATATTGCAATTTCAACTCTTGCAGGCGCAGAATCTCATCCATCATGTCAAGCGAATATGCCGTCCAACCGTGGGAGTAGGAGATGCCCGGGTCTGGGTCTGCCGTGAAATTGATGGTTACAGTCTCCTGGCCGTTATCTTCTGTGATAGAGCCATCAATGGTAAGCGACATTTTATTTTGGATGCCTACGCGGATGATGCCGTTCACAATCACGCTGTTATCGCTGATCGTATCTGTGTCGCCGGATTCCACATCAAAAGAGACTTCATCACCGAAAATCTCTTCGCCGCCTTCGCGGTAGAGATCAGTGCCACGCCCCTGGGCATAGACAATCATGGATGTCTCGCTACTGCCGCCATAGGCGCTTAGGACAACATCCTTGACGCTCTTCAATTCTGAGCCAGATTGGATGTCCACTTTGTTGAGTTGGTCAACCTCAGCGTATGCATCCACCGAGCTCTTCAACAACGGGAAAGCCGTCCAGTTCCACAGGTCGGTATAAGCTTCGTTGATATACAGATTCCCATCATAATCGGGCGTTCGCCCGGCCAGCAAGCGAATTTGCCCTTCTGAGTACAGTAACGCTCCATTTTGGATCGTGATGGTATTGTCCACATCGGTCTTGGCAAGCGAGTCACCCAGCGGCTGCCCAGCCAAGCCGCCCGCCTTACCATTGGCATGAGTCTCGATCTCCGATTGAGTGCGGATATAGAAATCAAGATCGCCAGTGCTGATCAGGTCAGCATCGCCGATGGTGATCGTACCGGTGAGTGGATCATTCGCTTCGGCCCCGGCTTCGTCATCATCGTTCTGCCCGACAATCACCCTCGATTTGGCTCGCGGCACAGGGATGGCACCGTAGGATTCGACTTTGACCTTGTCTCGGGCATAAATATCGTTCAACACGGAAAAGTCGAACTCACCCGGATCGAAGGGATCGCTGGTTTGCTCAAGGCTGGCCCCTGCCCCTATGGCTATCTGTGTATCGCCAGAGATATAGGTGTTACTCCAATCCGCGGGCACATCAATCAGGCTGATCCCGGTCGAATCGGCGTTATAGGCATCATCGGAAAGCCAGGGCTTGTCAAATTCGTTGATGGCGCTGACCTGGATCTCCCCGGCTTGAATATCCACTGCGCCAATATCGACTTTTACATCCGAATCAACGTAATTCTCGGCTTCTGCGCCACCATAACCCGCAATAGAAACGTTGATACTATCAACTTTGCTATTAATCTCCGCACGGTGATCAGCGATCAATTCCAAGTTTTCGACGACAATCTGGGTTCCAGAAGCATCTCCAAGCCAGGTTTTGGTGCTGCTGTCGCTATCGGTTTCTGCATTCGAAACAGCCACGCTGATCACGCCGCCCTGACCAGCGGTCGATTCGGCGTAGTTTTCTTCATCGCCGGTGGCGGACACTTTGAGACCGCGAGCATTAACCTGCACGCCGTTTTCCAAATAAGCAAAAGTATCGCTCTCCGAGCTGGCCTCGGCGGGGTTGTGCCCAACAGCGACGATGCCCCCATGATAGGCTGTGGTCGAGGCCCATTGGTAGCTGTCGGTGTTAGCACTGACTTGCAATGTGCCAGTCAGGTTGAAGGCGCTGTCGCTCTCCACGTAAGAGGCCACAGCTTTGGTGTTATCACCGTCGGTGCCGTTGGTTTTCTTAGCAGTGCTGTCGGTGGCTTTGACATCAATCAGGCCACCGCCAGAAGCGCTGGATTCAGCCCGCGCAGATGGCTCATCACCGGGCAAGGCCTGTCCCGCGGCTACGGTGACGTTACCGCCAATATCATCCTGACCAGGGCGCTCGTAGAGCTGCACACTGAAGCCGGTACCGACTTCATCGTCCAGGACCCCCACCGTGTCCAGGGTAAGCGTTTTCCCATCGCTTGAAATATCATCAATTTGATAAGTTCCATCGTTATGCGCGGTTCCAGCAATGATAATCGTATCCCCTGCAAGGAAGCCTTCTTCCCACCAATCCCCGTTCAACCGGATGAGGGTATCGGGCGTTGGCTCAATGGCGCGCACTTCGCTGCCGCTGAATTCGCCGTCGGAAACCGAGTTAGTATCTCGGAGCGTGATGATCGCGCCATTAAGTGAATCGACTAAATAAACACCATCATTTTCATCGTTAACATCGGCCACTTGGACATATTGTCCGGCTGCGAAGCCATCGTCGCTCCAGTTGGCGCTATCTAAGCGTTCGATGGTGTCCTGAACATCTTCGCCACCGTTAGTAAATTTCAGGTTGGGATCCCCGCTCATTTCGGCGATCACGGTCAGGCTTTGATCTTCCTCTACCTGCACCCGGACATCATCTTTCGTAGTATCTTGGAGCACATCCAGTGCCGTCAAGGTCAATGTGCTGGCTGTCACTGCATCGACTTCGTAGCCCCCATCGTTAGGGTAAGCATTTGTGATATAGATACCATCCCCAGCCTCGACACCGTCATCAATCCAACTGCCGCCATCATTGCGGGTGATGGTGTCTTTGACGGTATCACCGTTGTTGGCAAAAGTCAGGCTGCCCTCGATACTGAAAAGAACTAGATTGTGGTCAGTGTAATTCTCGAAGACCAGCGTGGGATCACCTTTCAAGCGAATGCCGCCGGTGATGCTGGTGCCTGTCCCAATCCAGGCATTGACCGTGGGTGACGATTCAGCAGAGGCCAGCGAAACACCCACGCTGACTCCGCCTGCGTTGATCCCGTCCGCCGTGGCATCAGCATGCGGCGTCGCCACAGCGTTGATGGTCACGTCGTGACGAGCGGTGATGCTGAGATTATCCCCCACATAGGCCTTGACCGTGGGTAAGACATAAGCTTTGGCATCCGCGCCAGACCCAGAGACGATGCCCCCGGCGTTAGCTTCGGCATTGGCGGTGGCATCGCTCCAGGTATTTGCCTCAACCGTCACGTCATAGGCATCAGTGATCGTGCCGTCAAGATAGGCTTTGGTCGTCCCATCCGATTTATAGCCATTATCATCTTTGGCATTGGCCAGAGCCGTCGCCAAACTAGCCCCCACGGAGACCCCACCGACGGTGAGACCATAGGTCTCGGCATAGGCTTTGTTGCTCCCCAGGGCCTGGACGGTAACATCTCCCTCCGCATCGACTACAGAACCGGACGCTAGATAACTGCTGATGGTGGCTGAGGCAGTGGCGTCGGCGTCGCAGCCGGTGCCTCCGCCAAGCAAACCAACCGTGATGGGAGCCTCAGCCTCAGCGTAAGCCTTATTAGCTTCGATGGGGCTGCCGCCACTAAAGTTGTGTTTAGCGCTGATGAGCAAATTCCCACCGGTCATCAGACTACCACCATCCAAGTAGGCTTTCACGGTCGGGTTAAGGGCACTGACAGCTAGGGCAGCTCCCACGCTGGTTAGGGAAACCGAAACGCCCATGGCTTCCGCTGTAGATTTACCCTTCGAATCTGCCTCGATAGATACATTCCCTGAAAGGTTAGCAGTCCCCTGAATATCTAAATAGGCTTCGATATCCGGATCAGTTTCTGCTTCTGCATACGATCCGGCCAGGCTAACTCCAAAACTACCACTGGCAGAGACGGTGTGAGCCTCGGCAATATTTTCAGCCTCTGCGGTAATAGCTATCGTACCGATGGGATCAACACTTCCAATTTTTACGTCTTGGGCATAGGCCTTCGTTGATCCTTCTAAATCAATGATGGAAACTGCTCCATTTGCACCAACAACTAATCCGGCCACCGCACCAATTGCATCGGTATAAATATTCCGGAAAGTATGAGCGGTAATAACAAGTGATGAAGCACTGTTGACAACAGCGGATGAACCTAAATAAGCTTTTACATCGGCTTCATCGGAAAGGATAGCAACTGCGCCAGCAATGGAGACAAGCCCGCCAGATCCAGCATAAGCTCTTATCTCTGTTTGATCATTAGTTGTACCGTTTTCGTATTCGGCATGCACGGTAACGGTCCCATCAGCAGTTAAGTTGCCATTGAGGAGAGCCGTGGTTGAGCGAGTGAGGGAAACCACAGAGACAGAGCCGCCCACCCCCGCCACGCCAAGGGTTGCTCCACCGGTCAAGATCATCAGGGTATTGGTTTCGCTGGCATGGACGGTCACGTCGCCGCCGGCAACAATGATTGCCCCGGTCCCAATAGTGGCCGTCGTCCCGGCTGCGGGGAGGGGGTCTTCTATGGCAGACTTGACGGAATTATCTTGCGTATACTCGGCAACGTTATCCGAAACCCCTTCAATGCGCTGATTACTCTGGCCGCTACCTCCGCTGTATTGACCAAGGATGTTATTTATGGTTCCTTCCATCTGGTCATCAGCATAATCGTAAACATGTTCGTCATCCTCATCGCTGAGGCTGTCATCAGGGTCAACTTCGCCTTGGGGTTCAAGGTTTTGTCCCACGGCGTAAACCGAGACAGAAGCATTCAAACCTACCAAACCGGCCCCAAGGCTGAAAGCCCAGGATTCTACGTTCAGGTCAGAGTCCGCATCCACGCGGACGTCGTTCATAGCTACAACCGTGGCCGCATTTTCTATGCGAGCTGAGGTGTCATTGCGCAGTGTGCCTACATCAACCGCGCCACCAACACCACCTCCACCGATGCCACCTGCGGCATCCACCACGAAGAGATCCAGGTAGTTGTCCGCAGCGATGTCAACGGATTGGACGGCCGCGGCACCACTGTTATTATCGGTCATGTTGACCGTAGCGGCAGCCCCAATATAAGCTTGGGTATCAGAATCAATATAATCCACCGAAACAGCACCAGCCAGGCCAACGTACATTCCTGCGCTGAGATTAGCAGTGATAACCATTAACTCTTCACTGGAGGCAGCCTGGAGGGCAAGCCCTTTGATGACCGTATCGCTGCTAAGTGGGTCAATGGTAGTAGCGGTATTAGCCCGGGCATCGACAATGGAGTAGTCACCGATATAAGCCCGCGTGTCTTTGTTGATCACATTGACGCCGACGGCTGCTCCAACGCCGCCACCCCCCAAACCAACAGCGATACCACCAGAAACCAAATCAATATCCGTATTGTCCTGGGCGGAGACAAGAATATTTCCACCAGCAAAGGCGGTTGCTCCTATCCCGTCATCATCATCTCGTCCAATGAATGCTTGTGTCTTACTATCGAGGACAATAACCGAAACCGTTCCAGCAACAGCAACTTGCAATGACCCTTGAAGGGTAGCCGATATAGATAGGATATCTTCTGCTGCCTTAGCAACAACGGCGATATTCTCCTCGGCGGCTACGGATGCGCTATCTTCAATATAGGCAAATGTTTCCCGATCAATTACAGTGACATCTACACCCGCTCCTACACTTGTTGCCCCAGAAAGACCTAGAGAACCAGCAATTGCCATGAGACTATAATCACTGCCAGCAGCAACCAGCACAGATTGACCATCAGCAGGTGCATCATGCCGGTTTACCTGAGCATGGGCATCGATATAAGCATAAGTCTTCACATTATTCACGTCTACTGTGACTCCACCATTGACGGCCAATGAACTACTGCCAGTCCCACTAAGGCCAAATATTTCAATATCTTCCTTAGAGGTAGCTGTAACAGCAACGCCCTTGACAATGGCGGTCTCTGGCGTGGCATCACGGTCTCCGCTCAACGATTCATCTTCTTCAGGATTTACGTTATAGTCACTGAAATCCCAAGGATCATCGTCCGACTCCGCTCCCCAAGAGCCAATTTCACCTTCGTCCGTGCCACCGGTATCATCACTGTAGTTTACGCTGAAATCACCCGTATGCACAGAAAATCCGTCTCCCGTGGCATCGGCGTCTACCTGAGCATATGTACCAATATAAGCCTTGGTAACTTTAGAGATGACAGTAACTCCCACTCCAGCTCCAACGCTGGTGGAAGCACCAATGCTAATTGAACCACCGGCGATGTCAATTTCAGTGGGGTTTTCAGCGGAGACAACGACATTATTACCCGCATGCACTTGGGCATCGCTGCCAATATAAGCCAGCGTGTTATTGGAAATCACATAAACGCCCGCTGCCCCGGCAATACCCGTTGACCCACCAATGGTGATGTTCCCGCCAATAGAGATTATATTTTCTTCTGAGACAGAGCGGAGGATAATGTTATTGTTCACATCTACAGAAGAGTGGGGACCAAGATAAGCTTTGGTCGTCTTAAAAATAACACCAACATCTGCGGCGGCTCCGATACCCGTTCCGCCTCCGTAAGCTGCCACGCCGGCCACACCAATGATGTCAGTAACATCTATGGCAAGCAGGCGAAGATCCTGATCTGCCGAAGCCCCCGTGTTATCACTATTAATCGCCGCATCATCGCCAATATAAGCCTTGGTAGTTTCGTCAAGCACTTCAACAGTAGCTGACCCCACAATTGTGGTGCCACCACCGGAGGCCCCGGCGGCGATAGAGAGAATGTCCTCATAGGAAATAGCGGAAATAATCAGGCCATTGGCCTCTGTAGTAAGCCATTGATTATCATCATCACGTTCCCCGGTAGGTACTTGTGAAGGGGCTCCGGAGCCCAAAACGGTGACATTTGCGCTATTGCCAATGTAGGATTCAACGCTATCTGTGTGAACCAGGGTTACGTTCGAGATTCCACCACCAGCTGCGCCGCCGGAAATTTGCCCGGCAATAGCAAGCATGTCATAATCCCCTTCGGCTATTAGCAGGGCATTACCACCCACTTTGAGAATCGTGCCGCTTTTGAGATAGGCTTTCGTTTTCGTGGTAACAACGTAAACGCCAGCCGAACCTGCCATACCGGCATAGCCACCCAGGGTAATATTGCCCACGACAGAAAAGACATCTTCCCGAGAGACAGCTTTGAGGGAAAGATCATCAACAAACGCTAGGTTTCCACTAATCCAAGCCTGGGTATTTTTAGTAAGCACAGCGACATCAGCGCCAAAACCAACCCCCGCTTTACCACCAAAAGTTCCTGTGCCAACAACGGTAGTAAAGTCGGTCTCATCAGCAGCCAATACATAGGCCCCCTGCGTAGAGCTGGCTCCAATATTATCACCATTAACCATGGCATCTTCTATATAAGCTTGGGTGGTCTCAGTGAGGACATTGACAACAGCCGAGCCTGCAATACTACCGGTGCCAGCAATGGAAAGCCCGGCTGCAACGGTCAACAAATTTTCACTAGAATTAGACGATACTACTAAGCCGTGGATTGTATCAGTAGTCCACGCTGCCGTAGATTTACCGATAAGGCCAGAATTGGCGGTGACAGCATCTGTCACTGAGGAATCACTGGTCAGCGTCAGGGTATTGGCTGTGAGAGATTCAATCACATAACGCCCACTATTAACACCAGCATTGGTGACGACAATCGTCTGCCCAGCTTCAAAGCCATCCTCAAGCCAACTGCCTGTCGCTCGAGCAATGGTATCTGCTGAGCCACTGTCAGTGAATGTCAGAGCTGGCATAGAAGCCATCATCGAGGCTCCAGCATCGTCATTGGCAACCACCTGAGCGTCGGAAGCGATCTCATTTTCTAGCTCATCGCCTGATGACAAGATCAGGGTCAGTTCATCAGCGCTTATGCTGTCAATGACGTAGTTTGTGCCATCGTTTTCATCCGTGCCGGTGACTCGAATTTCTTGACCCGCTTCAAAGCCATCATCCACCCAACTTCCGCCCGAACGTGTGATCGTATCTGCAGAACCATTATCAGCCAGCGTAAGGGTAGGCTTTTCGGCACTCATACTTACGCTCTGGCTGCCTACCCGCCCATCGGTACTGATCACGGTCGGATCGCCAAGCCCTAATGCGGTAACATGTGCCCCAGAGTCAATAAAAGCTTTAACGGTATCGGAGTGGATAACGACAACGGCAGAAGCGCCAACACCCACTGTACCTCCCCCAGAAATCTGGCCGGCTACACCTATGATATCAAAGGCACCCTTTGCAGTAACACCTACATCGCCGCTGGCATCCACAGTGGTATTCTTCCCAATATAGGCCGTGGTTTGTGTAATAACCACGTAAACGCTCACGGAGCCTGCAATGCCGGCTTTGCCACCCACACCGACATTCCCAGCCACCGTGATGACATCTTCAAGAGATTCAGCGGTGACCAAAACATCATCCGAGGCGGTGACCAAAGCTGAATCAGCGATATAAGCATTTGTGGTTTTGGAAAGCAAGCCCACATCCGCTCCAACGCCAATCCCCGCGCTGCCACCAAACCCAGCCGAACCGGCTACGCTAATTATATCGGTTGTGTCACTGGCATCCAAAACCACGTCTTGGGTGGTGCTAGCTCCAACATTATTCTCATTAATCTTGGCATTAGCGCCAATATAAGCCTGTGTGGTTTCGGTAAGGACATTAACCACGGCAGAGCCAACCAGGCCCACTTTGCCACCGCCAGATGCTCCAGCAGAGATGGTCAACACTTCTTCACTTGAATCAGAAGTCACTAAAAGGCCATCATCGCCCAAAGCATTAACATGAGCGTCATTAGCAAGATAAGCCTTAACGTTATCGGTATGAATTAAGACTGAGGCTGAAATTCCGAAACCCACTTTGCCGCCAAACCCGGCTTGCCCGGCAATCGTATTGATGTCCGCATACCCGGTGGCAGCCACATCTACGTTCCCATCCACCGAGACATCAGCATTACTTTCCATAGCCGCCATGGTCGTACCAGAAATGACCAGCACCACCGCCGAACCTTCTACGGTGACTTTTCCGCTACCGCCCACCCCAGCAGTGACAGCCCAGATAGTTTCGGTGAGGTCTGCCGAGACGCTGACATCGCCATCAGCGGTGACGGTTGCACCGCTCCCAATGTAGGCTTTCGTATCCCGGGTGAAAGTAGATACCCAGGCCGCGGCCCCGATACCGGCTTTTTGGGAGCCTTGCGCCGACCCAGCGATGACCACGAAATTGGCGTCATATTCAGCGTTGAGGTCCACGGAGGCACTCTCGCCACCCACCTCAGATGTAGTGATGATTGCGTTATCGCCGATATAAGCCAACGTGGTGCTGTCAATATCGCTGACGACCGCCGAAGCCGCGAAGCCCACCTTGCCACCCCCCGCGCCGCCCGCGGCGATCAGGTAATAATCATCCTCGGCGACCGCCTCGACGATCAGGCCGCGTTTATTGAACCAATCATCCTGTGGATCATCGATGGCCGTTCCGTTCCCGTTGGCTGTGACAGTCGCACCGTTTCCGACATAAGCATTCAGGTCGCGGGTGACCAGGGTCACCACCACCGAAGCGCCAACACCGGCTTTTTTACCACCCGCGGCCTGTCCGGCAACGGCGACCACGAAATTGGTATCGTCGGCATCGACAAGTACCGAGCCGCCAACATCGACCGCCGAGTTGCCATGAATATAGGCATCGGTATTGCTGGTTATTTTTTGAACAGCCGCTGCTCCGCTCAATCCCATACCCTTGCCACCGATCCCCACACAAACCGCCACAGAAACCATCCAAGCCATGCTTTCTGCCGCCAACAACAGGTTGCCACCCAAAGTCAGATCGGCGCCATCTCCAACGTAAGCATCCGTATCGTTCTCGATTTGGGCGAAATCTACGCTGGCTCCCAGACCTGCCTTGCCACCCACGGCGATGCCACCAGCCACACCGATGCCATTGGTCTCCGTGGTGGCTTCGACCTCGACATCACCCGAGGTCGTTATGGTGGTGTTCTTCCCAACCGCGGCCACGGTCTCGTTATCCACCAGGGTGAGGTTGGCCGACCCGGCCAGGTTGATCGTCTTGCCACTGGGCTTGCTCCCGCTGGCTCCGGCGGTGATGCTGATGATCATATCATCGGAAGATGCCGTGAGGATCAAATCCGCGGCGTTGATGGTAGTATCCTGCGTATACGCTTTGGTGATGCGGTTGAGCTCATTCCAGGCGAAACCACCGGCCAGCCCTCCACCTTTAGAAGAGGTGGTCAGCCCAAAACCGCCCGTTCCAGCCACGACCAGAGCGCTGTTTAATGCGGACAAGGTGACCGTACCGGTCGCATCGACCAACGCAATATCGCTGATATATGCCCAAGTTTCGTCCGTGATGATATTGACCGCCGCGGCGCCGGAAACACTTATCCCAGCGTTCGACTTGACTTTATCCGACTCGGGCTTTCTGGCATAGGGCGTAGCTACCCACCAGGATCGAGGCTTCCAACCGGGGGTGGTTTTGTCTTTGCCGCCCGCCGATGATCCCGCCACGGTGAAACTCCACAAGTTCTCGGAAGACTCGGCATTGACCGTCACGTCCCCGCCCGCTGTGATGTGGCCGTCAGCGGTATAAGTTGTCGAAGTAACGCTGTTTCCAATGAAGGCTTTGGTGATATTATCAACGTTGTTGTAGGCTCCCGAAAGCCCCATGGCAAACTTCTCGCCCCGGGTGATGGCGCCCCCAACATTGACACCGAAGAAGTCGCTGGTCGCTTCAATGGCGACGTTCCCGCTGGCGTCGATCTGGGCTTTGTCCTCAATCCAGGCTTTAGAGGTATTGTCGATATCGCCGATGATCATGACCCCGTTCAAGCCAACCTTGCCCTTACTGCCCGACTGGGCAATGGTAATAGCAAAGTTATCCGCGCTAGCATCGACGGTGAGATGATCAACATTGTCGATCACCGCGCCATCATCGATATGCGCTTTGGCCGTATTGTGCTGTTTCACGCTTACAGCCGTCCCGCCCAAAGCGCCGCCATCTGACGATGATCCGGCGCCGAAATTCTGAATCATATCGATCGGGCCGACAATGCCCCCCACGTTGATCGTCTCGGTCAGAGCGGTGGCAGTGACATCCAGGTTGCCCGATGCGGTATAGGTCACCTGCGCGCCTTCACCGATATAGGCCTCGGCGGTGTTGTCTGTCGAGAAGACTGTCACGCTTCCGTTGGCAGCAAACTTAGTCTTTTTCTTGTTTTCTCCTGGTGTGGCACGCGAAATCGAGGCCACACTGGTCGTGACCATTCTGTCAGGAACGAAGATGTCATCAGCTTCCAGGGCAGCCAGGTAAGGAACAAGACCACTCAACGCAGAATTCAGATCATTAGATAAAATCGAGGAGCCGTAATCACTAACATCGGAGAAGAAGTCCCAGGAGTCGCCATCATCAGACGGGAAGGTCGGCCAATCATAATCTTTGAAACCGTTATAGATAGCCAAGAAGTCATTATCGGTGCGGAAGGGATCGGGATTTTTGACCTCGGCCGTTACGCTCATATCGCCGAGCAAAGTCACGGTAGCCCCTGAGCCGACCCAGGCCTTGACGATGTTTTCGTATTCCGCATATTGGACCGCACCGCCAAAAGCGGTCGCGGTGGAGACTTCCGACCAACCCCAGGCCCAGATGCGGATATTGTCTTCCATGGCCGCGCTGACCGAAACGTCCGCGGCGGAACTGATCACCGCATCAGAAGCGATGCTGGCCAACACATCGCTGGTGGCGAAAGCAATCACCACCGCGCCTGCCAGGGAGAACTTGCCGGGATCTTCAGCATCGAGGTCTTTGGCAAAGTTGAGTCCGAGCTTGGTGCTGAACTGCTTTCTATATTTCTCCCCGCGCGTTAATTCATCTCGTACCCAGGAAAAGGCGTTGGCAGCGTTGTTGCTGTTGGTCGAACTGGCAGACACACTTACATTGCCCGTGTTGGTGGTAATCGTACCACCCAACGTAGCGGTGGCATCGGAAGCATATTCAGCAAACGAGACCCCCACCCCAACGCCGAAATTTGTCGAAGGATAAATGATCAACGAATAGGTCGAGGTAGTGAAATCATTGGCGTTATCCGCTGCGACGGACACGCTCGTCGCGCTGATATCCGTTTCAGAAGCAATCGTGGCCGCACTTGTGGAATCCGCCAAACCTACGGCGAAAGAAATCGATGGGCCGGGAACCTGGAACGATTTCAACCGCACTTTAGGCGCAAAATAATTATCCCCTAAGGGAACACCCATTACATTGCTACCAGAATAGACAAAAGTTGACGCTGAAAGGGTGTTCGAGACATTGGCCTTGAGATCGAAAGTTCCGCCCGTATTCACGGTGACATAATTCCCCATAGCGTTGGTAGCGGTGGCATTGGATATGGCTACCGTCCCTCCCAGAATCAGGCTGGAAGCACTGGCACTTGCCTCACAGTTGGAGACAGCGCTAATCTCCACGTTCCCGCCAGCATCCAACACTGTGCCATCCGTGCCGGTACCGTGGATATCAATATCACTGGAAGCTGTGCCTCGCACGACCTGGGCGGGCATCACCCCCAAATATCTGGCCAGTTTTTCAGCCAGGTTGACAAAATCCACCGCCTTCTCTAAAAGGGATTTGGCCGCCCCGGCAAAGATGGAATCCATGGAATCGCCATAGCGGTCGCGCGGCACCAGGGGGACGTTATCCACATTCAAATCGGCGTAGACCTGCACGTCCGCAACAAAATCTTCGCCAGTCAGGTCTTCCGAACCGAGATACAATTTATCTGAAGTGACCTGATCGACCAAGAAATCACCATCATTGCTCACCGATCCCGCCACCGTGATGGTCATGCCATCCTGAAAGCCGTCGTCGAGCCAGGATTTGGCATCGTTGCGGATAATATAATCGCGGTTTTCTCCCGAAGAATTATGGAAGGTCAGCGTGGGGGCGCCGGTCAGGGTGGCCAGGGCCTGGGTGACATCGACCCCGTCGGAGGCAGTTTCATCGCTCAGAGAGGCTCCCGTTGTAAGGGTGAGGGTCTTGCCATCGGCGGAAATCAAACTGATATCGTAAGAGCCATTATTGTTTTCCGTGCCGGAGATGGTTATGCGTTTCTCCTCGCCAAACCCATCGTCATTCCAGCTTCCCAGATCTCGGGTGATGGTGAGGCCGGAACTGCTGAAGGTCAGCGTGGGGGCAACGGGGGACATCTGGGCCCAAGCGGGCTGCGTCGAAACCGACACCCCGATAATGCCATCGGCGGCATCCAAGCGCGCCCCGGCGACAGTTTCAGCGGTCAGCGCATCGGTAGCCGAAAGGGTCATCGTCAGGCCGTCGGCGCTGATGCTCTGGATCGTGTAATCGCCATCGTTGCTGCTGGAATCGCTGACGGTGATCTCCTGTCCCGCTTCGAAGCCATCATCGAGCCAGCTCCCTTTGGCACGCAAAATTGTGTCGGCACTGCCAGCGTCCATGAACGTCAGTTCGGGAAGAGAGCCTTCCATAAAGACGCCGTACCCTGAGGTGACGGTCACATCGGCTACATCCGTCTCAGTGATCAGCGTATCATCCGAGACCAACGTCAGGGTCAATTCATCGGGACTGATGGCATCGATGGTGTAATAATCGTCGTAATCATCCGGATCATTGTCATTGTTCTCCGAGCCGATCACCTGGATCAGGTATCCAACATCGAAGCCATCATCGAGCCAACTGCCTTCCGAGCGGGTGATGGTATCGGCAGCGGCCGCGTTATGGGTGAAGTCCAAATCCGGGAGCGCCACCGTCAGGTTGGCCTGAGCTTCATCGGTGAGCACATCCTCCTCGGAGAGCGTCAGCGTCAACCCGTCCCCGCTGATGGCAGCGATGGTATATACGCCGTCATTGAATTCGGTATCGGCAATCTCGATGTCTTGACCCACAACAAAGCCTTCATCGCTCCAACTGCCCACCTCGCGGGTGATGGTATCCCCAAAATTCTCATGATGCACAAAGGCGAGCGCTGGCGCGGTGTGCTGGAAATCCGCCTGCTGCTCGCTGATATAAACTTCTTCGAGATTCGCTTCATCGGCGAGTTCTGCATCCAAGGTGAGCGTCAAAGTGGTTGTTGTGACCGCGCTGATCTGGTAGGTGCCGTCGCTCTCATCCGATCCCAAAAGGTGGATGATCCGGCCCACCTCGAAACCGTCATCGATCCAGCTCCCCACCGAGCGTTGAATCTGATCAGCATTCCCGTTATCCACCAGCGTGACCTTTGGGTAAACCGGCTCCAACTTGGCCCGGTCGTCCGGGTGGCGGGTGATGTTCACATTCTCAGATGTTTCACCGGTGAGTTCTGCGTCGCTGTCCAACGTCAGCACCAAGCCATCAGCAGAAATCGCATCGACCACAAAGGTTCCATCGTTAGTAGTCGAACTAGAGACGATGATGGTCTGCCCAGCCAAGAACTTATCATCGAACCAGCTGCCGTGGGAGCGGGTGATCGTATCCCCCAAACCGTTATCAGCAAAGGTGATCTCCGGCATGGAATTGTCCAGGGTGGCCCCATCTCCCGATTTGGCAGTGACGGTGATATCCGGGGCGCTGGCTTCCGCGGTCAGGTCATCATCCACCGTCAGCGTCAGGATCAGGCCGTCCCCACTGATGCCATCGATGGTGTAATCCCCGTCGTTGTTCTCCGAACCGAAAATTTCGATCTCCTGTCCGGCGGAAAAGCCATCATCCAGCCAACTGCCCGCCTCTCGTTGGACGGTATCGGCTGTGCCGTTATCGCTAAAGGTCAGGCGCGGCGTGGAAGCTTCAAGAACGGCCTGGCCATCCTGGTCATCTTCTCTGATAGTGATTTCATAGCTAGCCTCGTCGGTGACCGTGTCCGGCCCTCCGGAGAGATGTAAGATGGTGCCGCCGTCGGTGATGCCATCGATATGATATTTGCCATCGTTATCATTGGCAGAGCCACCCACCAGAATGCTCATCCCGGCAGTAAAGCCGTCATCCTGCCAGGTGCCCACATCGCGCGCCAGTGTTTTGTCCCCGGCCGTGATCGTCACCAACGGCTCTAGCGCCCGCATCTGGTCTGTGCTCTCATCGCTTTCCAGGATAGTTACTGAGGTCGTATCTTCAGCCGTGAAGCTGACAGCGTTCCCATCCGTCGTGCTCAGGGTCAGAGTCTTCTCTGTCACCGCGGTGATTCTGAAATCACCATTGTTGCCCGCGTTGGCAGCATTCTCTATGGTCACAATTTGATCGACTAGGAAGCCGTCCGCTAGCCAATCACCTGTGTCACGATTGATCGTGTCCACCGCGTCGCCGAAGGTCAAGGTGGTGTCTTGCGACATTTCCGCGTCGGTGACTTTCCAGGCCTGTTCGATATCCACCCCGCTGACTGCCTGGGTGGTGACCTGTTCGTTCTCATCAAGCGTCAGGGTCGAACCATCGCCAGAAATGGAAGCGATCAAATAGCGGCCATCGTTATCTTCATCGGTGGTTTCGTCTCTGGTGCCGGTGATCTGGATGGTCATCCCTGCGGAAAAGCCGTCGTCAACCCAACTGCCCGCGTCGCGAGTGATGGTATCGGCCAAATCGTCGTCATGTGTAAAGCTGATCTGGGTGTTCGCGGGTTCAGCGAATACGGCTTCAACAGCATCGATGGCCGCCCCGGAGACGCGCTCCCTGCTCCTTGAAACAGAATCCTCCGCGGATAAGGTTAATGTCCCTGCCGTCCGGGTTTCAATCGTGGCTTCGATTGGTTCACCTGTGGAAGTAGCTCCATAAATTATAATTTCCTGCCCAGGTTGGAATCCATCCACGATCCAACTTCCCTTCGAGCGGGTGATGGTGTCATTGGTAGAATCCGAATGGACGAAATCCAGCGTGGTTGAGGCACCTTCATCATCGAAGTAGATAGCATCTCCCTCGATGTCAGCGCCGACCACGGCGTTCTCATCGGCTAAGGCTTCATCCAAACCAAGTATGGTCGCATTGATTGAAGAAATGGTATACGTGCCGTCGTTGTTCGCCGTACCCACAACAGTGATTGTCTGGTCAAGCACGAAGCCGTCATCCAGCCAACTGCCCAGGTCACGGATGATGGATTTGTCTGCGGCACTGAAATCCAATTGGGTGGTAGCCTGCTCTTCGAATTCGGCGCGGCGCTCCTCGATGCTCAATTGAGTAATATCCGTCTCGGCGGTGAGCACATTTACCTGGGCGAGCGTCAGCGTAGTCTCGCTTACTGTGGAAACCGCATAGTGTCCCCGGTTCAACGTAGATCCGGAGACTACGATCTGCTGACCGGCCTCGAAGCCGTCATCCAGCCAGGACCCATATTGTCGGGTGATCTGGTCACCACTGCCATCGGGACTGAAACTCACCAGGGGATCGTATTGTCCCGACAGCGAGGCTACTGAGGACAGGGCCGAAAAATCGACCTGCAAATCGCTGTCGCGCACGTTGTCCGAATCGGCCCGGATGATGATGTCGCCGCCGGCGTAGATCTGCGAGGAGATAATATCGATCTCGGTCTCGGCGGCGTTATTGTCGTAGAAAGGAATCAGATCTTCCCAGGTGGTCTCATTACTGGCGTATGCCAACAGAGACACCGTCCCCCCGACATTGATATAGGCCCCATCTAACTCAATGGTCTCAGCGTCGACACCAAAATCTTTGCTGCCGCTGGTATTCAGGCTGAAGCCTGGCTTGATGTAAACCTCATCCAGTCCATCTTCTCCCTGGATAAAAAAGGCTGCGTCGAACGCGGCGTCAATCGATTCAACGTTGAGGATATCATCCCCATAGCCCATCTTGATAGTCAAGGAATTGCTCGGGTTGGCAAAGATGGTGTCTTCGAATTCGTTGTTATCGCTGCGCAAGAGCGACTGCCCGTCAGTGCCGTTGTCCAGCAATGTGGCCTCATCATCGCTAGCGGACATATCCAGGGTGAGGTCGGCGGACGGGTTATCGATTGTGGTTGGTTCCAGGCCAAGATAGATGAGGGTGGCGCCATCGAAACGGATGATGCCTGAATCAGGAGCTGTAGCAGTGAAGGAAATTTCGTCGAAATCCCCCCCGTGCGTCTCAAGCACATCGTAATCGTCGCCGCCGTCATAAGTCAGGCCATTTTCGGGGATGGAGGCTCCGACATCGAAATCGACGACCAGGGTATCATCGCCAGCCTGGGCATTGATGTTGACCTTTTCCACATCCTTACTGGCGACGGTCTGCTTCTCGTTGATGGTGATATCTTCACCGTAAACAATCTCGTCATCCCCGTCCGTGCCAGTGACGGTCAACGTGTCGGTACCCTCGCCGCCGTCCACTTCCAGGTTGGTCTCATCAGTCCCTTCCAGCTTTACATCGAACGTATCATCCTGGTCGCTCCCCACCACCATCACGGAGGCGGCATTATTTAATGTAAGCGTGCCATTGAAGATGAAAGTATCCAGCGTGATGGCGGTGGACGAATCCCTGATACCAATATCGCCGTCCAGCGTGGGGGTGAAACCTTCAACGCTCCGGAGGGTCAGGGGCTGCTGGTCAAAACCATCGATGGTGAAATCCTCGGTATAGATACCATCCTCGATGTAGACGGTATTGTCATCGGGAGTCAGTCCGCCCGCGACCGCGTTAATGGCATCTTGGATGGGGGTGGTCGATACAGTACAGTTCGCATTCCCCTGACAATCACCACCAGCAGGAAGATAGCTGTGCTTGACGCCGTCGACGAAGAAATAAGGATCGGGGACGGGAGTTTGGGAATCAGAAGATGGGGTTGATTTTGATTCTACTTCCTGATCACCGGCAATCTCTTCATCCACACCGGTTTGATCAGCGGATTCATTCGCCGGTTCTATTTCACGTTCATCCGGCACAACCGTGGGTGTCTCCTGGGAAGCCGCGTCCTCTTGCTCGTCAGAGACTTCCGTAGCTGCACCAGTCTGGTCGGCATTTTGAGCTGGTTCTGTTTCGCGTTCATCCGGTACAATCGTGGGTGTCTCTTGGGGAACCGCGTCTTCTTGCTCGCCAGAGGCTTCCGTGGCTGCATCGGCCTGGCTGTCGTCTTTCGCTGCTACATTTGAATCTGTACTTGTGTCAGCTTGACGTTCCTCTGAGTCAGTTTCCTGCTCTTCCCCAACTGGCTGCTCACTCGATTCGCTTGCGTTGTTTTCACTTGAATCAACTTTGGAAGCAGATTGTTCACTTTGGTCGACCGGAGTTTCTTGTGTTTTCCCCGTTGTTTCTTCATCTTCTTTGGATTGTTGATTCAATTCGGTTGGACTGCTTTGCTCAATCGTAGCATCTGTTTGAGCTTGCCCTTCACTGATTGGTTCACCATTATCCCCCGTTTTCTCACCGGACTCTTCTAGTGGGTTAACGCTTTGATCAGCCTTTGAGGTAGGCACCTCATCCGTTGATTTTTCTTCCCCTGATGGCTCACTTGAATTGTCAGTAGTACTTTTTCCCTGGTCAGTATCAGAGCTACTTTGCTCCCCCTGATTATCTTGATCTACTTCGTCATGTTCAAAAAGATCATTATGATAGGAATATTGATCATGATGGGCCGATAAAAATGTTGAAATTTCTCCCCCTGCATGAACATTTTGCTCTGGAATAACGAATGAGACGAAAAAAAACAAAATTACAAAAAACTTCAACCAGCTATTCCTGCCTATCTGAATAGGGAATATCTTGCGTTGAAATATCGACATTGAGGCTTGCCTTTTCACATAGAAACAAGAATATTGTGAGGAAGTTTACTAATGATACATTTACACTTACAAATTTGCAAGGGCAAACAAAAGAGGAAAACTCAACAAAAAGGGTTACCAAGACAAGACCTAATGAACCTGGCTCATTAAATAGTATAACCTTTAATTCTTACAAAATTTGACAAGCTTTTGACCCTTACATTTTTGTAAGGAAACGAGCAAATCTGGGTAATCACGCCTGAAGCAGATTACTCCGCCGCTAGCAGCCAAGCCAACAACATCGCGCCACAATCAACGCTTTTCTCGATCTGTGGTTGCCTTCTATCACAGCTTGGCAACATCGTCAGCGGCCATGGGCTGGTCGTCTTTTTAAACATCCGAGAATCAAAAACAGGCTCTTCTACGAGGGAGAGCCTGTTCAAGATCACGTGGCTGGGGGCCAGGGATTCGAACCCCGATTTACGGTTCCAGAGACCGCTGTCTTGCCATTAGACGAGCCCCCAACTGCGATGGCGATTTTACCATCGGGGGTTTCATTCGTCAAATAAAACAGCACCGGGCAACCTTTATTGCTCAGAAGCCATCTTTTCCAGCATGCGAATGGCTTGCTCGATGCGCTCGATGACTTGCTCCCGCCCGATGATGGTCATAGTTTCAAAGATGGGCGGGCTGACTTTCTGGGCGGTGAGGGCGTTGCGCAGAAATCCGAAGACATGCCCGGCTTTGAGGCCCATCTCGTCGGCCAAGTCGCGCAGGGGCTGGTTGGCATGATCGGCGCTGAAATCTGGCAAGCCGAGGAGAAGCCCCTTGATCCGGCGGGCCATTTCGAGTGAGTCCGAGGCGCTCATTTTCTTGCCGATCAACGAATCCAGTTCGGGATGGACTTGTTCTTCGAAGAAGAATCCCGCCTTTTCAGGGGCTTCATCCAGGGTCTGAATGCGCACTTGCAACACTTCGGCAACCTGGCACAGCTTGTCGTCATCATCAATGGTGTATCCGGCCTGCTCGAAGAAGGGCTTAATCCGCTCGGCCAAATCATCGACATCCAAAGCGCGGATGTGCAAGCCGTTGAAATGATCTAGCTTGCTGAAATTGACCGCACCCGGAGAAGGGTTCAACTTTTCGATGCTGAACTTCTCGATGAGATCATCCATGGTGAAGAATTCGGTGTGATCGTCGTAGCTCCAGCCGATCAGGGCCATCCAGTTGACGACGGCTTCGGGTAAATAGCCATTTTCTTTCATGTCGGTGATGAAAATCGATTTACCGCCCTCGAGCAGTTCGGCTGCGTCGCGTTTGCTCATTTTGCCTTGACCGCTCGGTTTCAAGAAAATGGAGGGATGGACCCAAACGGGCTGCTCCCAGCCGAAAGCGTGGTAGAGATGACCGTGCAAGGGGAAGGTGGGCAGCCATTCCGAGGTGCGGAAGACGTGTGTAATCTTCATCAAGTGATCGTCGATCACAACGGCAAGGTGATAAACGGGCAGGCCATCGGATTTGACCAAGATATAGTCATCCAGGGTTTCATTTTCGACAGTAATATCGCCGCGCAAAGCATCGGTCACGGTGATGCTGCCCTCCCGAGGCATTTTGAAGCGAATAACATAGTCTTGACCGGCGGCGATACGCTCATTGGCCTCTTGGAGAGGGATTGTGCGGCAATGACCATCGTAACTTTGCGGCAGCTTCTCTTTTTTGCGCTGCTCACGAACGCGTTGCAAGCGCTCCGGGGAGCAGAAACAGGCATAGGCATGGCCGTCTTCGATCAATTGGCGGGCATATTTTTGATAGATGGGTTTACGATCACTCTGGCGGTAGGGACCGTAAGGGCCGCCCACGTCCGGGCCTTCATCCCAGTGGAGGCCCAACCAACGCAGGCTCTCCTTGAGTTCTTCCTCGGCGCCGGGCACGTAGCGTTTTTGATCGGTGTCTTCAATGCGGAGGACAAATCGACCGCCAGTTTGGCGAGCAAGCAGGTAATTGTATAAAGCAGTGCGGCCGCTGCCTAGATGGGTACGTCCCGTTGGGGAAGGCGCAAAGCGCACCCGTGCAGGTTGGCTTGATTTGAATGTCATAAAATATGAAACCTTTCTTAATCAGACTCTTCTCTCGACAATAGACGTTGAATCGCTGAAAAGAGATCCAATATTTTTTGCAAATGTTGATTCGATGGAAGGGATTGTATCAGAAGTTCAACGCTTTGTGCCGCAGGATCACACTCTCGACCAGGCCGATGCCAAGCAAAATAGAAAGCAACGAACTGCCTCCATAGCTGAGAAAGGGCAACGGCAAACCCGTTACGGGCAAGAGGTTGAGATTCATGCCAATATTGACCAACCCTTGAAAAGCGGTGACGACGGCGACTCCGTAGGCAATCAGGCCGCCGAAGGTGTCACTGGCCAATCGAGCAGCGCGCAGGCAACGGAGAACGATGAAAAACAATAAAGCAATGACCACGACGGCGCCGACGAAACCAAATTCCTCCGAGAGAGCCGAGAAGATGAAATCGGAATGGCGCACCTTGAGAAAGCGCAACTGCACCTGAGTGCCGCTCTCGTAGCCCTTGCCCAGCCATCCACCGGAGCCAATGCTGACCAAGGCCTGCTCGACGTTGTAATTGTCACCATGACGGGCGTCCGGGTTGGGGAAGACAAAGTTGATGATTCGCTCAACCTGGTATGGTTTGATTAATCCTCCGGTGGCATCGGGATCATAAGTGATGATTAAAAGGAGAACAGCTATCCCCACGATCAGCGCTCCGATGCCAACAGCGGTAATCACATACTTGGGGGGCAATCCCGCTGCCCATACCAGGGCAAACCAAACCACAAAAATGACGATCGACGTGCTCAAGTCGGGCTGGAGTAGAATCCAAACCACAAGCCCAAGCGTTAACATAAAGCTGCGGGCGACCCATTTTAGGTCATGAACCTTGTCTTGGTTGCGGGTGAAAAAATCGGCAAGAACCAAAATAATGATGATTTTGGCCAACTCGGAAGGCTGAATCAAAATCGGCCCGACGCGAAACCAGCGCGCCGAACCAAACAAAGCGCCTCCAACGAGGTTGAGCACGACTAACACGCCAATGGTAGCGTAATACATCGGCCTGCTGAGCGCCGAAAGTATTTTGTAATCCACTGCCGAAACAATCGCGATGACAACAAAGCCCGTCACTGCGAAAATGATTTGCTTCTGAACAGTATTACCTTCGATTAGCTCGATGTTTCCGGCGATTGCGGAGCGAATCATGACGATACCGATAAGGGTGAGCAATGCCACCGCTCCTAACAGCCAGAAATCAAAATGTCGCCAGGATAGATTTTGCATAAACGTTCTAAAGTACCATTAAAGAAAAAGCGAAAGAGATTATCGTTTCCTGCGCGGGCCGCGGATGGGAATATCGGCAATCAGGCGTTGTTGACGGCCGTCTTTATCAAACTCCATCTTGACCATGTCGGGATCGATCTCGACGTGGCGAGAAATCACTTCGATGATTTCGTCCCTGAGGGTTTCCAATACAGCATTGGTCAAATTGGTGCGATCATGGATTAGAACAAGTTGTAACCGTTCCTTGGCCTGGTGGGCGCTTCGGTTTCGTCCTGTGAGGCGATCTAGGAAACCACTCATCTCAATTGCCTCCTCCGCTAAAGAATTTGCTGATTTGGTTGATCAAGCCTTCTTTGTCGTTCAGATCCATGTAGGGCACACTCTCACCTTCCATGCGCCGGGCAATGTTTTGAAACGCTTTTCCGGCTCGAGACTTTCCATCTAGAGAGATCGGAACACCACGATTGGAACTAACGATCACTTTTTCGTCCTCTGGGATGATGCCTAACAAATCAATAGCGAGCAAATCGACAATGTCGGCGGTGGCGATCATATCGCCGCGCTGAACCATATGCATGTCGATGCGGTTGATGATCAACTGGGCGGGTCCTTTTTCTTCGGCCTCGATGATTCCGATGATCCGATCGGCGTCGCGAATGGCCGACACTTCAGGATTGGTGATTACATAGACTTGATCCGCCGGGGCAATCGCGTTGCGAAAACCGCGCTCGATGCCTGCGGGCGAATCGACAATGATCCAATCATGTTGATTACGAAGTTCGTCACATACCCGAATCATATCGCCCGGAGACACGGCGGTTTTATCCCGGGTTTGAGCAGCAGGGATGAGGTAAAGTCCGTCGGTGCGTTTGTCCCGGATCATCGCCTGGCGTAAACGGCAGCGGCCCTCGACGACGTCAACAAGGTCATAGACGATGCGGTTCTCAAGCCCCATGACGACATCCAGGTTGCGCAAGCCAATATCAGCATCGATACAAACCACTTTGTTGCCCAGCGAGGCTAAAGCCGCCCCCAAATTGGCAGTGATGGTCGTTTTACCAACACCGCCCTTCCCTGATGTAATTGTGACTACTTTGACGGTCATCTTTTTTACCCTGTTCTCTCCAAAAAATAGTTGATACCAATCTCAAATAATAGATCAAGACGACAATGCGCTTCTCTTGATATTCCACGGCTCGGCGACGACTTGCCCATCCTTGAGACGAACGATCTCGGGGACGAGCGTATCATCTTGGGGGGGGGTGATGCTGATCTTGCCAGCAATGCGTAGCTGTGTGGGGATGAGTTCCAACGCGCAGACAATGGCGGACTCATCACCTTGGGCGCCAGCATGGAGCGTGCCCCGGGCGCGCCCCCAAACGACAATATTACCACCGGCGACGATCTCGGCACCGGGATTGACATCGCCAATGACGACGACATGGCCCGGATACATGATGTTGTTTCCCGACCGCAAGGTGCGCTGCACCAAAATAGCGGCGTCTCCCTCGACGCTGGTGTCAAAAGGCCGCGCCGATCGATTAGGATGGGGTTGGGTCACCTCAACAGCCAACCCTAAGGATCGGGCAGCCTGGTTGGTCGTCGGCGAGTTGCTGAGAACGCCAACAAGGAGCAAACCCTGTTCCGTCAGTTGATCGCGCAGAGTCTCTAGCGCATCAGCATCGAGGACGTGATTGCCAACATCAAGAGTCACTTTCGCCCCGTGGAAAAACTGTCGCCGCTCTTCGATATGCGCCAGCAGCGCAGACCGACCTTCGGCCCAATTACCGGAATCGACCGTGATTAACAATCCATCGCGGATGCCTTTGATTTCAATGTTAGCAGGCATAAGGGCTTTCCTCAAACAAACCGATAAGAAAATTATAGCATGAAGATGCTACGGGGCTGTAAGGGCGACATCGATGGATTTGAGTTCGAAGTAGGCCTGGAGCACCCGGCGGACGATTGGACCGGCAACGCTGGCTCCCTCGCCACCATTGTAGACGAAGGCAACCACGGCGATCTCCGGGTCTTCGTAAGGGGCGTAGGCAACCGTCCAGGAGTGGGTAGGCCAATCGCCAGGCTTACACAGATTCTTCTCATTGGCAAACTGATCACAATACTCGGCCGTACCGGTCTTTCCGGCAGCGGCGATGTCCAGTTTGTCAAAACCAACGGCATCAACCGCCAAGGTTCCCTGCGTGACGGCTAAACGCATGCCTTGCTGCACCTTTTCAACCACCCAGGGTTCGACGGTGGTCTTTTCGCCAGTCAGCTTGGCCTCACAACCACCGGCCGTGGTGGGGTTTTCGTAGACATCGATAATCGGATCTCTGGTGATGTCCCACCGCATTTCAGGCTCAAAAGGCTGAACCACGTTCCCGTTGGAGTCGGTGATCTCATAGACCAGGGTTGGTTCCATCAAGCGACCGTCATTGGCAATGACGGCAGCAGACATCAAAACCTGCAACGGGGTGGAAACGACAAAACCCTGCCCGACGCTGGCAATATATGTGTCGCCGATGGCCCAGTTTTCTCCATGGGCGATACGTTTCCAGGTAGGATCGGGAATGGTGCCATCAGCCGTGTCGGGCAATTCCACGCCGGGATATTCGCCATAACCAAGCGCTCTGGCATAAGTCCCCAGACGGCAGATGCCCAACCCCTCGGGCACTTCGTCTTTGTAGCCGCCGCCCAGCTTGTAGAAATAGACATTGCTGGAATTGGAGATACCGCCGAGGAAATCGAGCTGGCCAAAACCGGCCCGGT
Organism: uncultured Anaerolineales bacterium; assembly: GCA_964644835.1. Classification (GTDB taxonomy): domain Bacteria; phylum Chloroflexota; class Anaerolineae; order Anaerolineales; family UBA11858; genus JAYELX01. Next base: position 48,433 of record CAZXXW010000005.1, read on the forward strand.
TCCAGTCGACGAACTCACGCTGATAGCCAGGATCGTTGGGCGTATATTTCTCGGTGATCGTAATCTTGCCCGGTGTATCGAGAACCTGCTCTGGCGTGACCACACCTTCGTTCAAGGCTCCCACGGCGGTAGAAAGCTTGAAAACAGAACCAGCCGGCAATTCCGCGCCCACGGCATGATTCAAGAGGGGATCGCGCACGTCGGCCAACAATTGCTCGTAGTAGTAAGCCGGAATCACCCGAGCCATGCGGTTGTTCTCATAGGTGGGTAACGAGACCATCGAGAGAATTTCCCCCGTCTGAGGATCCATCGCAATGACAACGCCACTGGTAATCCGTATCTCGCCAAAGTAAGCGTTCCAGCCGTTAATCTCCCTCATCAGGACGCCCCTGGTTGCTTCTTGCAGGCGGGTATCGATGGTCAGGGTTATGTTCTGGCCCGGAACCGGATCGATCACCGGGCGGACATCGCGCAAAATCTGGCCGGCAACATCGACCTCGACAACCCGCTTGCCCGGTTTCCCTCCTAGAATTGTTTCAAACGTTCTTTCGATGCCAGCATAGCCAATTTTGTCCCGGTTGGGGAGAAAGCCTCGATCGCGATAATATGCTTCATTGGCCTCTGTAATCGGGCCGAGAAAGCCGATAATCGAAGCGGTCAAGGAGCCGGTTGGGTATTCGCGTACCGGTTCGATCTCAATTTGGACTCCTGGCCAGTCCATAGCCTTCTCCTGAACGACCATGGCGACATCACGATCGATATTGCACTTGATTTTGACCGTCCGGTAGGGCGCACTGGTCTGACCGTAATTGACAATTTGGGAAATACCGTGATCGGAGACACAGGGCACATAGGGAGTTTCCGGTGTGACCGCGTTCAGATTGACAGGAACGGCGATGATCTTGGAAAGCTCGCGGAAAATTTCCTGGATTTCGCCGATATCATCGGGCAGCGAGGCAGGGAGAATGGCGACATCGTAAGATGCGATGTTGTGGGCCAGGACGACACCGCGGCGATCATAGATTACGCCACGCAGAGAGGGCAAGCTGATCTCGCTGATGCGATTCTCCTCGGCTCGGGCGACGTATTCTTCATGACCCAAGAATTGCAAGTTCAAGAGTTGGCCAATAAAAACAAGCACTACCAGGCTGATCGCCAGGGCAAAAAGCCAGATGCGCCAGCCTGCGATTCGATTTTGTAGGGTTGCAGATTCGTTCATAGTTCGATTTCTTCGGGATATACCCAGTGGGCAATATCGCGAATGACAACAAATACCGGTAAAGAAAGTAAAAGATTGAGCAACAGGCTCGGCAGCGTAATCAACTGCAACGTGTCTAGCCAGGGCAGCACAGTGCCACTAAAACGCAAGGCTACAGCAGATATGATATGACTGAACAACCCGCCGGTCAAGGTGATCACCACCATGGCTAACATCGGCTGTTGCCAAATGCGGCGCCGAATCGCCAGGGTCAGGGCGGTGATGCCCAGGTAGGAAATCAGCGGAACGTAATAAGGCAACGTGGATGCGAAACCCATCATCAAGGCAGCCATCAGACTCCAGTGCCAGGCTGTTCGCACACGATCCTGTAAGGCCCAGGCGATGACCACGAGCAAAAACAAATCCGCGCTGCCCTGTAACAAGGGCATCCGGCTGACAATCGACGTTTGCAACAGGGTCACGAAAGCAAATAGGGGAATTGAGATCAAAATCGCCATGGGTTAACCACCAACTACATCAGGGAGCGGGCGTCGGCTGCAAGGGAGAAATATCAATCGGCTCGAAATTGGTGATTACCAGGACAATTTCAAGCTGATCGAAATCGACGACCGGTTGGATCGAGGCGTTTTGAAAGAGATCATAATCTTGCTTGCGAACACCAGTGATCTGCCCGATGAGAATGTCGGGGGGATAGTTGCCACCTAACCCGGAAGTCAGGACTAAGTCCCCTGGCTGAACGTTGGCATCCTGGGGAATCAAATCCAACTCGATATCGCCCGTGATCGACCCGGCCAGCTTCGCCTCAGCCCGGGATGGCTCCAGCCGGACATTGACCGTCACACCCGGATCGGTGATCAGTTGCACCAGCGCCGCTGAAGCGGTCACTTTGGAGACGCGGCCAACCAAACCTTGCTGGGTAACAACGGGCATCCCCCGCTGGATACCGTCATCCGAGCCTCGGTTGATATGGATGTATTTGACAAAGGGGCTCGGGTCCCGCCCGATCACACTGGCGCCAATGTACTCATATTGGGGGTAAGCGCGGGCAAACTCCAATAGTGCCGAGAGTATTCTGTATTCGGATAACTGCTGTTGCAATTCGATAATTTGGGTCCGTAATTGCGCTACCTCGGCCTCCAATTCGACGTTGCGTTGACGCAACTCGGCGACCTCACGCGGCTCGGTCAGGTAAGCCTGTAAGGCCATAAATCGCGTCGACACCCAGGTTTGGGCTGAAACCAGGGGAGAGAGAATTACCCGCGAAACGGGGGTGAGATAACCGGAAAATGCCAGGACAACGATACCAATGACAACCAGTAATAAGGTGATCGTTTGCCATGGCAAGGAAAATTTAGCGTTCATGGATGCTTAAATCTAAGTTCATACAATTAAAGTCGTTCGTTTCAGGCGAAAATGGTGTCAACATAGGCCCACAGACATTTCCCCATCTTGTAATTAGAGCCGTTGTAAATGGTTTTGTCAAATCATCTTGCTCAACGTTGGGGGCAGAAAATGAGCTTATGCTTCCATTTTATCTGCCTGTCCGTCCGAGACCGACAAACAGGCCTCCCCACGTACCCATATTTTCCAGAGCGATTCCGGCGCCGCGGGCGACACAACTCATCGAATCTTCGGCCACCCAGGCGCGGATGTTGAGTTCACTGCTCAAGCGCTCATCCAGGCCTTGCAACATGCTGCCACCACCAGCCATGCAAACGCCCATATCCATCAAATCGGCGACAATTTCAGGAGGGGCTTCATCAAGGGCATCTTTGACCGTGTTGACGATCACGTTGACCGAATCGGACGTGGCCTCGCGCAACTCGATGGAGGAAACTTCAATTGCCTCGGGCAGACCGCTGAGCAAATTGCGACCGCGCAGCGTAAAAGTCTTCTCCTGGGGTAAGTGATAAGCAGAACCAATCGCCATTTTGGCCTGTTCGGCCATATGTTGGCCGATCAACAAGTTATATTTCTTGCGCACGTAGCGAATAATATCTTCATCTAGTTCGTCCCCGGCGACGCGCAGAGAACGAGAAACGACGACACCATTCATCGACAAGATGGCCACATCGGTCGTTCCGCCGCCGATATCGACGATCATCGTACCGCGCACCTCGTCAATCGGCAGGCCAGCTCCCAGGGCGGCTGCAACCGGCTCTTCAAGCAGGTAGACTTCTCGCGCACCGGCGGACATCGCCGCGTCGTAGACGGCCCGCTTTTCAACTTTGGTCACACTGGCCGGGATTCCGATAACCACTCTGGGGCGGGGAACGGGCACAATGCTCTGTTGGTGCACTTTACCGATGAAATATTCCAGCATCGCCTGGGTAATCTCGAATTCAGAAATGACGCCATCTCGGACCGGGCGAACGGCGAGCACATTGGCCGGAGTCCGTCCGACCATCGCTTTGGCGCTGGCGCCAATAGCAAGGGGAACGCGGGTGCGTTTATCAATCGCAACCCAAGAGGGCTCCTGGATGACAATGCCTTTCCCAACCACATTCACCATCGTATTTGCAGTACCGAGATCGATGCCGATGTCTAATGAGAAAAATCCTAACAGCCAGTTGAGGGGATTCAGTGCCAACGTCGTTTCCTTTTTGCGCTCATGTAAATCATCTTGCTTCCATACGGCTCAAAAAAATACACCTGGCGCGTGATAATCAAGTCAAAGACTAAAAATCGTGATTAATCGGATATTCCAGGTGATTAAGACATGATAACATATCGCCACGAAGACATGGCTAGGGAAATTATACCAGGTTTACGCTTTTGTTGCGATTTTCCCAAAAACTTAGCTCGCCGGTACCACCACGGAGACTATCCGCAATTACTGGAAGGTTTCCGACAATGTGGCCAAAGGTGTGGTTTAATTATAGGTACCTACGAAGCAACACAAGGAGATTGTCACCGTGAAACCCCAGACATATGTATTGTTCAGTATGATCCTCGTCCTCGGCCTGTGGACGGCGCTCTATCCCCAGGGGCAGACTCACGCCCAAGCGCAAACACCCACCCCGATACCGACCCTTTCCCCTGCCGAACTCGAGGCCTCCTCCAATAACAATATCAGCATCGTCGTCGCCGGTGTGGCCATTGTGATCATCATCCTTGTGGGCATTTGGCTCCAACCCAAAAACAGTTGACAAGCAAACTTCCCTGAGGTACCCTACTCACAGCCCTTGGATGGGTCCGACGCGGCAGATGCCTGCGAACCGTGCCAGGTCCGAAAGGAAGCAGCACTAAGAAGGATTTTCTGGGTGCCGTCGGGGTTCCTGTCTGAGGGCTGTTTATTCCAATCCAGACATGTTGGCAGCGAGACACCCATCACGTTAGTGGTACATTCTCTTCTCTCGTGCCTGACTATCCATATTCTGATACAATCCCGCTTATGAACTTCTCGAAACAAACCCGCCAAATCGTTCTTGGCGCGCTTCCGGTTGTTATTCTGATCATCTTGGCCTTGATCATCGTGCCAAAACAAGTCACACTCAGCATTGACGGCGAATCCAAGAGCGTCAAGACGAGCGCTTTTACAGTCGCAGGCGTACTTAATAAGGAAGGCATCCCCTTGAGAGAGGCGGATGCGATCGCGCCGGGGCCGGATAGCTGGCTCTGGGGTGGCGAAGAAATCGACATCCAGCGCGCCCGCTACATTCATATTCGTGCGGATGACGAGACCAAAACGCTGTTCACACCCGAACGGGTGCCCGTTGTCTTGCTGGCCCAGGCAGGAATCAACCTGAGCCCCGACGATCAACTCCTCGCCGATGGCGTCCCTATTCTGATCGATGAGCCGCTCTCAGCGGCGAGAGACCACAGCTTGCAGATTCGCCGCGCCGGGCAATTCAGCGTGGAACTTGGCTCCCAGACGGAATCCTTTGTTTCAACAGCGGCCACCTTGGGGCAAGCGCTCTGGGAGCAGGGAATCCGTTTATATAACGGCGACCAACTGACCCCCTCGTCAGAGGCTCCCGTTCATGGAGGCCAAATCCAGGCCAAACTGGTCCGCTCCCAAGAACTGATCATCCGGGTGCACGATCAAACCATCCACACACGCTCGATCGGCCCCACCGTGGGCGCGGCGCTGGCCCAAACCGGTCTGGGATTACAAGGGCTGGATTACAGCATCCCGGCAGAAGGTGAACCACTTCCCGAAGATGGCACTATCGAGTTGGTGCGCGTCCGTGAGCAAGTGACCATCGAGCAGGACTTACTGCCCTTTTCGGTCACCCAGCAGCCGCTGCCGGATGTGCCCATTGACACGACCCAGGTGGTGCAGGCGGGCGAATACGGCCTGACGGCGAAACGGGTGCGCGTGGTCTACGAGAATCGGCCCAACGCTGAAGGCTGGGAAGAAGTCGACCGCCAGGTGGAAGATGAATGGGTCGCCCGTGAGCCCCAGCCGCGCATCAACGGTTATGGCACCAAAATCGAAATCAAAACCATCAATACACCCAACGGCCCGATCGAGTATTGGCGCGCCGTGGATGTTTACGCCTCGACCTACTCGCCTTGCCGCCTGGGCGTGCCCGACTATTGCTCTTCAACGACATCCAGCGGCAAGGAGTTACAAAAGGGGATGATCGCCACCACGTTGGAGTGGTATCTTTATATGAAGGGACTGCCCGTCTACGTGCCTGATTACGGATTCGCCACTATCGAAGACGTCGGCGCCGGATTGCCCGACCGCCACTGGATTGATCTGGGCTACAGCGAGGAAGACTGGGTCGGCTGGGCAGGCTGGACGACGATCTACTTCCTCACCCCCGTCCCAGACAATATCCTTTACGTGCTCGAATACGGCGGCTGACGCCCCGATGAAAACATCATCGCAACAAGAAACTTATCGCCGCCCAACCGCGAAAAGCGACAAGTTTTTCCCCACACTCTTCAATCGTATCCAACTCTTTCTTCCCCGTCTGGCGGGGCAAAAGGCGTTTCAAGGCTATCTCTCCACGATCGACCAGGGATTTATCAGCCTGGCCAATTTTGCCGCCGCCATTCTCCTGGCCCGGGCTGTGACTCCGACCGAGTTTGGGACCTACTCGATCGGGTTTTTGTTGATTCACTGCGTGCGAGCGATTCAGGACGGGCTGATCGTGCAACCGCTCAACGCCTTTGGCGCCTCGCTGAGCTTGAAGCGCTTTCGGCGCTATTTCAGCGCCAACGCCGTGTTGCAATTCATCCTGGCGCTTGCCAGTGCGGTGAGTGCGGCGGTGCTCGGTTGGCTGTTGATCGTCACCGGCAACGACACAGCCGGGCCAACATCGCTTGCCTTGTGGTTCGCCTTTCTGACCTGGCAGATGCAGGAATTTCTCCGCCGCGCTTTCTACACCCGCGGCGAGGTAGCCAAAGCGGCCGTGAACACAACGCTGACCAACGCCGTTCGTTTGGGTTTGATGATCTGGTGGACGGAAGCGGGCCGGCTGGATACCGGAATCGACGGGCTCCACGCGATTGCCTGGGGTTCCCTGGCCGGGCTCCTCCTGGGATTGTGGCAGGCGCGTCCTTACTGGACCCGGCGCGGGGTCACCGTTGTTGGGGCCTGGAAACGCAACTGGGGGTACGGGCGCTGGGTGCTGGGTGGCTCGCTAACTAATTGGGCCGCGGTGGAGGTCTACCCGATCATCGCCGCGGGGATGGTCAGTTTTGCCGCGGCGGGAGCTTATCGAGCGCTGCAAACCCTGGTCGCCCCCGTCCACCTACTCCTGCGGGCGCTGGATACCTTCTCGACGCCCTGGGCAGCCAAGGAATACCACCAAAACGGGCGGGCAGGCTTGAGCCGGTTGGTCAAGATCATCTATCTCGCCGCCGGGATTCCAATCGTGGGATGGCTGCTGCTGATCAACTTTTTCTCCACGCCGTTGTTGCGCCTGCTCTACCAGGAGACTTATTTACCCTACAGCAACGGCGCCATCTGGATGGCGCTTTTCTACGGCCTTTTGTACGCCTATTGGCCGATGCAGGTCGCCCATAAAGCGCTGCGGGCGACGCGACCGCTCTTCCTGGCCAACGGCGCGGCGATCGTTTCGATGTTCACCATCGGGATTTTGGCCGTCAGACAATGGGGGCTTTACGGTGCGATCGGCGGCCAGGCCTTGAACGCCCTGATCGTCACGGTTGTGTTGTGGCTAAGTTGGAGGGTGGGGAGAAAATAGGGGAAAGGGCAATACAGAACTATTTAGACCTCCGAGGTCTACGAGACCTCGGAGGTCTTGTTATTTGCGGAAGTGATTCAGCTAGTAGAATCCGTATGATAGAAGTTACGCAGTTCATATCAAAATCCACCGCTGGGACGCGGAGTGCGCAGAGATTT